>NZ_JABBOU010000001.1 GCF_018853465.1 Acidithiobacillus montserratensis
TTTGTCTACCCGGTAGACAAAATTTCATTGCTCTGACCCGCCTCTGATCTATACCCCGTGTATTCGTCGCGGGGGGTAATCCATGGGAGTGAGGCATGTTGTCAGTTTCTCTGGCGGCAAGGATTCAACAGCGACATTGTTGACGGCTTTATCCCGGTTCGGTCGGGAGAATGTGGTGCCCGTATTTTGCGATACGGGCAACGAGCACGCAGAGATTCATGATTATTTGCGTTACATCGAGGAATCACTAGGCATCCAGATCCTGCGGCTGAAAGCCAACTTTGATGCCGAGATTGCCGCAAAGCGCATGTTCGTTGCCAGAGATCAGCGGGTTGGCCGCAAATATGACACCGAACCCGTTTTTGATGCCCAAGGAAACCCTGTACCGAAGCGAGATGGCAGAGGGAATATCCTCTACCGTGCGGTCAAGCGCGATGGCCTGACCGTGCAGGAACCCATACAGAAAACCCGCAAGGTTGGCGGCGGTCGGCGCGTCCGCTGGACGAATAGAGCCAAGCGTAGGGCGCTGGAAGTGCTTCACCCTACAGGGAACCCCTATTTGGACCTGTGCCTTTGGAAAGGCCGCTTCCCTTCCAGGTTAGCGCAGTTCTGCACGCAAGAACTGAAACGAAACGTAATGGTGGAATACCAGTTGGGACTGGTTGATAGCGGTTATACCGTTGTCAGTTGGCAAGGTATCCGTCGAGATGAGTCGCCAAACCGGAGAAACGCAAAACAGTTTGAGAAAATCGCGCCGCATTACTACATCTATCGCCCTCTTGTTGAGTGGTCGGCGCTGGATGTCTTTGATTATTGTGGCAAGAGGAAAATACAGCCAAATCCTCTTTATCTTCAGGGATTTTCCAGAGTCGGCTGTATGCCGTGCATCAATTGCAGCAAAAAGGAAATCTGGAATACACATTCCAGAGCGCCGGAATATCTGGAACAGAAAAAAGAATGGGAAATTCTGGTATCGAAGGCGTCTAAGCGTGGATATGCAACCTTTTTCAATAAAGACTTACATCAAAAAGGCGCGGCATCCAGTATCGTCTATGAAGCGAACAAAATTGATAGCATCATTATCTGGTCGCGTACTACACGCGGCGGAAAGCAGTTCGACATTCTTTCCGACATAGAAGATCCTATGGCTTGTTCGTCATCTTATGGTTTATGTGAATAATCACTTACGTATGGAGGCTATTACCGTGCCACAAACCATCATTATCGACACTGAAACCACTGGCCGTAACGAGCCACAGGCTGTGGAGATTGCCTGGATCGCTCCCAACACCCCAGCGCAACTGCAAACCGTTGCCGACTTTCAGCAACGCTATTTGCCGGATAAGCCCATTGAGTTTGGCGCCATGGCTACTCACCATATTCTCCCCGCCGACCTCGAAGGATGCCCATCACCATCGGACTTCGCACTCCCGCCAGATACTGCCTACATCATCGGCCACAATATCGACTACGACTGGCAGGTCATCGGTTCTCCCGACGTGCGCCGGATCTGTACGCTTGCCATGGCACGCCGAATATGGCCCAACACCGACAGCCATAGCCTGTCTGCTCTGACCTATTTTCTTGCTACCGATCTGGACAAGGCCCGCAGGGCGATTCAGAACGCGCATAGTGCCTGGCACGACATACACTTCACCCGCGATCTGCTTGCTTGCATTCTGAAAGAACACCCTGTGGATTCCTGGGACGAACTCTGGCATTTCAGTGAAGATTGCCGCATTCCGACGCACATGCCTTTTGGTAAGCACCGTGGTGTTCCGATTCCCGATTTGCCAGCAGACTATGTTGCCTGGGCCAGGCGCAATCTGCCCGACATGGACCCGTACCTGCGTACTGCGCTGAACAGAGCTTTCCCCAGCGCGTAAATGTTGGGTGATCGCCACTTTGTTTACCCGGTAGACAAAATTTCATCTCCTGACCCGATCCTGATCTATACCGGGGTCGGTGTTCCGCTGTAGCGGTCAAACATTTGGTAATCACCAAAATCCGAACGGGAGCAAAAGGATATGTCAGGAATAGATGTTGTGGCGGAAGTCAGTTCATCAATTTCTCTGCCGGAATTGGAAAATCCGGCAAAGAGCAGAAAACCCATTTGGCCGGTAATGCTTTTGGAGCCATGGCTTCGGATTGGTCCCAGCCCGGTTCATGGATTTGGGGCTTTTGCCAATAGTTCTCTGCCAGCAGGAGCCACTATCGTTCATCTGGACGGTCAAGTCCTGACCATTGGCGATATTGCCAAATTGACGCAAACATTGCGTCATGGAATCGACGATCATCTGTTGAATTATTTTTTCATGGAATGGAATTTTATTCCCATCCCAGAGAATCGAAACCGGGTATTGGCACGCCCATTTCGCACGGTGTACAGTTACCTGAATCACTCCAGAGACCCAAACTGCAAGGTAGCGGGTTCCTATCCCGGCACGTTTCGTGTAGAAACCATCCGTGATGTTTCCGCGCAGGAGGAGTTGTTTTTGAACTACCTGGAGGAAGAGATTCCCCATTGGTATCTCAATGGGCACGGCGCAAGCTACCTGTAACCGATGCCAGGCGCTCTGTGCGTCACGGTCGCAGATTGTCATGGCTGATCCGGTTTTGCACGGATTGCTGGTGATTGGAGAAGCCCCTGGCGCGGACGAAGATCGGGAAGGAAAAGGCTTTGTTGGTCGGTCTGGAAAACTTCTACAGAATCTTTTGGGACAGCATGGGTTCGTTCGTGGCAGGGACTATGGTTGTGCCAATGTCGTTCGTTGTCGCCCGGCAGGGAACCGGCCACCGTCCGCCGCGGAGACTTGGGATTGCCTTCCTTATCTGGCACAGACCATTGCAACCTCTTGTCCCTGTGTCATTCTGTGCGTGGGTCGTTCCGCCTCTACCATTTTCCTGGGATCTGGCACCCTGCTGTCGCATATTCTGGATGCAGACGGCAGGCAAAAGGCTGGATACCCCGATTTGCACCCACAACTACTTCCGGTTTCCGCCGTCATTACCCAAATTCCTGTCATTCCGATGCCCCATACCAGCCCATTGGCATGGAACCGCGTTTCACCAGACGGGCGTGGATGGGCAGAGATCGGACGTGCGCAGGTGAACCGTGCGGTTACCCTGGCGGGCGTTTTGTCTACCCGGTAGAAAAAATCCCTACCGAAAGAACCATCCCTGGCCCAGGTGCGCTCCGCCATCCTGGGCGATGCGGTAATCCTCTTCTGTCTCGATCCACTCCGCGATGACCTGAGTTTCGTGCATCGACAGGTGCTGGCAGAGGCCGCGTAGGAAATCCGGTCCGTATTCCCGCGCTCTCTGAAAATAGGCACCGTCGATCTTGCAGAACCGGTGTTTTATCGCCCCGGCGCGGCCCAGACCGTCAACCCCATCCTGTGAGG
The DNA here is from genome assembly GCF_018853465.1 of Acidithiobacillus montserratensis. Taxonomy (GTDB): domain Bacteria; phylum Pseudomonadota; class Gammaproteobacteria; order Acidithiobacillales; family Acidithiobacillaceae; genus Acidithiobacillus; species Acidithiobacillus montserratensis. The sequence goes on from NZ_JABBOU010000001.1 coordinate 3,405, forward strand.
CAACATCGTCTATGGCAAGCCCGAAGCCCATCCCTTTCAGGAAGTTGAGTTTCACGATCACGTCCACAAATCGTTCGTGCAAGAAATCCTGTTCCGTCCACTCGATAATGATCCGGTCTGCGTAGTCGCGCAGTTGGCGAACGCTACGCAGGATGTTGTGATTGAGGATTTGCTCTCCGCTCAGGTTAAAAAATAGCAAGCCTGGTGTGGATGCCAATATCTTTGGTATCTCCACCGAGAGCCACCCATACCAGAGTTCCCACTCTTTCGGGGTCCATTGCGGGCATGTGGTTTTTCCTGCGAGCAGTTCGTTTCCAATGGCCTCTCCTGTGGAGAGGTTGACTATGGGCTCCAGCCGGTAGTCCGTAGCGATATCTGTTGGCATTGGTCATCCCTATGTCCATGTTGTGTGTGTGACGGTATAGATCGGCGAGACTTCGCCCGGCATTCCCGGTGCCGTCTTGTCGTTTTCGTCTACCGGGTAGACAAATCTTCTCCGTCTGACCCGCATCTGATCTATACCAAACCGGAACAATGGCGTTTGGATTGTGATATGCAACTGACGGACGAGCAGAAAGCGGCGGTAGCGATGGCGATGCGTCGTGAGAGTTTTAAGATCTCTGCCCTAGCGGGGACGGGGAAGACTACGACACTGGTGGCGATTGCCAGTGCTCTTCCTGGTCTTCGCGGGCTGTATCTGTCTTTCAACAAGATCATCGCGTTGGAGGCGCAAAAGAAATTCTCTGGTACGGGTTGCGAGGCGCGGACATTTCATTCGTTGGCGTTTTCCGGATTCGGGAAAAAATATGGGGCGAGACTGAACAAGCGCCTGAACCCGGGATATCTTCGGTCCCGTTTTCATATTACGGGAGATCATGCCTTCACGCTTTCTGAAATGGTATTGGGGACGGTTGGGAAGTTCCTGCGAACGGCGGATAATACGGTATCCATGGATCATATCCATTGGGGCGATATGTGCGCTTCCGCTTTCGCCATGAAAAAAGAGCTGGACGAAGCCGCGAGATATATTTCTGATGATGATCTGTCTGAGAAGTCCAAAAACAATCAGCTTCGCGCCAGAGCCGATATGGAGGTCAAACTCTGTCATCGGTTAAGCAAGGAAGCAGTAAAGATGGCACAAACCGTCTTTGAAGAAATGTCCCGGACGGGGAGCGATGTTCCGGTTTCTCACGATCTTTATTTGCGTGAATACATTCTGACAAAGCCGGACTTGTCAAGAAGTTATGACTATCTGCTTTTTGACGAAGCGCAGGATGCGGACGGACTGATGCTGCTGTTGACGGAGGCGCAAAAAATCCCTGTGTTTTACGTCGGCGATGCCTTTCAACAGATTTATGCGTGGCGTGGGGCGAAAAATGCCATGCAGTCATTGGATCTGCCAGAGACTCAGTTGACTACCAGTTTCCGGTTCGGTCAAGAGATCGCAGACGATGCAAATGTGGTGTTGGAATCGTTGGGGGCCAGACATTTTTTGCGGGGGCGCCCAGGTTTTACTTCTCGGGTATTGGTGGGCGGCGGGGGTAAGGCCGTAATCTCACGGACCAATGAGGGAGTGATGGCAAGTATCCAGGCCGCACTGTCGCGTGGGGTCAGGGCCGGAGCCAGCGGCAGGCGGGGGATTCTCGGTTTTTTGCGGGACTATGAGAGTCTGGTGAATGGCCGTCCGACCGGGGCATTCTCCCTGTTTAAGGACGATGGGGATTTGCGCTCGTTTGCCGACAGCGATGGTGGGAAGGATCTGGCGGTGTTTTTGAAACTGGTGGATACCTACGGACTGGATGAACTTCGTGATGCCATGGAGCGGGTCGTGGATCTGGATACGGACAAGGACGCCTGGCGTGGTTGCGATCATATCGCCATTACGGCGCACAAGAGCAAAGGCATGGAGTTTGACGAGGTCAGCCTTGCCGAAGATCTCTTTTTCCCCAAGCGGCTGGAAAGCGAGGAGGAGCGACGCTTGTTGTATGTGGCCAAAACACGGGCGATCAGGGTCTTGCATCAGCCGATGATGGGGCTTGGCATGCGGACAGATTCCAAATGATTGGCCCAGTCAGACTCATGGGAATTCATGCCAGAAGTGGCACGCAGCGAATTACCCGCCTGACGGAGTTGTTCGAGTTGTGGCTTTCGGTTCTTGTGCTGGCCCTGGCGTTGGCACTGAGTTGCCATGTGCTGATATTGCTGGTCCACCTGCCGCTACTGTCACCAGACAGTCTTTCGGTGCGTCCGGTGGTGGTGGAACTGCTGGATGTCCTGATCCTGTTGGAAATCTCGCAAGTATTTCTGGGGCTGGAACTGCGGCACCGGTTGAATCTGATTTTATTGCTGGATACCGCCGCCACGTTTGCTATCCGGGAGATCATCGTCACGCTTTTCTCCCATGGGCAGGAACTGGGGTTATGTCTGATTACCCTGGTGGCGACGATCACTCTCCGCATTGCTTGCGCCAAAATGGGCGGGTGTAAAAATGACGTGGAAATCTAAGGCGGCATTGCCATTCGCTTTTCTTCTTGGCGGGATGATTGGCCTGCTGGCCTGGCCGTGCGCCATCGGCCTGGCGCCACTGGCGTTGGTGGCCCTGCCATTCTGGGGTCGTCGCCATTGGGCTGCGCCGTTCCTCTCGATGTTGGGCTATCATCTGGCAACAACCTACGGGCTGATTCACGGCACGGATGATTTCTTCCCGCACGCAGGGCTTCTTTTGGGGTTGGGTTTCTGGTCCGGTTCTTCCCTGCTCTTTGCCTTGCCTTACCTGTTTTATACGCCGCTGTCGCTGTGGCTTTCCACAATAACACCAAAAGCCGTTGCCGCCATTACGACCACTGTACTGCTGTCCGCTATCTCGACCATCCTGCCGCCATTGGGTCTGGTTGGTTGGACAAGCCCGTGGATTGGCGCACTGCCTGGTGGATGGTGGGCCATGCTTCTGGTCCTGCTGGCTGTGGGCTTTGTGGGTAAGAACAAGTTGTCTATCGCTGATATTCCTGCCTGGATTCTGATTTCCGTGTTGTTGTGGGGCGCGTTTTTCCTGCGTGACCATCTTTGGCTGGCAGGGATTGTCGCGGTCGGGTTCCTCGTTTTCTCTTTTGCGCTCGACACGTTCCCGAGCGCAACAATCTTCACGATTGACGTACTGCACGAGGGCCGCTTAGGTGCCGTCATCGGCTGCCTGTTGTTCGCAACCATGCTGCCGCATACTGCGCCGAAACTCCCTGCCCACTGGACGGCCATTAACGCCAAGTACGGTGAACTCTCCGGACTGTCCTACGTGGAAGCCAGCATGAAACTCGCGCCGCAAGTGCTACACGACTTCCGGCACGGTTCGCAAGTCGTGCTCACTCCGGAGTCCATCGCTGGCCCCTGGTACGTCGGCACGAAAGCCGTCTGGAAGCCGGTGCTGGACTACACGGCCAGCCATCATGGCAAGGTAGCCCTGATTGGCGCGGACATTCCCAATGCTACCGGCGGACTCATCGATGCGCTGGTGGAAATGCACGATGGCAAGGAAACCATCCTGCCCGACCGGATCCCTGTGCCGTTCTCGATGTGGCATCCGTGGCGCCCTTTTCAAAGTTTCCCCATGCGCGTTTTTGGCAAGCCGGAAATCGGGCAGGTGGGGAAAACCAGAATCGGTTATCTGATTTGCTATGAACAACTGCTGATGTGGCCCGCCCTGGGTCTGATTGGTGAGCACATGCAAGTCCTGCTGGCCCCGGCGAATGACTGGTGGGCGGAGGGCACGGACATTCCGGCCATCCAGCGAGCGTCTGCAAAGGCGTGGGGGAATTTTCTGGGCGTGCCGGTGCTGTTCGCGGTGAACAGGTGAGGTGATTTATGCTTTTTTATGTTTGGATGCTTATTGTAGTGTTTTCCATGCTGATTCCGCCGATTCTGCTGGTTCTTCCTGCAAGACTGCGTTTTTGGGCATGGAATTTGTTGCCTGTGCTGCTTTTTGTGGAGGCAGGTATGGCGTTGGCCGTGCATTATCATTTATTAAGTGCTGTGTTTCCATATCACCAGTGGATTTTGGAGTGGGCCAAATTCGAGGCTTATGGACTCTGTATCACAACGGTGGTGGCTCTGCTCATAAATTTGTTTTTCCGGACATTTCTCGGCGAGCGAATAATTAGAAACCTGAGAACTTGTTTTCTTGTGTCGGTGATGGAATTACTGATTTTGGTTGTTTCTGTTGGTTTTGCCTATGGGTTGCGCGTGGTGCATCCAGATATTTAGTTGCTGGTATTCGTGACTGGCGGTTTTTCTTCGTATGGTCCTGCTCATTGCGATTGCTCCTGGTATTCGGTTCTACAATCGCATGGGGAGCTTCCTTTTCTGTCCGTGAATGTCCGTCGTAACAGTTCTCTTATGCAGACCGCCAGATCTGCAGAAGACAACCTTCACGAGCTTCCCGCTGTTCGCGTTGTGCCATTCTTCCCTTGCGGCAATACGCCCTGGCGTCACGGTGCTGCTCCGTGGGTCGATGGTACAACGACCGGATCTTCATTGTCGGCAATTTGCCGCATAGCTTCTCTTTCGACATCGTACTCTCTCCTTTTCTGCGCGCATCGTACTCCTTGTTTCGGATCCGCAGAAGACAACCCAGAAAAAGCGTTGTTTTCGTGCCTGACCCGCCCCTGATCTATACCCGAACGGAAGCATATTGGCTCTGGAGAGCATCTATGGCAAGCAAGGTCGATCCTCAGTTGCTGAAAAGAGCGGGTTCCTGGGCCTGTTGGGTTCTGGGATCCACGGATATGCCGAAGCCCAAGGCGTTGCGGACGGCATCGGAGAAGTTTGGTGTGTCGATGGCAGCCATCGAGAGATATGTGATCGATACGATGGGGAAAGAATGGCTGACAGATCGTGGCCGCCGTATGTCCAGGCAGTATGGCCCGCCTGTGGCCAGTGGGCAGTTCAGCAAGGTGGATGTTCTCATGCGTCAGTCGGCGCAGACGTACAAGCAGATGTTTCGTCGCTGAGTATCCGTGCTTTGCCCTCGCTATCTGGATGCAGGATTACCCAATGGAGTACTGGATTCATTGGAGTCGGAGGAGTTATGGGAGATTTGTTGCCGGAAGAATCCGGAGAATCCACACATGGAATGGCATTGGGTCCACGAGCAAAAGCGAAAGCGTTTATCCGGCGAATCGACTCCTGTCTCCTGAGTTATTTCGAGCGTCCCGGTCCCCGGCGGGTAGCGACGGAGACGCTACGCATCCTTCTGCTCATCGAGGCGCCGATTCGTTGGATCAACAAACCTGCTGCGTGGTTGCTGGCGGGGATTGAGGCGCGGGAGCGCAGGCGCAGGGAAAAGCATTTTTCGCAAGGGGGACGGAAGTGACCAGGACAGGTTTGCTGACCGTTCAGAAAGCGAAGAACGGTCACAAAATAATCGCTCGGTGATCGCAACGATTTTGCTGGACACTAAAAATGGGTTCTTTATGAGAATAAAACGACTTTTTATTGTTGCGGCATGGTTAGCGTTTGCCGTTGTTGTATTGTTGTCGGTCCTGTTTTTGGCCGGCATCGTTCTGGTGAAGTGGTCTCACCTGGTTTTCAATACTTCGACCTGCGAACCACTGGGGATTTACCAACTGGAAGGCAGCCCGTTCCCTCTGCATGACGGCGAAATGGTCGAGGTACAGATCCCCGGACCTGCACACCATCCGGCGGTAGCCGAAGGGCTGAAATATCACTGGTTCCCCGCCGGCCAACCGTGGATCAAGGAGATTGCCGCGTTGCCGGGGCAGACCGTGGTACTCAAGCGGCAAGGCGTCTGGGTGGACGGTCACTATCTGCCGAACTCTCATGTGGACCGCCGCACGCCTGGGCAGAAGCACGCCATCATTCATTACCCTTTTGGCACCTACCATCTGAAAGCCGGCCAGGTGTGGCTCTACGCGCCGGGCAATTACGCCTTCGACTCGTCCTACTATGGGCCGGTGCCGGAGATCCACATTTTGGAGAAAGCACGGCCTTGGCGGGTGATTCCGGGGAGCCAGTATTGGTTGGTGAAGCGCTCAGATTAAAAGGGGCGGTGGCCCAGCGACCGGATGGCACGCATGATGTTGGTGATCTTTTCGCGTGGAGAGCAACTTTTTTCTCCATCGAAGAATCTGCGGGAAATTTTGGATGGCAAAAAGGAGGTTGATCATGTCCAGCAATGATGTAATAAAAGTTTTTGTAAAAAAGATAGTTCGTGAAGTCAGTGATGGCCTCTCGGATGTAGAAAAATGGTTATCAAACAAGGGAAAGGAGGGCGCCGAACAAGACGCGCAAGGTAGTGGCTTCTCAAGTGCCGATGGTGATTCTTACGCTATTAGCCTGCGTCGCGCCTTGCGAAGGATTGATTCGGAATCGCTCAGCATTCTTGAGTTATCTGGAATATCATTTTGCATTCGTGATAGCACACTGCAAGAGATGAAAAAAATTTACGATAAAGAAATGGATGAGGAAACAAGGAATAAGATAAGAATGATTGCTGGAAATTCTTACACTCATCCAGAAAGTCGGAAACCTTGAGCAATGCGCTGCCCTTTTGCGTCTGAACTTTTGGCAATCAGGGGCACAAGGTCGGGGATAACAACAATGAAGTGCAGGAATACCTTTTTGTCGGGTATTGAGATGTTTTCTGGGAAAGGACGCCCTAACGCACTTGCACGGTAATTGCGGGTCCGGTGAGGTGGTCGCTTCCTCGCAACAAGGTCTGACCCGGTTCCGATCTATACCGCCAAGTAACGATCGATTTTCTGGGCGGATTTTGGCTGCGTAGCACGGTTCTTTTCTGGAAATACAGATTGTTCTTTGGAAACAGAATGTTGCGACAAAGAGTCTGCCCCGCGCACGCGGGGATGAAAGCTCAACCCTGCCCGCACGTTTCACATATCTCCCGGTTGCCCCGCGCACGCGGGGATGAAAGCGAGCAAACGCGCGCGGCAATAAAAATTATCGCGGTTGCCCCGCGCACGCGGGGATGAAAGCTATCAGCTAACGAAAGGAGATTGACCATGGAAGTCTGCCCGCGCACGCGGGGATGAAAGCGTCAAAATGGCCTAGAAAATCGCGGGGTTGTTGTCTGCCCCGCGCATGCGGGGATGAAAGTGTGCAGACCAATAGCACATGGCTGGCGGCGCTATCTGCCCCGCACATGCGGGGATGGAAGGGCATGGCAAAAGTGGTTTTTGCCCCGCGCATGCGGGGATCAAGTTTGGCACGGATGGTAACCCGTCTCTGATCTATACCGTTTTGCAAGGCGACATATCGCAAGGAGACCAGGATGTCCGATCTGAAGCCGTCGTACCGTTACATCGAGCAAATCCGTTCTGGCCAGCCACAGAAGGATATTTTTCTGGGATTCGCTTCTCACGCAGGGGATGCCCTGGATTGGGTATCCGAACAGAAAGAACGAAAGCAGTCTTTCTTTCGTCTCATCGAAGGCGAGTTTGGGTTTGGGAAAACCACGTTTGCACGCATTCTCTGTGATCGTGACATTTCTCCGGTCAAAGGATTCATTACCAGTCTGGGTATTCGTTCCACGTTCAAGGAGAAATTCGTGATTTCCGACTGGCTGTTCCGTGCGGAACCAACACCGCTTTTTCAGGAAATGGTACTTTCGGTAAAACAGGGCGGGATTCCTTCCCTCGCCTCGCTGGATCCGTCCTGGTATCCGCTGGTTTTGGCAGTTTTGGGCGTAGTCAATGGCCGGTACCAGAGCAATGTCATACAGTCTTTGTTGCAGCGATGGATTGTGGAAGACCGTGTTCAGGATCTGAAAGTATTGCTGTCTGGCAATGCAGGGATGCCCGTCGCAATCCCGCTGTTGAGTGAGCGGATCATGGAGGGATTTTTTGATGTCGCGGCGACCCTGCTTGCCGGTACAGGGTCATTTCCTGTTCTGATTCTGGACGAAGCGGAGTCCATTGCCCTCCTCCATAATACGAATAGCGGCAAGGATCGTGCCGCGCAACGCATTCGGGAATGGATGGACTATCTGATGAATCGTACCGGAGATCCGGTTGGGTTTTTCGGTTTGATTACTCATGAGGGCATGGACACCATGTATCGCTATGGTGCGTTGGGAGACCGTGTGGCGTCGCCCAAAGATTTTTTTCTGGCGGAACATGTTTTGTGGCGTATGAATCGGCTAGGCGCATGGAATGACATTCCCGCCATAATCGAATTTCTCATCGGGTGCTATTGCGCGGAAGATGCTACGAGTGTTGGTCGCAAGACGGGTGAAGCGTTGCGCCAGATCTCTCCAGAAGCCTATGAGAAAAGTGTTGCTTGTTTGAAAGATTTTGGTTTTTCTCCGCGCCAGAAATTGAAGATGGTTGTCTGTGATATTCTTGATCGGTACCAGTCACCGGAGATCATACAGGAGTGGTTGGAGAAGAACAGAAAGCCAACACAGGAAGAAACGCCAGAGGATGCTCTTCCGGTACCTCTTGTCATTGATGAAGACTCTGCGGATGAATGGATGTGGGAAGAAGATCTGACAGAGAAAGAAATCCCGACGCAGGCTGATGGGGCAATGAACATCGCTGACGATGAAGATGCGCGGGTGTATGCCGCGCTGCGAGCCATTGTCCCGGACTGTGACTGGGACGCAGAAAGTTTGTCAGACGCGGATGTCTCACGGGAGAACGAAGACTCAGAGGAAAGCCAAGCACTTGTTGCGGAAGTGCTGCAGCCAATGGAATGTGCCGTTGACACAGAAGATAGTGAAGAATTTCCCGCAATTGATAACAGCGAGGCTGAGATCGAATACTGTGAAAATAATATGCAGTTGATGGATGAAGAACTGTTTAATCCATTGACGCATGCGCCATTTTTCATTCCTGCAGCAGCGCAGACCTTTTCGTTCGAAAAGCCGGCAAAGAACTGCCAGTTGAAAAGGGAGTATGTGCCTGTAAACTCCTCTGGACAGGGCGCATGGTTTGGCTCGATGTTGTGCTGGTATCCCGCACGGCGGATTGCGCCGTTGATTCCAGTGCATTCGGTTGGTACTCGGATGTCACCAGAAAATGCCGTCGCTTTTTTGCGGCAGTGGATGGGCAACCTGCTTTTTGCTGCTGCTATTTTTTGTCATGATTCGCAAGGAACGTATCCTGGCTTTTGCAGCAATAACGAGTTGGATTATTCCGTTATCAAAAATTGGGAAGAAATCCCAAAAGAAAAGATGCGCGCCAAGATGCCAGTGAAATTTTCTACACTACGCTGTCTGGCCTGGTCGATTCTGTTTCAGATCACCAATTTGCAGGAGATCAAAAATTGGCAGGATCTGCAAGCTACTGTAGACAATCTGTTGCTGGACAGGTTTGGACTTCGCTCTGAAATCAGAAAGATGCCACGTACCGGGTTATTGATTCAGGAGTCTGGAGGGGGGTTATCCTTTTTCTTTTCCCAACCACGCATTGCCGATATGGATATTTCTTGGAATTCAGTGCGGTACTGCAAGGATTAACAGTCCGCCGAAAAAGTCCGTGGTATAATTTCTGGAACAGGTCACGGAGAGACTTGATCATGCGTGGAGACAAAGTAGAGACGGGTGCGATGTTCAGTTAGTAGTAGATCATCTGGCGTTGATAACGGTTTCTCTGACTATCGCAAGTGGCGGAATCTTCGTATTCCGTCCTGGAATGTGCAGGCGCGATTGACGGTCAAAGATGCGGACAAAGCCGCTCGAACCATGGTTCATGGAATTGGCCGGAATCGTGGTCTCGGTTTTGGTTGTCTGCGGGCAGTATCCGTTGCGGATTCTCTGGCCGCATAGCACGGTTCGTTGCTGCGAATTCCTGTTTGTTCTATGAAAACAGAATGTTGTGACAAAGAGGTTGCCCCGCGCACGCGGGGATGAAAGTCCGCCCCTGACGTCCACTCTCTCCAACCGCAAGGTTGCCCCGCGCATGCGGGGATGAAAGATGCAGTCGGCATGGCGTAGATCTCCTGAACCCGGTTGCCCCGCGCACGCGGGGATGAAAGGTCTACTGTGCTGTCGAACACAGACAATGGTTACCCCGCACATGCGGGGATGGAAGTGCATGACAAAAGTGGTTTCTGCCCCGCATACGCGGGGATGAAAGTGGCTGACTGGAATCTGATCTTCTGGCAGTTGCCCCGCCTAGGCGGGGATGAAAGGTAGAGAGTCCGGCGGGCCGTGCCGACCAGATCGGCTGCCCCGCACATGCGGGGATGAAAGTCGCCTGTGGATCGTCGAGGCGGAGTTTGCCATGGTAACCCGTCTCTGATCTATGCCGCACGGCAAGGTAATCAAGCGGTGGCGGTCTGGAATGGCGGTTCATCGGCTGACTTTTTCATCTTCTCCATGCTTCTGTTGTTGAAGAACTATCGGAGTTTTCTGGTCAGATTCTAGAACTATACGTTGGCAGGGCTGATGGCCCAGATCTGGGATAACGCATGGATGGACCCCCATTCTTTGGCGGGGGCCAGGGACAAATCAGGCGACAGAGGAACCGATATGGGCGACCGCCGCCCGCGCCTATTGGCAGAATCAATATGCGGTTCACCGCCACCACAAGACTCTTGTGTTAAGCAACGCCGCTGGCGAGCCATCCACAATCTGTTACATGTCGCTGCTGCCGCAATGTTCGCGCTGAATTAGATGCCAATTTGGGATTTCTGGTTTCAAAAATCAAAGCCATCAACGCTGCACTGTAGGGAATTCCGCACCGAATCACTCTTATAACTGGGCACATGTACGGTAAAGGCCCAGTGTTCCGGCAATCCGTTTTCTTCCGAGAATTGCATAATTTCCGAGTGCGTGGGGCATAACCATGACTTAGCATGCCTTTTCCAGTTGGACTTCACGCAGTTCGCGCTTTGCGGCATCCACTTCCATTCGTCGGTTTTTTGATACCTGTACCATTCTCCTTGGTCTGGATCATAGCGCCACTCGTCGTTGATATCCTTGCCGCGCAATGGCCAGTTTTGGTAAGTATGCAGGGACATCCAGAGCGCATTTGTCCCTGTCATGCGCAACAACGGTTCATGCAAGGCGTCTTGCAAAGCCCGCTCATCGGCTTGCGCCATGATGTGCGTTTCAATGTCAAAGCGCAGGCGGGCGTCAAGGGCAAACCGGTCGGCACGCAGCGCGTTCCAGTCCATAAGCTCGGACATGTCGTGATTCCCAAACCATGCTGCATTATCTGTCGTCTCGTTTCCCGGTCGGGTGAATGCCGGTTTATCGTCAGAAAGACATGCCCGCAGATTGAACCGCAGAATACCAACATTGGGGTGCTGGACCGAATCGTGGCGATGACGATGGACGCGCCCAGCGCATTGCACGATGGATTGCGTACTGGAAGGTTCGATAATGGCCCAATCAAAATCGTGATCGCGCCCAACTTCCTCTACCGGGGTTGCCACGACAATGAACAGGCCCGAATCTGCCTGCTCCATGTGTCGGCGCACAGATGGGTGCTCGGCGGGTGCAAAAGGATTCTCGCCGCGCCATAAAATATGATCCAAATCGCGTTCCAACATCATGCGCTGCCCGTTGAATAGTTGACTGTGGTAGCAGACTACCCGTGCTGACAAGCTGGAATCCCGAAGCATTTTGCTGACCATGATTGCCGTCGATATGTTGGCTACCCGAACCAGCCCCACGGAAATGGGCTTACCCGAATACGGATCGGCCCATGATTGCGTTTCGTGCATGCAACTTACGGCATCGACAATGGCTTTTTTGAAGCCTGCCTCGTTACGCTCGACGTCGATCAGCATCGCTTTGCGTGGGGTCTGGTGGGCATTCTGAATGGCCGCTTGCAATCCATTCAAATGTTCTCTGAAAACGGCTGCCGCGCTGTCCGCTGAACCGTTCAGCGTTATGGACGGTTTCACCTTGTCGGAAATGACACCATAGCCAAAATCCGCTTTATCCAGATTGTTTAATGCGGCCCGCATGGAAGCGCCGTGTTCATAATGTTTCGCCAAAGCATCCGCGAGTGCGGGCGTCATGGTTGCACTGGAAGCGATCACTGATCGGCCAAACAGGCCAGCCAGATGGACCAGTCGCAAAATGGCAGAGACAGACGACCCACCGTAGTTATCGATCTCATCCAGAATCAGATCGCTGCTCATCAGCCGTAAAAGCGGCATGATGTGCCGCCCCTGTGCCGTAGGATCCCCCGCAGGCACGAGATAATCCGCAGTAGACACAAAAACCGGAGCGGCGATCAGGTTTTTCAGATTTGGGTCATCTTTCACGAAATGGGTCAGCCATTCCGTGAGCGCATTGTCCATGCCCAATATCTCGATATCTCCCCCCAAGTCCCGGTCCATGTCATCCTCATTGTCGGGCGCCTGTTGTGCCTCATACGCCTTGCGCGTCATGGCGTCACCGATGACGACCGCCATGTCAGCCTCCTGGATGCCTAACTGGGAACGGTACGCAGTTCCGGTCTGCAGGGTCAAGGTCCGGAGGTTGAAAATTGCCGTGAAGCGCACCTTGTCGCTGGTTGAACATCCCGCGGCCAGCCGTGCGCAAGCGCGTGTCTTTCCCGATCCGGTCCCGGAAATCACGTTCAACAAAAAAGGCTTTTGGGGCGCGTCAAGACGGGCTTTCCGGATGGCTTGCGCGGCATCCTCCTGCCATTGAAAGCGTCCGCTTGCCGGCTGCTGGATGCCGGACAGGGACTCAGGGCTTGCCCCTTCCAGATCCTCATCAAGATGAAAGATGCGGTCCACCATGGCGGCGGACTGGTTACCGACCGACTGAAGATGCCATTGCAATGTCTGGTTTGGCTGTCGTCTTCCTTTCCGATCCTTGAAACTGTTTGCAAATGGCGGGCTGTCCACCGTGTCCGCGCAAGCGCCTTGGTCACGGCGTAATGAGGAAACCTGGTGATCCGCGAGAATGAGAGCCACCCTGGACAGGAAAGCAATCGCCCTCCAATACAGCGGGTTCGCATTCCGCAAGCCATCATCGCCTCCAAGGAGTTCGCACCCTGACCTTGCAGGCGGCGTAACTGGTTCGCACCCTGCAAGGGGCTCGCATAGTCTTCGGATGGATTTTGATACCTTGTTGACGATGACATCCGGATACGCTGCCGCGCGTTCGCGGATCAGAACGGGATCTACACTATTTCTTTCCTTATCCAGTTTAACCTGGTTCAACATGTTTGCGGCATTCATGAAGCGGCTGTTCTTTTCCTCGTTCAGCATTCGATGATGGGTAGTCACGCAAAACAGGACGGCGGAAAGTGCGTCCTTGCAGTCTGTAAGGCGAATATCCAGGTTCGTCTTTTGCGCCCTTTTCATTGCTTCATCCCAAGCGGCGTGTACATCGAACAAACCGGAGTCCACCATGGAAAGCACGAGATTCGTGGATATCCATTCATGCCGGACAGGATCAGCAATCGGCCCATTTTGGAGAATCTTTTGAGCAAAAAACCGATTATTTTTCCCGAGATCATGGAAAAGACCACTCATGGCGGCGATGCGTTTGACGGTGCCGACCCAGGAAGGGGTATCGCTATCTCTTGTCCGCATTATCGCTTTTGATTCGGTGACAAAGACAGGGGTTCGCCAATCTTCCCCGAATCGGGCGCGGCTCCCTACAACCCAGATTGGGATCAATCCTTGTTTCCGGTCGTTACGCAAGCACAAAACGGATGTGTTCTTTGATGCCGTGGCGCGAAGATGAACCTGAAGGCTATGCAATCCTTCCTGGGTTATGGGCGTCGACCATGTGGAGTCCCCCATACGGAATGCGTAACGATCCAGTACGGCACGAGTGCGACGGATGGCATTCTTCTGGCAAGCTGAAATCAGCACAACATCCATTAACCGTTCTCCATGCTGTTCATGAGCGGAGGCCACACCGCATCGTCGGATAACGGTTGAGACCCAAAACGTCGATAAAATTCAAAAAGTGTGCGCTGATTCAGGGTGATTTTCCCATCATGGATGCGCAACTCATGGGCTGTGACAATCGCCTGATCCGGCGTCATCGCGGGATTCGGACGGGCGTGAACAGACAGGTCCGCGTCATGAATGCCGGGTTTCGAGAAGCCCTTGGGTAATGGGCATGGGGAATCATCTACTCCCAGGATGCGGGCGAGAACGAAAACTCTTAAAGGCAAGTCTTTTTTATCCAGATCCAACGCCACCAAACGCCATTGATCCCCCATGCGCTCCAGCCCGATAGGGTAGATACATCGCCAACGCCCTTCCTCTCCCCGCTTCATGCTGACGTAACGCAAGCGCAAACCACACTCCCGATGTATGGCGCGGACGATTTTTCCCAACGCCCTATGATCGACGGGCGTGTTTCGCGTCCATCGCGGGATGAATACTGGCAACTCGTGGTCCTCGATGCCGGTGATTTCCGGGGTGTTTCCGTTTTCCAGTTCACTGAGCAATGCCGGGAAGCTCGCCCAATCTGGCGCCACGTCGCCTGTCATCACCAAATGAGCGCCGCCACCCGTCCCTGCCCGATCCAGACAGGGAGCGGCGTCCAGTGCCGCCGCTATCCAGCGGGTATAGGTGGCCTGTGACGCTTCGAAATGGCGAGCCATGTCCTGCCGCCTGGCTGCGCCTAGGCGGCAGGCTCGCCTAACCAGATAAATAGCGGCATTTGGAAGGTCCTTAGGGGCTGCGTATTGTATGCTCATAAATGATCTGTTGCTTGGTCGTGTTGTATATCCTATGCTGTCATAGACGAGAAGTAAACCAATGGAGAACTTATGAGAAAGCAGATCGCTAATAAGGCAAAACCCTGGAAATCCTATGGGGTTGATGCCTATCTTACCCAAGCGGCATGTCTTGCGACTCACACGACAAAGAGTGTCAATACAAATGCAGCGGGAGATGGGGTTCGGGTACAGGTTGAGAAAAACACTGAAATGCCTTATGTCTGCGTGCGCTTTGGACGCGATCCGGTAGATCTGGATTATACCAATGGCGCCACGGCGTCACCGGTGACGGAACAGATCGATGCCGTCCTGAAAGCTGACTTTCATCAATTTTCAAACGTGGATCAAACAGAGTGCGCAGTCATTCAGGAACAAGTGCTTCCCTTGCTGCAAAATTCCTCATCCACTGGGCCTTCAATCAGCATAAGCCCAAGATTGCGGCAAATTCTTGTGGATGACGGTAATGGATCAGACATTAGCCTAACACCCCTGCACTCCGGAGGTTTGAGTCGAAGATTGCAGGTAATTTTAGACAGAGAATTGGCAGGCATTGCGGCGGAGGCCGGACAGGGAACCCGCGCCTTCTTTGACGACGTGGTAATGAAGGTCGGTGGAGACAAGGGTCAAAATGCCGGCCGGGTCCATTTAATCGGCGCCATGCAAAAAGCCTATCGTTTTGCAGTTCCAGTGGATAATAAAGATCCAGGTATTCGCAAGGCATTTTTTATCTGGAACCGTGGCGTGCCATTCTGGATTCCCCGCGTGTTGCTGGAAGGATATGTAAACTTCCTGTTCACGCTGAAAAAATCTGATGACAGAAAAAAACAATCGCTGCAAAGGACAAAGAGTCGCATGGGTGAAGAGTTCATTCACATGGAAGCCATAGTGAACAGCGTCCTCTCCCGCGCCGACCGATATGCTGAACAGGTTCGGCCCTATGTCGGGAGCATACTGGATGGTTTCGCATCGCCAGACCTGCCACTTTTGCAGCGTGGATTGCTGGACAGGAATTTGCGTACCGATGCATGGAAAGACGTATTCGCGAGCAAGCTGGCGCAAAGTATCGCTTCGGCAAAGACGAAGGAAGATAAGTTAGTCGTCGGTATTTCCGGGCGCAGCGCAGATTCGTTGAGATCCTACATTTTGGAGGTGCTGTGATGAGCATTCGCTTTCTGGTCATCCCGCACATACAGATAAGCCATGCAAACGCAATGCAAGCCTGGTGGCTGATGGCCCCGCCATCTCCCATGACCGTACAGGGTTTTGTGCGCGCCATGGGGCTGAAATGCGGTTTTCACCACAAGTCCGTAGCTTTGGCTTTACATGACGTGCAATGGCTGACGCAGGAGAAGGGGAACAGGCATTTTGTCGTAGTAGACGATGCCAACGTAAGGTTCTGGAACCATAAGGTGCTCCCACAGCAGCCCCAGGGCGCGACTTATATTGACGGACAGGATCATATCCAGTCCAGTTTCGCTAAAGGATTGCAGCCGACCGCACGCTGCCATGCGGAAATGTCCGTGGTCGTCGATATTGGCGAATCTCCTCTCAATCTGAGACTGGTAAACGACTTCCTATGGTCTGCCAGAATTGGCGGCGGGGCAATCACAGAGCACGGAGAACCCTGTGTCTGCGCTTCGACAGAAGAAGCGCTGAAAAAGATCGGTGGCGGATTCTGGATTATGGACCGTGCGGATCTGGCCCTGCAGAAAATGCAGGAAGACCGGCTCTCTGGCGTTGAAGCGGTGATCTCGGTATTGGGAGAAAACGCTCGTCATAGATATCACTATAGCCGCCTTCCCGAACAAAAACGGGGGGAGTTGCCAAAGCCCAAGTCTTGGCTTTCTGCAAATCTCGTTGGTTTCGCGGCTTTGGAAGACCCGAAACAGCGTATCGGCGTGCGGGAGGATGTATTGCACGCTTATGCGGAACCTTTAGTTGGATTGATTCAGTACCGTTCGATACGCGCGGAAAAACGCATACCTTTCTGGCAGTACCACACCGCCCCAAATGGGGTTTATCTGATGAAGGGAAACTGAAAATGGAAATCAACATCAATACCCTACCTTTGAAAAACTTGCCTTCCGTCCTTGCGTTCCGTCGCGGGGTGATCGTCAGTGATGCACCGCTGGAGTATGGAACTGAACATGGAGTTTTCCCTGTTCCGGTCATCCGGCATGGCACAATGGGGACGCAAAACGTCAACGAAAAGACGGGAGAAAAAGGTGACTTAGAGACGGTGGCGAAAGGGGAACGCGATGTTCGCAACCTGCAGGTCATCGAATCCGCCAAAACTGGACAAGGAATGATTGATCTTCGTGTTCGGTTTACTCTGAAAGCTCTGCCTCTTGCAGATTCGATGTACTCTTGCGCTAATTCCAAGGCTGAGAACAAGTCTGATGCAGAGAAGATGCGTGCCATGCTCTCCGACTTCATAAAGCGTGCGGAATCTTCTTCCGGACTGGTTGAGGTATCCCGGCGCATTGCCCGCAATATTGTCAATGGTCGCTGGCTCTGGCGGAATCGACTGATTGCAAACAGTGTAGAGATTTTCGTCACTGCGGGCGAAAAAGAATGGGAAATTAAAGACGCTTTGCGAGTGCCTTTGTATCACTTTGATGAATACAGTGAAACAGAAAAAGAGATCGGAGATTTGCTGGCCGGTGGATTCCGTGGGAATGGCGACAAGGTGGCGATCAATGTTCTGGCAATACTGAATCTTGGCGTTACGGGTTCGACAGAAGTTTTTTGCTCACAGAACTACGAACCAGACAATAGCCGTTCCAAAAACAGTGGCGATCTCTCTCGCTCCCTGTACAAGCTCACCATCTTTGGTCATGAGCAGCAAAGCGGTGTGCAGATAGTAGGTCAGGCCGCTTTTCGTGACGCGAAGATCTGGAATGCCTTGCGCACATTTGATACCTGGTATTCAGAGTATGGGACGATCCAGTCGCCCATCCCTGTTGAACCGCAGGGCGCATCCCTGTCTATGATGGATTTCTTTCGCCGGCAAAAGGAGTCGTCAGCCTTTGGTCTGTTCAAGCGGTTAAATCAGATCGATCCGGATAGCCAGGAAGGCATGTACTGCATCGCATCGTTGATTCGCGGTGGCGTTTTTGGCGACAGCGAAAAGAAGCGCGGTAAGGAAGAGGGGGGTGAGGAATGATCCCCGCCGCGTACAGCACTCTGGAAGTGCGCGGCGCGGCAACGTCAGGTCACGGCACGATGATCGTGCCGGTCATGGCCAGGCTGATGCCGGTATTGCATACCATTTTTGCGGAGCATCCTGATCGATATGCCCTGGATTTCCCGGAACTGAAACCCGGAAATATGTCGAAGCCCGCTTTTTTTGGGCGGTTGATTCGTGTGTTTTCAGCCGACAGGGAGCACTGCGAAACGCTTCTGGATACGATTGATCGGCATCCGGCATTGTCACAAGCCATTATGTCCGGACGGATTCGCATGGTTCCTGAAGACTATCACGGACCAGTTGTGATTGTGCATCGAGCAAGGATTGCGCCGCGAAGTCAACCGAATAATCGGCGACGTGATCTCGATTCGCAACAAAGCAGCCAATCACCATTTATCCAGATGCGAAGCCAGAGTACCGGCCAGCATTTCAGTTTGCTATTGAAAAGGGATATCCTGCCAGAGCAGTCGATAGTTGGTGCCACGCAAGGGGTGCCGAATAGCTATGGGCTATCGGGGGAGCGGCCCGTATTCTTGCCGAATTTAACCGCATGAGCAGGCCAGCCCCGAAAACATCGCAGATTCTCCTGTCCAAGCGAGCAAACGTGCTGTATCTGGAGCATGCTCGCGTGATGGTCAAGGATGGTCGCGTTATCTATCTCACCGAGTTTACTGGTGAAATAGACAGGGGTTTCTCCATACCGGATAAAAACACCGCCTTTCTCTTGTTGGGGAAAGGCACATCCATAACCGATGGCGCCGTGCGCATGTTGGCGGAATCCAGTGTTATCGTCGGATTTTGCGGTTCTGGTGGCGCACCGCTTATTGCCGGCGTTGACATGGCCTTCATGACACCGCAGAGTGAATACCGTCCGACGGAGTACATGCAGGCGTGGATGCGCCTATGGTTGGATGAAGAAAAACGCCTGGAAGCTGCGAAACGGTTTATGCGTGAGCGCCTGGAGTTCACCGTGGAGTCCTGGGATAAGCAAGGCATCATGATTCCAGACGAAATCTTGCGCGAATTTGAAAGCGGTATCCAATCCTCGCCGGACACCGGTCATCTTTTGTCAACGGAAGGGGCCTGGGCCAAATCACTTTACGGAGTGCTGGCGAAAAAATACAAATTGCAGGACTTCCGACGCGAGGACGGGAAGCGCAGCCGGGATGATGTTCCAGCCATCATCAACGGTTTTCTCGATCACGGAAATTATATTGCTTACGGATATGCAGGGGTTTCCCTTTATACGCTGGGGATTTCTTACGCATTGCCGCTGTTGCATGGGAAAACCCGGCGTGGTGCTCTCGTTTTTGATGTGGCCGATCTCATCAAGGATGCGGTCGTTATGCCCATGGCATTTGAGTTTGGGTCAAAGAACACCAAGGACCAGAAGTTTCGATCTATGCTCATTCAGCGCATGCAGTCCGTTGGCGCGACTGACCGGATGATTGATACCATCAAAGATACCATTGAAAAATCCGTCTAAAAATTCTCTTTGAGAATCAATAGGATGTGGCGGGCGGGAAAAACAAAGGTCTTTGTTCTTTGGCAAGTGATAAGTTGTTGTTCTGCAAGAATATTGTTTTAGTTTTCTTGCAGTTATCCGCCGCACAGGCGGCTTAGAAGGTAGCCATAAGACGGGACGGGCACATTTACGTGTTATCCGCCGCACAGGCGGCTTAGAAGGCTACACCCGCAAGCAACAGAGCGGAAGTGACGTTATCCGCCGCACAGGCGGCTTAGAAGAAAGCCAAGGCTGAATTGCTGGGCCGGGGTACGTTATCCGCCGCACAGGCGGCTTAGAAGTCAATGAGGTATTGACGGCACTATTGGGAGGTGTTATCCGCCGCACAGGCGGCTTAGAAGTGTGATCTGCGCCTGCTGCACTGCGGCCTGATGTTATCCGCCGCACAGGCGGCTTAGAAGGCGGCGGGCGCGTGGCTTACCGCCCGGCACCTGTTATCCGCCGCACAGGCGGCTTAGAAGAATAACCCCGGCAACATCATGGGGGCTAATGGGTTATCCGCCGCACAGGCGGCTTAGAAGACCCGGAAAGCATGGAACAGGGGGTTCTTGACGTTATCCGCCGCACAGGCGGCTTAGAAGGCGATGGGGCCGAGAGAGCGTCAGATCGGGGCGTTATCCGCCGCACAGGCGGCTTAGAAGACTTGAAATCCGCAGAATTTTGCCACTTCAGGGTTATCCGCCGCACAGGCGGCTTAGAAGTTGACGAAGATCGTGCCGTATTTGTCCAGACAGTTATCCGCCGCACAGGCGGCTTAGAAGGCAGCAATTTCGCGGGGCAGATCTCTGTGTAGGTTATCCGCCGCACAGGCGGCTTAGAAGCATCACCGTGCGAAACTGCAAAGTCGGAGATCGTTATCCGCCGCACAGGCGGCTTAGAAGACAGGCGATCTTTCTCACTAGAGTCGGACAGGGTTATCCGCCGCACAGGCGGCTTAGAAGTCGGTGAAGCGGCGGCTGCGGCTGCGGAAGGGGTTATCCGCCGCACAGGCGGCTTAGAAGTTCTGTGAGGGTCAAACATGGGTATTGTCGCTGTTATCCGCCGCACAGGCGGCTTAGAAGGCAATCGTTCGGCGGTCAGATTCCTTTTTACCGTTATCCGCCGCACAGGCGGCTTAGAAGTCGATGCCGTCGCTTCGGCGGAGGCTGTTTGTGTTATCCGCCGCACAGGCGGCTTAGAAGGCCAGCAAGCCTAACTGACCCGATCCTGATCTGTTATCCGCCGCACAGGCGGCTTAGAAGTTCCAGATGAATCATGAAGCTGAGAAGGATAGGTTATCCGCCGCACAGGCGGCTTAGAAGAACAGGAGCGCGGGCCGCGAGCAATGGCAATGGTTATCCGCCGCACAGGCGGCTTAGAAGTCCTGTCCCTGTCTACCGCGTATTCAGTGCAGGTTATCCGCCGCACAGGCGGCTTAGAAGCATCCGGTTTCCAGCGCCCATTGCGCCAGCACGTTATCCGCCGCACAGGCGGCTTAGAAGATCCAGCCTTACTGGCGGTTCCTGATGCCCGCGTTATCCGCCGCACAGGCGGCTTAGAAGTGCGTGTTGAATATCCGCTGCGTCGAGATTTGGTTATCCGCCGCACAGGCGGCTTAGAAGATCTCGCGGCGTGGGAGGAGACGCACGCTGCAGTTATCCGCCGCACAGGCGGCTTAGAAGAGCTTCGGAATGGTGATGATCGCCTGGCAGTTGTTATCCGCCGCACAGGCGGCTTAGAAGATCTGGCATTGTCGATCAGGCTCGATGCACCTGTTATCCGCCGCACAGGCGGCTTAGAAGTGCCTCGTTCGCCGCGATCTGGTTGGCTACATGTTATCCGCCGCACAGGCGGCTTAGAAGTGAAAAATTGCTTCCTCAGCTCTTAGCAGATCGTTATCCGCCGCACAGGCGGCTTAGAAGTCACGCTCGCGTTCCGCGTCCTCGCGGGATTTGTTATCCGCCGCACAGGCGGCTTAGAAGTCTCGCGCCTTTCATCGAGCACACGGCTGTGGGTTATCCGCCGCACAGGCGGCTTAGAAGGCCATGTCCCTTTGCTGCGCGGGGATGCACCTGGTTATCCGCCGCACAGGCGGCTTAGAAGTTACGAGCACACGCGCCAAAGGTTCGCCGCACGTTATCCGCCGCACAGGCGGCTTAGAAGGTTGTGCGTTAATTTGATATGGCCGGGGTATTGTTATCCGCCGCACAGGCGGCTTAGAAGTTGGCGACTGGTTCCCGCGCGGTACCCTTGTTGTTATCCGCCGCACAGGCGGCTTAGAAGTGTAAAATATTCCGGCCGCACCATCAATAAACGTTATCCGCCGCACAGGCGGCTTAGAAGTTCCGTAAGTGCCAGAGAGCCAAAACCTGTACGTTATCCGCCGCACAGGCGGCTTAGAAGGTTTTCACAAGCGCTTCGGCGCGGGGATTTATGTTATCCGCCGCACAGGCGGCTTAGAAGAGAGTATGTAGATGGAGGGCGTTCTGTACAAAGTTATCCGCCGCACAGGCGGCTTAGAAGTTCGAGCGGATTACGATCCCACAGTCGATATCGTTATCCGCCGCACAGGCGGCTTAGAAGTATGACCCCCTCACCAGTCACCAGTCAGTATTGTTATCCGCCGCACAGGCGGCTTAGAAGAGCGAGAAAGCCTAGCTGCGGCCAGATGAAATGTTATCCGCCGCACAGGCGGCTTAGAAGTGTAGCGAATCAAGCGATGATTTTATACGCTCGTTATCCGCCGCACAGGCGGCTTAGAAGTCTTCATCATCAAGCGTAATATCAGGCCCAAAGTTATCCGCCGCACAGGCGGCTTAGAAGTCTTTCGTCCCCGGTGAAGCACACGATACGGTGTTATCCGCCGCACAGGCGGCTTAGAAGCCAGTGCAGCAGTTAAAGAACCAGAAGAACTGGTTATCCGCCGCACAGGCGGCTTAGAAGTCGTTCTCGGTCGTACTGGATCAGGAAAAACAGTTATCCGCCGCACAGGCGGCTTAGAAGGTATTATCATACGGAATGGTGACATGCAGGTCGTTATCCGCCGCACAGGCGGCTTAGAAGATTTTGGCCCAGATTTGATAAGGTCGCTGCCCGTTATCCGCCGCACAGGCGGCTTAGAAGATCCGCTCGATACGCTCGAAGAGGCCAGCGAAGTTATCCGCCGCACAGGCGGCTTAGAAGCAGCGCCCCGGCGAGCGGGACAGTAGCCAAGCGTTATCCGCCGCACAGGCGGCTTAGAAGGCTTTTCAGAGTTCTAGTTGGGCCGCGGATTTGTTATCCGCCGCACAGGCGGCTTAGAAGTTTCTTCCCCCCTATGACCCCCCTCACCAGTCGTTATCCGCCGCACAGGCGGCTTAGAAGGCCAGCAAGCGTAACTGACCCGATCCTGATCTGTTATCCGCAGCACAGGCGGCTTAGAAGTCTGGTTTCCCAAGCGTGAGTGCTTGCCGCGCGTTATCCGCCGCACAGGCGGCTTAGAAGATAGATCGGGGTGCGGGTTGATCAGGTAAGACGTTATCCGCCGCACAGGCGGCTTAGAAGAAGAGGCGGTGGTGGGCTTGGCGCTTGTCTCCGTTATCCGCCGCACAGGCGGCTTAGAAGACGCGATTTGCCGAAACTTTAGCAGCGCGCAAGTTATCCGCCGCACAGGCGGCTTAGAAGGCGATGTCTTGTGCCGACCTGAGAAAGAGCGCGTTATCCGCCGCACAGGCGGCTTAGAAGATGTCGCCATTGCTGTTTTCATCTAGTTGATGGTTATCCGCCGCACAGGCGGCTTAGAAGTGCTCATTATTGCGCAAATTTTCGACTAGCATGTTATCCGCCGCACAGGCGGCTTAGAATGAGTTGACCCCTGCCAGCGGGCGCTTGTACTGGTTATCCGCCGCACAGGCGGCTTAGAAGCAACACCGGCGTTCTCGGTTGCGTCGCGGAACTTTTACCGCGAACACACGCCTGGGCCTTTCGGCCCGTGCGCCCTGACCCGATTCTGATCTATACCCTTTTGACTGTTGGTGCATTGGTGCAAGGTGCTTTGGAGGCAAAATAATGATTACGGTTTATCGAGATGGGAGTCCTTTGCAGTTCAACGGCTTTCGGGATTATTTCTGCGCCGCCAAGCAAGGTGACGAGATTTACGACGATGTTGATTATTTGAGGTTCCTGGAGCCGTTGGTTGTGGAGGCGGTACTGAAAACGCAGATCAGACTGCGGATACCGAACGGATTAAAAGCCAACTTTACTGATCGCGGGTCTCGGGTGGGTAGCAATAAGTGGTATCTCCACCCAACCACGAAAGAAGAATGCGCAAACAAGCGGCTAGATGTGAGGGCGCGTAACATCCGCGCGGGTGTGTTTGCGCCATCATTTATTAAGGAGCAAAAGGAAAAAAACCGTAAAATCACTACGGAGATCACATTTGAGTTGGTTTCTGCGATTAACGCGATTCTGGACAAACACTATCCACAAGAGGCCACCAATGGTGAATCCTCCCCGACTAAACTTGCGTTATAGTCTGGGCTTCGCGCTCCGCCAGTGTCCCGTGCGCCCTGACCCGATTCTGATCTATACCCTTTTGACCATGGGTGCCGGGTGTCGGCACCCTTTCACCATAGGAGTGTCTGCGCCGTGAAGAGATCGAAGCTGTTGTTGGCAGTAGCCGTGTTGGCCCTGGCTGGCTGTGGTCAGGAACCGTTGCATTCCGCGAAGTATTACGAGACGCACAAGGCGGAATTGAAAAGCGAGTTGGCGTCCTGCAAGCCGATGCTGGCCGCCCTGCGGAGCACGAAAGAAGGGCAATGGAAGCTGCTCAAGGGCATTCACGATAAGAATCATAAGATCATGAACTGTATGGCGGCGGAGAATGCCAACGACGTGCTGCATCCAGAGAATCTTTGGGGTGGCATGGCCGCGCCCATCAATCCCAACGTCATGCCATGAAGCAGGTACTGCGCAACGGCAAGCCCTGCGGACAGTTGCAGACGGTCATTCCGTTGCACATGCACCTGTACTGCCGCGCCCTTGCGTTTGCGCAGGGCGTGAGCGACCGGGAAATGATTCAGGCGTGCGCTCAGGGATTTGTGCGGGATCGTCCATGGGAGCACGGCTTGCGCTGGCGGACCAGTCCGCGATGGGGGCTGGTCAGCGAGTTGGAGTGGACGCAGGTCACCGTTTCTTTGCCAGATTCTTTGGCGAAAGAACTGGTAGCCATAGGGGAGGGGCAGAATGTGCCTGCTGCTTCCGTGCTGTACACGATGTTTTTCTGGTATTCGTGGGTGGTGTATCCACCGTTGCATGAAAAGGTACGAAGGAGTCAGGAGGCGCCATGCCAAAATTCATTACCGTAACCAACCAGAAGGGTGGCGTTGGGAAAACCTCTCTGGCAATACACATTGCGGCCTACGCCGCATCCGTGGGGAAAAAGACGCTGTTGGTGGATATGGACTCGCAGTGCAACGCCACCTTCATCCTGACCGAAAAGGCAAAGCAGGATGCGTATTGCGTGGTCGATTTGTGGGACGGGGAATCATCTCCGGAGTTCATGGATACCCGCTTTGGCAAAGTCAAACTCCTGCCGGGAAGCGAATCCGTTGGGTCCATAGAGAAGCAGGGTCTGGCGGCGGGGGTTACGGCACTGAAGCGGTTGGGAAAAACCGACTACGATGTGATCGTCTTCGATTCGCCGCCTGCCGCGGGCGTGCAGCAGTTTGCTCCTCTCTATCTTGGGGGCGTCATGGTCGCGCCCGTGGAACCGGACCTGCTGGCTATGCAGGGGGTGGTTTCCTTGCTCAAGATCTGGAACGGACTGAAAACCCGGGTCAAACTGGTTCCGGGGATCGTGATCAACAAGCGCGTGTTGAACTCGACCAACCAGCAGGCGGTGGTGGATTTGCTGCGCTCATCCCCGTTTGGGAAATATGTCCTGTCCACCCAGTTGACCAATCGGCAACTGGTTTCCAACGCCATGAAGCGGGGATTGGCCGTCTGGGAAGCGGACCGGACCGATCCGGCCGCTGCTGCCTGGGCCGGTGTTTGTCAGAAGGTTTTGAGTCTTGATGAGGAGTGTGATGATGGCAAAGATTGACAAGTCCAAAACGATGGTGGACGAGATCGAACGGGCGTTCGCGGAACTGGAAGCCCAGGGCGTCGCATTCGATGGCAAGGACGGTAGCGGGGATTTGCCGTCTGGCGCGGAATCCCGGCAAAGCACTGGCGCCTCGCTGTATCTGTCCCTCACGGAGATCGAGCCGGACCCTGAGCAGCCCCGCAAATCCTTCAGCGGCGACCAGGAAACGGGCAATTCGCTGGAATCCCTGCGGGATAGCATCATCCAGCATGGGGTTCTGCAGCCCATATCGGTGCGCCGGACGGACTCCGGCAAGTACCGCATCATCGCCGGCGAGCGGCGCTGGCGGGCCTCGTGCCTGGCACACGAATCCGGGACCGCGTGCCAACGGGCGGGATATGACCTGTCCCGCATTCCGGCGGTCATCCTGGAACCGGTGGATGATGCTGACCGGCTGGAGATGCAGTTGGTGGAAAATCTGGCACGGGCGGACATGCCCGCCATCGACACGGCCAGGGCGCTGGATCGCCTGCGGTCCTGCATGGACCCATCGCCCAGCATGGAAGAACTCGGCAAGCGCCTGGGGCGCTCAAAAGCCTGGGTGCATCAGATGCTTTCCCTGGTCAGCCCGGAAGCGCGGGAAGTCACGGAGATTCTGGGTGTGCCGGTGGAGAGCATTGGCCGGACGGATCTGAGCCGGATGTGCGGCTGGTTGAAGGACGATGCCAAGCGTCAGGTCCTGGAAGCCATCCGCGCACGCATGGATGCAGGGGACCCGCTCACGCGGGTTCTGGTCGATGAGGAAGAGGAGCGTTTCGAGCAGTCGCGGCGGGCAGCAGCAACATCACTGCCC
>NZ_JABBOU010000010.1 GCF_018853465.1 Acidithiobacillus montserratensis
GGTTTCCCGCCGTATGTTTGTTGCCGTGTTAGCCGTTGGCTTCAGTCACCCGTCACCGGACGCCGCTCACCATCACCATAGAAGGCGTAGGCTTCTTCACCGTGAATGGCATCATCACCAATCATCAGTTCTTCTTCAGACATGCGCAGCGGTACAACCAGGCTGATCAGTTTCAACAGAATATAGGTGACTACAATATTCAGGCCGATAATGAAGGCAGCGCCAATAATCTGCAGCCAGACCTGATGCCAGTTACCGTCGATGGCACCCCCGGGGGTGCTCAATCCGAAAGCCGCACAGCCTTCCTTGGTGGCGAGCAAACCGGTCATGATGCCACCGAGCACTCCGGCTACGGCGTGGGTATGGAAAACGCCGAGAGTGTCATCTACCTTGCGGAACAGGGCGGTTTTACCCAGCATGTTCATGCTGATCCAGGGGATAATGCCGGAAGCAATACCAATGGCAATAGCGCCCCAACCATCCACCACACCCGCCGCCGGGGTGATGGCCACCAAGCCGGTAATCATGCCCTGTACCGCACCAATCACCGCCGGTTTCTTGAAGTAGAAAATATCCATGATGGTCCAGACAATAACGCTGACGGCCGTGGCAATGTTGGTATTCAGTACCGCCGCACCGGCATCGCGGCTGGCAGCATAGGGATCGCCGCCGTTGAAGCCGTTCCAGCCGAGCCAGAGGATACCGGCACCGACCAGCATCAGCAGCACGTTGTTGGGCTGGAAGTTTTCCCGATCCCGGGCAAGACGAGGACCAATCACGGCAGCCCCGACAAAGCCAGCAATACCCGCCGACAGATGGATGACGTAACCACCGGAATAATCGATGACCCCGAGGGTGGAAAGAAAGCCGCCGCCCCAGAGGCTGAAGGCTCCGACCGTATAGGAGAAGGTCAGCCATAACGGTACAAATATCATCCAGGCCTTGAAACTCATGCGTCCCAGAAAAGCGCCGGCCATAATCACCAGAGTGATGGCGGCAAACACAAACTGAAAGTACACCATGGTCGACATGGGAAAGGCGGCCGTCGTATTGGAGGTGGGCAACAGCGCCTGGGTGAGTTCATCATTCATGCTGATGATAGGATGGGGCAGGCCGACAAAAGGAAACCATTGGTGGCCAAAACCCATGTTATACGCCCAGAGCACCCAGGCGATGAGTACCGCAGCAAAAGCATAAAAGGCCATAAAAGCAGAATTGACGGCCCACTTCTTTTTGACAATGCCCGCGTAAAGTACCACGAGCCCCGGAACACTTTGCATTCCGACGATGGTTGCGGCGGTGAGCTGCCACGCGTTATCGCCGGTATTCAGCCAGGCTACTGACATGAGGTAATTCCCCCTTTTAACAATATAAGAGCGGTTGTAAAACGAACTGAAAATTTAAAGCGCATCATTCCCGGTTTCGCCGGTACGAATACGGATGGCGTCGAGCACTTCCGAAACAAAAATTTTGCCATCCCCGATTTTTCCGGTTCGGGCACCTTTTTCGATGGCCTCTATGGCCTGATCCACGGCATCATCACTGATGACCGTTTCGATTTTGACCTTGGGGAGAAAATCCACGACATACTCCGCCCCACGGTAGAGCTCAGTGTGACCTTTCTGGCGTCCGAAGCCTTTGACTTCGGTGACCGTCAGGCCTTGAATCCCGACCGCCGATAACGCCTCGCGGACATCATCGAGCTTGAAGGGTTTAACAATGGCAGTAATCAATTTCATGACGTTACCTCTTGCACAGGGTTGGAACATCCCGGGGGGATAGCCCCCCGGGGGTTAGAACATAAAACCTGTCTCGACCATGCCGCGTACCTGGCTTTTGGCCAGCCCGTCTGGACCTGCGAAACCGGTACCGCTGGCCATACTGGCCTTGACATAAGACAGCTCAGCCCGGGCAAAAAAGCCACCGTCCTGATAGGTGGGGGTGGCGGTCAGTGACCAGGCATGGGATCCCGCCCCGAAGCCGGTCAGGTTGGCCGAGCCATCCGTAGCCGTACCCGAGTTGCTGATATATTCCACCCGGCCCGCCAGGGAAATTTTGTCCGTCAGGCTATAGTTGGCGAGAATGGCGCCGCCCAGGGTGCTGGTGGTTTTGGTTCCGGCGCCCAGGGACTGGATGGCGCTGCCGGGGACGCTGGTGTACTGCATATAGGGAGTGATGACCAGGTTGCCACCACTGTAGGTGTAACCTGCATCCACAATAGCCTCATTGTTTTGTAAGGGTGTGGTGGCAATGCTGGTGTAGGCATAATCTGTATGCCCCAGATTGCCGCCACCCTGGACGAAGAGGGTGTTGTGTTTGTCCAATGCCCAGGTGACCATGCCGCTCATCCAGTTGAAACGATTTGAGTAGAAGCCATCATTCCAGGAGATGGCTGCCGTAATTGGGCCGTCGCTGTAATTGACTTGAATCCCTTTGTTGACGGCATTTTCCTGACCCCAGAGCAGGCCGCGGGCAATATTCCAGTTCTGGTAGCTGAAGGTGTATTCCGCACCGATGAGGGTGAAGAGCTTGCCAATCTGGATGTTAAAGTGATCAGAAGGGGCAATTTCTATATAACCGGTGGGTAATGCGCCAAAAGTGTTCTGGGTGAAGGTAGCAGTGGACGCATAATTACTCCCCAGGGTCATGACATTGTACGCGCCCGCCTGGACTGCAAACTGGATGAGGCCGGAATTTTTGGAAATCATCACCATGCCGTTGCTGATGTCGACGGCGGCGGATTTGCTGCCCTGAAAACTGGAGGCCGGAAATTTGTTGCTCTGCCACACCCCATAGCCGCTGGCTATGCCCTGAACATTGAGGGTTCCCAGGGGGCCGGCTTCAAAGGTCAGGGGGCTGGGCAGAGCCAGGGGATCTGCTTTAGCGTTGTCTACGACCAGCGGCGAAACCGCCAGCATCGCCAGGACCACGGGTTTAAATCGACTGCTTGATTTTGCTGTTCTCATTGCTGTAACGCTCCCTGTCAGTGTAGTTGCAGAAAGCGTTTAGCAAATTCAATGCCACTTAAAAAATCGTTGTATTACAGGCTGTTTATTAAATTTGACGGGGAGGTGACAGGCGTTATGCACTAAAAAAGTGCGGCATGCATTATGATGGTGCGTGCATCGCCGTTGCTCAGTCTGCCGACAGCGGTTGCGGAGCCGTTAAAGTCTGATCTTCAATATCCAGATGCACGTCATATCCCCAGAGATGATGTAAAAACCCCAGGGTTTTTTGGGCTTCTTCCAGGTCCAGTGGCTGTTGGTCCATCTGTTTCAGCCGTAAGTGCCGGTCTCCCCAGCGATCTACAGAAACCACCTGAATATCCGGAGGGCGGCTGCTGTCGGCGATTTGCCGGGCGAGGGCCTCGCGCAGGTGTTGATAGCCCGCATCATCATGGATGGCGCTGACCTTGTAGCTGGCTTCATCCACCTCGTTGCGCAGGGAAAACAGGTGCAAGTCGCGCATCACTTTGGGAGAAAGATATTGCAACACGAAGCTTTCGTCGCGAAATTCGCGCATGGCAAAATGAATCTGCTTGAGCCAGTCCGGATCGCCGGCAAAGGAGAACCAGCGCCGGTCTTCTTCCGTAGGGGCCACACAAATCCGCTTGATATCCTGAAAAATGGCAAAGCCCAGCGCATAGGGGTTGATGCCACTATACCGGCGGTCATCAAAGTCAGGTTGCATGACCACGGCGGTATGGCTGGCATAGAACTCCAGCAGAGTGCCATCCGTCAATAATCCTTTGCCATGCAGACTGTGCATGATGTGGTAATGCACAAAACAGGCAAAACCCTCATTCATGATTTTGGTCTGACCCTGGGGATACAGATACTGGGTGATTTTGCGCACAATGCGCAGAATTTCCCGTTTCCACCCCTCCAGATGCGGTGCGTTTTTCTCAATGAAATAGAGTAGGTTTTCTTGTGGTTCGGAGGGGAAAATGTCTGTTTGCTGGGTCTTTTGGCCCAATACGGGTGGCAGGGTTCGCCAGATTTCCAGGACCTGCTGTTCCAGGTAGCGCTCCCGTTCCTGCCAGCGCTGTTCTTCTTCCCGCGCCGAAAGCTGGCGGGGGCGGCGGGCCCGATCGATACCATTGCGACTGATGGCATGGGCGGCATCCAGCACGTCGGTCACTGCATCCATCCCGAAGCGTTCTTCACATTGGGCAATATAACGCTGGGCAAAAGCCAGGTAGTCAATGATGCCTTCGGCATCGGTCCACTGCCGGAAAAACGCATTGTTTTTGAAAAAAGCATTATGGCCAAAAGCGGCATGGGCGATGACCAGGGTCTGCATGGTCATGGTGTTTTCTTCCATGAGATAACTGATGCAGGGATCGCTGTTGATCACCAGTTCATAAGCCAGGCCCATTTCGCCGCGTCGGTACTGGCCGGATTCGATGGCCCGCTGTTTGCCAAATGACCAGTGCGCGTAATACACCGGCAGACCAATGGAAGCGTAGGCATCGAGCATCTGTTCGGCGCTGATGACCTCCAACTGGTTGGGGTAGGTGTCGAGGTGTAGTTCTTCCTCGGCAATGGCTGCGATAGCCCGGGTGACTGCGTCCAGCCGGGGAAAGGTCCAATCGTTGTCGGTAAACAGGTAGTCAGCCATGTTGGGGGAGCTCCTCACGGGAAAACAGAGCGCGGAAGAGGGGATAAATATCTTCCCGGGCGCTGGCTCGGGCGGTAATCAGCTCGGGATGGTTTTCGGCAATACCTTCATACAACTGCAGAAGGTCACTTTCACTCTCACGATTGACTTCCAGATAAAAAAGATTGCGCAGACGGGGTAATAGTTGATTGAGATGATCGGCTACCACCGCATTGTCGGCAAAATAATTATCACCATCAGAAACCTGGGCCACATACACATTCCAGCGCTCCGCCGGAAAGCGTTGGTTGATGATGTTTTCGGTCAGTTCGATGGCCGGGGAAACCAGGGTGCCACCGCCTTCCCGGGCCCCGAAAAAGGCCTGTTCCGTACACTCGGTGGCGGTGCTGTGATGTTTGATGAAGACAATGTTTACGGCCTGGTAATGGCGGTGCAGAAAAAGATAGAGCAGCAGAAAAAAGCGTTTGGCTAGATCTTTTTCCTTTTCTCCCATGCTGCCCGAAACATCCATGACACAGAACATGACCGCATTGGTGATGGGGTGGGGCTGTTGGTCAATATGGGCAAAGCGCAGGTCGGCTTCGTCAATAAAGGGTATCGCCTTGATTTTACGGGTGAGTACGGCGATCTGCTCGTCCAGGTCGCGCAGCCGTTCTTGTTCCAGGGAAACATCCTGCTTGCGGGCCATGCGCGCGCTGATCTCCTGCTGTAATATGCTGCGGGCTTCTTCCAGTTCCTGGAGCTCGCGGCGCTTGCCGGCACGCAGGGCCAGGCGCCGCGCCCGGGCGGCGCGCATGGTCCGGCCAACGTGCATCCGCGAAGGACTGCCGTCCTTGATGAATCCGGCCCGCCGCCATTGCTCCGCCTGAACATCGCCCTGGGAGGTTTTGCGTAAATTGGGCAAGGCCAGACCATCAAAAAGCAGATCGAGAAACTCGTCAGCGGAGAGGACGATGGCGACTTCGTCTTCGCCGAGGCCATCGGGTGAGCCTTCGCGCCCCTGCCCTGAAGCACCCCCCTCGGGTTTAGAAATTTCGTCACCACGCTGGTATTCCTTGTTGCCCGGCAAGACCCTTTCCCAGGAGGCATCGCTGAGATCCCGGCGGAAACTGGGTTCGTGCAGGTCGCGGGTGGGTATGGAAATGGGTTGATCGGCATTGGCCAGATCTTCAATGGAACCGGAGCGGGCCATTTTTTCCACGGCCTTTTTCAGGCGGGCACGGACCCGTCTTTGCAGGCGCTCCTGATTGCTGGTAGAGCGAGTGCCAGAACTGCGCCGGTCGATAATCGTACTCATGGCAGACTCCTTGGGGAAACCCCCAATTTTTTCATCCTTCTCGCTGATGACGCAAAAACCGGGAGAAAGGTTGCGGGGCAGCACCGCTACGGGTTGAGCAGAACAGGCTCCGAATATGTTCCCAGTCTACGCGGGTAATGCGTTCTGGAAAACAGGTGCAGCCCAGAAGCTGCTGCGTATATGCAAAGCGTGTTCTGGTCAGCCTTGACGACCCCTGTGGCAGGCCCGGCAACGGCCCGCCACAGGTTCTGATGAACAGTTATTCGTAAACCTGCTCGCCATGCTGGGTAATATCCAGCCCTTCCCTTTCCTGCTCTTCTTTCACCCGCAAGCCGAGGGTCCAGTCGATGGCTTTCAGGATAATGAAGCTGACGATGGCATCATAAACAATGGTCACGCCCACGCCGGTAGCCTGAATCAGCAACTGTCCGGTATTGCCTTCCAGCACCCCCGCCGTACCGCCAATGGCCTTTACCGCAAAAACTCCCGTCAGCAGTGCCCCGACAATCCCGCCCATGGCATGTACTCCGAAGGCGTCCAGAGAGTCATCATAGCCCATCCAGTTTTTCAGATAGACAGAGGCCCAGAAGCAGATGACACCAGCGGCAATGCCGATCCACAGGGCACCCATGGGGCCGACAAAACCCGAAGCCGGGGTAATAGCCACCAGTCCGGCAACGGCTCCAGAAGTCATCCCCAGAACGGTGGGTTTACCCCGCGCTGCCCATTCCGCAAACATCCAGGCCAGAGCAGCCACGGCCGTCGCAATCTGGGTGACGGCCAGCGCCATGCCGGCCCGATCACTGGCGGCCACCGCCGATCCAGCATTGAAGCCGAACCAGCCGACCCACAGTAATGAAGCGCCGATGAGGGTGTACATCAGATTGTTGGGGTGCATGGCATCGTGTTTGTAGCCTACCCGCTTGCCCATGACCAAAGCCGCCACCAGGCCCGCTACCCCGGCGTTGATGTGGACTACAGTGCCACCGGCATAGTCCAGTACGCCATCAGCACCCAGCCAGCCGCCCGGTCCCCAGACCATGTGGGCAATGGGCGCATAGACCAACAAGGACCACAGCCCGGAAAACCAGAGCAGGGCGGAAAATTTCATGCGCTCGGCGAAAGCCCCGACAATCAGTGCCGGGGTGATGATCGCAAAAGTCATCTGGAAGGTCATATAGACGGATTCGGGAATGGTTGGCGCGAGGCTGCTGACCGAATCCAGCCCCAGGCCATTGAGAAATAAACGCTCCAGACCGCCCATGAAGGCGTTGCCCGTGGTAAAAGACAAGCTGTAGCCCACAATCATCCACAACACGGAAATCAGCGCGGTCACCGCAAAACTCTGGGCGGCGGTGGCCAGAACATTTTTCTTGCGCACCATCCCTGCATAAAACAGCGCCAGGCCGGGCACGGTCATCAGCAGTACCAGGGCGGTGGATGTCAGCATCCAGGCGGTATCGCCACTATTGAAACTCGGGGTGCTGGTACCTGCTTCGGCCAATGGGATACCCATGAGAGAAACGAACACTCCCAAACCTAATGCCCCCATCCCTAAAAAACTGTCAAATCGGTATTGCCTTGCTCCCTTCTTCATCACTGTCGCTCCTTGTTTCCATCGTTATGGGACTGAATGCCCCGTGCATAATTTGCAGGCTAGCCTAGCAAAAACCGTGCAAGCATCTGGAACCCTGCAGGATGGGGGATTCCAGCCAGTGGCAAAGGCTGGGGTTTTCCGCTACGCACTATTTTGGTGCATCAGGTAGAATGCACTGGATGAAAAAATCGGTCTTGCCTATAAAAATGCCCGCAGATGCGGGCAGTCGTCAAAAAAGCAGGGGTGTGAGGGTATTGTTCAGTGATGGTTCAGTGATGTTTGCGATAACGCATGTACCAGTCCACCAGCAGGCGCACCTGTTTTTCCGTGTAGCCTTTGCGAGTCATGCGCGCCACAAAATCCTGATGCTTGCGTTCATCATCGGAGGAGCTTTTTTTGCCGAAGGAAATCACCGGCAGAAGGTCTTCAGTATTGGCGAACATCTTTTTCTCGATGACGGCGCGCAATTTTTCATAACTGGTCCAGGACGGGCTGATGCCGTCATTGGAGGCCTTCACCCGCAACACAAAATTGACGACTTCATTGCGAAAGTCCTTGGGATTGGCAATGCCTGCCGGTTTTTCAATTTTTTCCAGTTCCTCGTTGAGCAGGCTGCGGTCCATCAACTGCCCGGTATCCGGATCCCGGAATTCCGTATCCTGCAACCAGAAATCGGCATATTGAATGTAACGATCAAAGAGATTCTGGCCGTAATCCCCATAACTTTCGAGGTAAGCCTTTTGAATTTCCAGACCCAGAAATTCGGCATATCGGGGGGCCAGTTCAGTTTTCAGGAAGGCCAGATAATGGGATTCGGTTTCTGCCGGGAACTGTTCGGCACGAATCTGGGTTTCGAGCACATGCAACAGATGCACGGGATTGGCTGCTACTTCATCACTGTCAAAATTGAAGGTGCGGGACATGATTTTGTAGGCAAAACGGGTGGAAATCCCATCCATGCCCTCATCCACACCGGCGGCATCCCGGTATTCCTGCAGGCTTTTGGCCTTGGGATCCTTGTCTTTCAGGGATTTGCCGTCATAAATTTCCATTTTCGACCAGAGACTGCTGTTACTGGGCTCCTTGAGGCGACTGAGCACCGAAAAACGCGCCAGCATATCCAGAGTGTCGGGGGCGCAAGGCGCGGCGCTCAGGGCGCTGCTCTCCAGCAGTTTGTGATAAATGCGGGTTTCTTCGCTGACGCGCAGGCAGTAGGGCACCTTGACGATATAAACGCGATCAAGAAAGGCTTCATTGCGTTTGTTGTTGCGAAATGCCGCCCATTCCGATTCATTGCTGTGGGCCAGAATGATACCCTGGAAAGGCATGGCACCAAAGCCCTCGGTACCGTTGTAGGTGCCTTCCTGGGTGGCGGTCAGCAGGGGATGCAGCATCTTGATGGGCGCCTTGAACATTTCCACAAATTCCAGTACCCCCTGGGTAGCGACATTCAGCCCGCCCGCATAAGAATAAGCATCAGGATCATCCTGGGAAAAGTCCTCCAGTTTGCGAATGTCCACCTTGCCCACCAGACTGGAGATGTCCTGATTGTTCTCGTCGCCGGGCTCTACCTTGGTGATGCCGATTTGATGCAGTTGTGAGGGCATCAGACGCTGCACCGTGAATTTGCGGATGTCGCCGCCAAATTCACGCAGCCGCTTGGCCGCCCAGGGAGACATGACCCCGCCTAGGGCGCGGCGGGAAATGCCGTAACGATCTTCCAGTATCGGGCCATCTTCTTCACGATCAAACAGACCGAGGGGTGACTCGTAGAGGGGGGATACTTTGCCATTGGCCGCCAAACAGTAGATGGGATAGTGCTCCATCAAAGTTTTTAGGCGCTCGGCCAGAGAGGACTTGGCAGCGCCCACCGGGCCTAACAGGTAGAGGATCTGCTTGCGTTCTTCCAGCCCCTGGGCGGCATGACGGAAGTAGGCCACGAGATTTTCGACCACATCTTCAATGCCATAAAAGTCCTTGAAAGCAGGGTAGGTGAGCAGTTTCCGGTTCATGAAAATACGCGACAGGCGGGGATCGGCCTGGGTGTCGATCACTTGCGGCTCGCCGATGGCGGTCAGCATGCGTTCTGCCGCGCTGGCATAGGCCATGGGTTCTTTTGCGCAGAGGTCCAGATAAGCATCCAAAGAAAGGGTGACTTCCTGCTGTTGCAGGAAACGCTCCTGATAACGGTCGAATAAAGCCATTTGCCACTCCTTGCGGTATTGCCGCGATGGTTTACAGCCAGAACTTTTGACAAGCAGGCAAGATCGGGGTTCACCTGTTGCAGACACTCAAGTTAAGTAAGCATTTCCTGTGCCAATCAAGGGGCAGGATCATTTTCCTGTGCGGATACGGCCTGCCTTGTCGTGATGCACTCGCAAGGATCTGTCGCCCGTCCATGGTGCGTAATATGCACAATTATGGTGCATGGCGCGTGCTTGCGCCAGTCTGTTCTGCGCCGGAAGAAGCGTTTGCAAAAAGGCTGGGATAGAAAAATTTAGTTATTTTTAATCATTATGTTAAAATAAATACGGCTTTTTCTGGAATACCAGGACGTAAAAAAAGGGCGGGAGGACCGCCCTGGAAGCCACTTGAGGAGGAGTGATCAGATGACCATGATCAGTATCTATTAAGCAGGAAGCGTGCCAATCATGTACTGGCAGTTTTTCCTCCGCTGAATGTTTGGTCAGCCGGGTCATGGCATAGCCCTTGCTGAATGATGAGGGTGTCATGGAGCAATGGCTGTGATTAACCATGACTCGATGAGATGATGCGCGACCCGTTGGAGGTGAAGCATGAATCGCTTTGAGCATTTTCGGGAGTTGCGCCAGGATCTTTCGGCCTTGCTGGGTGGTGTCGTCGATGCCTTGGCCAGTCCGGCCCTGTTGCAGCAGTGTGCCGAGGAACAACGCCAAAAACTGCAGTGTCTGATCAATCGTCACCCTTTTCTCGATTTATGTTATCTCCTCGATGCCCAGGGGCGGCAACTAGGAGACAATGTCGGCGCCTCCCGGCGGCGAGGGCTGGCCCGGAGTGGCGGTGATGGTGTCGATCGCAGCCACCGGCCCTATTACCGCCTTGCCGTGAATGCCTGGTCTCCGGTGCTGACCGAACCTTATTTATCTTCAGCCAATGGTCATATCTGCGTCACGGCAACAGCGCCCATTCGTGACGAAAACGGGGTGTTATTGGGTATGCTGGTGGCGGATAGCGAACTGGATCGCGCCCTGGCGCTGCTCGAAGAAGATGACATCCGGAGAGGATTTGAACCCTATTTCAAAGCCATTTATACCTTGTTTTCCATGGGCTTGCTGGCGGTCAGTGTGGCTTTGGGCGTGCATGCCATTGCCGCGCTGGCACAGGTCTGGTCAACGGTTGCGGCTCCCGACAGCTTTGCTGCGCCCTTTCAGGCGACTATTTTGTTTACCCTGGCCCTGGCTGTATTTGATCTGGCCAAAACCATTTTTGAAGAAGAGGTGCTGCTACGCAAGGACATTCGCCGTCACAGTACCACGCGGCGGACTTTAACCCGCTTCATTGCCGCCATTCTTATTGCCGTATCCATCGAAGGGCTGATGCTGGTATTCAAATTTGCCCTGGATGCTCCTCAGAACCTCTGGCTGGCCGTGTTGCTGCTGCTGGCTGCTGCCTTGCTGCTGGTGTCTTTGGGCGCATACGTGTATCTGGGTGGTCAGGCTGAAGTCCTGTTATCCCGGCACCGGGAGCAACGTCATGAGACAGATTAATCCCTAACGCGAATCCCTGGCGTGGATCAAGTCCCCGGTTTCCTGGGGCGAGCCATGCGCAGATCCAGGGTATGAGGGTAGTCGGGCTGCTCCTCGTCATAAGGAGACTGCCAGGGGTATTCGCCACTGCCTCTGGCCACAAAGCGTCCCTCGCTGGGTGAAGCGATGCTGCCCATGATATTGCGAACCATTGGTTCAGGCTCTGGCTGACTATGCCCTGTACTGGTAAAGCGGGACTGACGCCGAGCTTCGGCTTCCCAGGCGTTGACCGGAAAAATCTCGGAATTGCGGCCGCCGGGATGCATGACATGGTAAGTACAGCCGCCAATACTGCGATTGTTCCAGGTGTCGATCAGGTCGAAAGTCAGAGGCGTATGTACCGGAATGGTCGGGTGCAGGGCGGAAGGCGGTTGCCAGGCCCGGTAGCGTACACCGGCCACCTGGGTATCCACAGCCCGGGTGCCCTGCAGGGGGACACGCCGACCATTACAGGCAAGTATATGGCGTCCCGGAGTCATCCCCGTCACTTTGACCTGCAGACGTTCGATGGAGGAATCCACATAGCGGGCGGTGCCGCTGCCGGTGACCTCTTCACCCAGCACATGCCAGGGTTCGATGGCGGCACGCAATTCTATCTGGACATCGCCAATGCCCACATGACCATGTTCCGGAAAGCGGAATTCTGCAAAGGGAGCGAACCAGTCCAGTTGAAAAAGAATGCCGTGATTCTGCAGATCCGCACAGACTTCGCGGAGGTCTTCCCAGACATAATGGGGCAGCATGAAGCGATCATGCAGGTTGGTTCCCCAGCGAATCAGGGCATGGCGATAGGGATCTTCCCAGAAGCGTAAGATCAGGCTGCGGACCAGCAACTGTTGCACCAGACTCATGCGGGCATGGGGCGGCATTTCAAAGGCACGCAGTTCTACCAGCCCCTGCCGTCCAGCGGATCCCGTCGGGGAGTAGAGCTTGTCGATGCAGATTTCGGCGCGATGGGTGTTGCCGGTGATATCCACCAGCAGGTTGCGAAATAGACGATCCACCAGCCAGGGTTGTACGACCGTGCCCGGCGGCACCTGACTGAAGGCAATTTCCAGCTCATACAGGGATTCGTGACGGGCCTCATCCACGCGCGGTGACTGGCTGGTGGGGCCGATGAACATGCCGCTGAAAAAATAGGATAGCGCCGGGTGATGCTGCCAGAAGGTAATGAGACTTTGCAGCAGATCGGGGCGCCGCAGAAAAGGGCTGTCGGCGGGAGTAGCGCCACCCAGGGTCATGTGATTGCCGCCACCGGTGCCGGTATGGCGACCGTCGAGCATGAATTTTTCGGCGGTCAGGCGGCAGGCGTGGGCCTCCTCGTACAGCAGGGTGGTTTTCTCCACCATCTCGGGCCAGCTGGAAGAGGGATGGATATTCACCTCGATCACACCGGGATCGGGGGTGACCAGGAGTTTTTCCAGGCGGGGATCGCTGGGCGGCGCATAACCTTCAATGACCACCGGCATGTTCAGGATACGGGCCGTGCTTT
Organism: Acidithiobacillus montserratensis; assembly: GCF_018853465.1. Taxonomy (GTDB): domain Bacteria; phylum Pseudomonadota; class Gammaproteobacteria; order Acidithiobacillales; family Acidithiobacillaceae; genus Acidithiobacillus; species Acidithiobacillus montserratensis. Next base: position 12,792 of record NZ_JABBOU010000010.1, read on the forward strand.
CTACGGCGTTGAGCAGATCCAGATATTGTTCGGTGACCTGGAGGGGCGGAAAAAAACAGTACAGGCAACCCTTGCGGACTTCCATTGTCAGTGCCGTGTGGGGGATTTCCTCCCAACTGGGGGCTTTGGGGGGCGTGCTGGTGGCGGTCTGGCTGTCAGTGCGGCGCTCGACCGGAAAATCGGGCAAGGGCGGCAAGGGGGAAAAAGGGTCGGTTTCCGGCTGCCATTTCTTGTGGGGGTCCACCATCCACGGCAGGCTATCCAGAGGCAGACGCATACCCAAGGCTGAATCACCGGGAATCAACACCAGACGACCACTGCGAAACACCCAGGTCGCCGAATACCAGCATCGGGCGTTCCACTCCCAGGCCAGGGGCAGCACCCAGCCTACCGGGTGATCGAGGCCCGCCTGGAGTTTTTCGATGAGTGCCTGCCGCTCCACGGGATCGTCAAGGCGATGGGTGCTGAGATCAATGTTGACCGGCACCCGTCCCTCCTGATGCAATACATGCCAGGCGTCTTCGTAAGCGGGAATGAGTCGGGCGCTGTCGACCTGCAACTGCTGGGTCAACTCGCAGGCAAACTGGTGCAGGTCTTCGTCGGTCCAGCCATAATCATGAAGGGGGTCTGCCAGTAAATCGGGCTGATGCCAGATCGGCAATCCGTCCTTGCGCCAGTACACCCCCAGCGCCCACCTCGGCAGGGGCTCACCCGGATACCATTTCCCCTCGCCGGTATGGCGCAGTGCACCCCTGGCGAAATGCTGGCTGAGCTTTTCAGTGAGGATTTCAGCGCGTTCCCTTTTGTGGCGGCCCAGGGCCTCCAGATTCCACTGCGGATCGTCCACGCCTTCGGTGGCGACAAAAGTAGGCTCTCCGCCCATGGTCAGGCGCACATCGGCGGCGTTGAGGCGGTCATCGACAATCCGCCCGAGGACCATGACTTCTTCCCACTGGCTTTCAGTATAGGGTTTGGTGACTCGGGGTATTTCCGGCAGGCGGGTGACCTGATTGGAAAAATGAAATTCCACTTCGCATTTTCCGGTGGCGCCACTGATGGGGGCGGCACTTTGATAATGGGGGGTGCAGGCCAGGGGAATATGTCCTTCGCTGGCGAAAAGGCCGGAGGTAGGATCCATGCCAATCCATCCGGCACCGGGGATATACACTTCCACCCAGGCATGAAGATCGGTGAAATCCTGGACGGGACCCGAGGGTCCTTCCAGAGGAGCCTGATCAGCCACCAGCTGGACCAGATAGCCGGAAACAAAGCGGGCCGCCAAACCCAGATGGCGTAATAACTGTACCAGCAGCCAGGCACTGTCCCGGCAGGAACCGCTGGCCTTTTTCAGGGTTTCTTCCGGGGTCTGGACGCCGACTTCCATGCGCAGGGTGTATTGAATGGCCCGCTGCAATTGCTGGTTGATGCTGACCAGAAAATCAATGGTGCGTGACTTGCGCTTCATGACGTCCAGCAACAACTTTTGCAGTAAACGCCCGGCGCGTTCTTTTTCCAGGTAGGGGGTCAGCTCTTTATGCAAGGCGGCATCATAGCGGAAGGGCCAGCGTTCGGCCTGGGGTTCAATAAAAAAGTCGAAAGGATCAATCACGCTGAGATCGGCAATGACTTCGACGTTGAAGTGCAAGGACCGGGCACGTTCCGGAAACACCAGGCGGGCCTGATAATTGCCGAAGGGGTCCTGTTGCCAGTTGAGAAAATGCTTTTCGGGGCTGACTTCCAGGGAATAAGCGAGAATCGGGGTACGACAATGGGGTGCCGGGCGCAGGCGCAGCACATGAGGATGAATTTCTACCAGCCGATCAAAGTCGTACTCGGTCTGATGACGCAGAACGACATGAATGCCCATAAACAATTCCTCGGCAGTGAAAAAGGGGGGGACGATCAGGCTTGAGCCACCTGCAACTGGATGCCGCTGAGCAGATTCTCCGAAGCGCTGTCTTCTCGGGCGAAATAAATACCCTGGATGGTCCGGTGAACGACGGCCAGATCGCGCTGGGCCTGATCCAGATATTCGTGGAGCAGGTCCGGACGCAGGTCGGTCAACTTGAGATTATCCAGACGCCGCCGCGCCCGGCGCACCGCCTCGGCAGGTGTACCGGCATTGGGCAGATAGGCCAGAGCCACTTCCATCTCGCCCAGGCAATACTTCATGCTGCGTGGAAATTTGCTGTCCTTGAGCAGGTAGTCCACCACCTGATTGCTGCGAACCTGGACGGATATATGGCGGCGATACATTTCAAAAGCACTCAAGGCTTTGAGTACCCCGATCCAGAGACTGCTCCCGGCGGTTTTTTGCAAACCCTGATCCTGGGGGAGAATCACCGCGCTGGTGACATCGACAATGCGCGTGGTCATGTCCGCTCTTTCCATGTTGCGGCCCAGTTTGATGAACTGGTAGACATTGTCCTGACTCATGCTGCTGATCAGTAATCCCACCAGCGCATGGCGGCGGGAAATCACCTCATTGAGGAAGGCATAGCGGGCATGGCGGCTGTCAGCGCCGGATACGGCTTGATCCCGGACATAGAGAAAGAGGGTATTGAGGCGCTCCCAGAATTCTCCGGGGAGAAGGTCTCGAAAAGTCCGGCAGTTCTCCCGGGCCTGGTGAATGGCCGCCATGACCGAATTCGGATTACGCTCATCGGCAATCAGAAAGCGCATGATGCGGTTTTCTTCCGGGGTACCATAAAGCTCGGCATAGAGCTGGGCATCGCCGGTAACCTGCAAGAGGATATCCCAACCAAAATAGGCGCCTGGTGGGAGATCCAGCAACATCAGGGTGGTGGCATTGATCAGGCGGGCCATATCTTCGGTGCGCTCCAGATAGCGCGCCATCCAGTACAGGTTCTCGGCTACTCGGGAAAGCATGGGGCCTCCTCATCGACAATCCAGGTGTCTTTGCTGCCCCCACCCTGGGAGCTGTTGACCACCAGTGACCCGGGCTGCATCGCCACCCGGGTCAGTCCACCTGTGGTTACGTACATTTTGTCCGCTTGCAGAATAAACGGGCGCAGGTCCAGATGACGGGCCTCCAGATGATCGTCCACCAGCGTCGGAGCAGTGGAAATATTCAGGGTGGGCTGGGCAATATAGTTGCGGGGATTGGCCCGGATCAGTTCGGCAAAACGCTCGCGCTCGGCCTGACTGGCCCGGGGACCGATCAACATGCCATAGCCCCCGGACTCATTGGCGGGTTTGACCACCAGTTCGGCCAGATGGCTGAGCACATAGTCCCGATCGGCATCACGCATGCACAGGTAGGTCGGGACATTGGGGATGATGGGTTCAGCGTCGAGATAGTAGCGGATAATATCCGGGACAAAGGCATAAACCACCTTGTCGTCCGCGACCCCGGCGCCGGGGGCGTTGGCAATAGCCACATTGCCCCGTCGCCAGGCCCGCAACAGGCCGGGAATCCCCAGCACCGAATCAGGAAAAAATATTTCCGGGTCCAGATAATCATCATCAATCCGGCGGTAAATGACGTCTACCCGTTGCAAGCCGGAAATGGTGCGCAGGTATACAATGTCTTCCTTGCTGACATAAAAATCAGCACCCTCGGCCAGATAGGCCCCCATCTGCTGGGCCAGATAGCTGTGTTCGAAATAGGCCGAGTTGTAGATGCCGGGGGTGAGCACGGCAAGTACCGGCTTTTCTTCCGGTCGCGGTGAGAGGGCGGCGAGGGTTTCGTAAAGGCGGTTCGGGTAGTCGTCCACCGGCCTGATGATGGATGACTTGAAGAGCTCTGGAAACAGGCGTTTCATGATCTGCCGATTTTCGAGCATGTAGGATACACCCGAGGGCACGCGCAGATTATCTTCCAGGACATAGACGGTGCCGTCGGCATCACGCACCAGATCACTCCCGCAAATATGTGCCCAAACGCCGAAGGGGGGATGAACACCCCGGCAGGCCTCGCGGAAATTGCGTGAGCCTGTCAGTACTTCCGCCGGAAAAACACCATCAGCGACAATGCGTTGCTCATTGTAGAGATCGTCAATGAAGAGATTGAGCGCCTGCAGTCGCTGTTTGAGACCCTCTTCGATTTTGGACCATTCGGTGCTGGACAGAATTCTGGGGATGATGTCAAAAGGCCAGGCGCGATCGATGTTGCCCGCCTCGCTGTATACCGTGAACGTGATGCCCATGGCGAGAATAGAGGCATCGGCGGCCTGGCGGCGCGCCTGTAGTTCGCTGCTGTCGAGGGTATTCAGATAAGTGAACAGGGGGGCCGCCGCCCGGCGCGGCCCGGCGTTGGCATCCACCAGTTCGTCATAGGTGATCTGCTGCTGATAATGGGTCTTGAGCCAGTCCATCTGCTTTTCTCCTCGTCACAAGATTCTCGCCCGGAACTCTGGAGCCTGGGTGGGCAGTGACGTATTCCATAAGGAATTCGCCGGGTCTGCCATGATCTTCACTCGTCATTAAAGCAAAGCCTGTGCCATGCAGGCGGGTACGAAATATTCCAGGCAGTAAGGATATTTTCCAGTCCTGGCGGGTGGAAAATGCCTTCAAAAAATGGTCGCGCGGCAATATGGAATAGTGAATTGCATTGTGTTGGTGCATAAAGCACCAGAATAGTGCGTTAACCGCGCCTCACTCAAGCCGGTGGTGCAAGCGGCGGATTTTCCCAGGAAAAAGGGGGTAGATCATCCAATGCCCGTAATAATCCCTGGCTCCAGCGTTCACCCAGGGTGCGATAAAAACGGTCTTCCTCGGTCAGGGAAAGATAGCGACCCATCTGCAGGCTGTTGGTTTCATAAATCAGCAGTTCAACGGGGGGGCCAACCGTGACATTGCTGCGCATGGTGGAATTCATGGAAACCAGCGCACAGCGCGCCGCCGCTTCCAGGGAAAGCTCCGGACTGATCACCCGATCGAGAATGGGTTTGCCATATTTGATTTCGCCAATCTGCAAGAAAGGATGATCCGCCGATTCGTGAATGTAATTACCCTGGGGATAGATCATATAGGTCGCCGGGATTTCCGCAGCGATCTGGCCGCCGAGGATGAAAGTCGCCTCAAAGTTGGTGTTAGCGGTATCGCGGCTGACCTGGTTGCGCTGGATTTCCGCATTGATCAGACCGACATAATCAGCGGCTTCTGCCATGCTGGGAAGATTCAGCAAGTGAATGGCGGCATTTTGGTCCATATCCTGCTGCAGGCGCTTCACTACCCCCTGGGTGGTAGCGAGATTGCCCGCCGAGAGCAGACAGAAAAAGCGATCACCCGGCCAGCAAAAAGTATGCATTTTCGAGTAGATGCTCACATTATCGGTGCCTGCGTTGGTACGGGAGTCAGAACAGAAAATCAATCCTCCGGTTACATGGGCAGTGAGGCAATAGGTCATGGAGTATTCCTGTCAGCAAGCAGCGTCGCCGTTTTATAGTCGCTGAATTTCCGCCGTTTTGGAAGTCTGTACGGAAAAGTCTTTTATGCGCTGCATTGTGAAGCCCGGATGATATGCACTATTATGGTGCGGGCGGCGCATCATCATGTTTCAGGATTCGGAGAGCTATATAAAGCATCACTCTCTGGTAAGAGACTGACTCAGGAGTGTGCTTCTGAAGGAGTCGGGTTGCCGGAAAATTTACCTGGTGTGTTTTTTGCTTCGATGAATTTTGATGAGAGCCCCGGAAGGCGGACACCCAATTGGAGCTTGCATGGCGCAGCACAAAAACACCAAAACATCGTTGTCAGAAAATACGGTGCTGGATGCGTTGGAGTCGGCGGTCCTGACTCTGGATGCCCGGCAGCAATTGCGTTTCATGAATCCGGCCGCAGAAAACCTCCTGCGTGTCAGCCAACATCAGGCGCGCGGACAAACCGTGCCAGCCCTCTGCAGCATCATCGGAGAGGACCGCTTTGCGGCACTTTTTGCCGATGCGCTGGAGTTGAATGGCACGATCCTGAGGCGGGCATTGCCCTTGCAACTGCATGATGGCAGCCATGCCGTGGTGGACCTGGTCGTGACCCCTTTGGCGGCGGGGCAATTGATTGTGGAAATGCGCCCCATGGAATTACCGGCGCGTCATGCCGAAGAAGAAATGCAGGACCGGATTTATGGTGCGGCCCAGGAAATGCTGCGGGGGCTTGCCCATGAAATCAAGAATCCCCTCGGCGGCTTGCGGGGTGCTACCCAGCTTCTCGACAGGGAATTGCAGCGCCCGGAACTGAAGGATTATACGAGAGTAATACTCCATGAGGTGGATCGCCTGCATCATCTGGTGGATCGTCTGCAGGGTCCGCGTACCCGTCCGATTTTTGCCGAAGTCAACATTCACCAGGTGCTGGAGCATGTCCGCCGACTTCTCCAGGCCGAATTGCCTACGGGAATCTCGCTGCGTTTTGATTATGACCTTTCCATTCCGGAAATTTACGCCGATCAGGAGCAATTAGTGCAGGTTTTCCTCAATTTGATGCGTAACGCCCAGCAAGCCCTGGACCGTCATGGCACGATTCTCATCCGTACCCGGGTGGATCGTTACGTCACCTTGCTCCATCAAAAATTCCGCCTCGCATTACGGGTGGATATTATCGATAGTGGCCCCGGCATTCCTGCGGACCTGTTGCCCCGCATCTTCCTCCCGCTGGTCACCAGTCGGGCCGAAGGTATGGGTATGGGGCTGGCTATCGCTCAGGGCCTGGTTCGCGGTCATGGGGGGGTGGTTCACTGTCACTCCCGGCCCGGCGAGACGGTATTCTCGGTGTCCTTGCCCCTCACCCAGCAACGGGAGGCCGCGCAATGAAACAGGTCTGGATTATTGACGACGATCCCTCCATTCGCTGGGTTCTCGAAAAAGCCCTGGCCCAGGCGGAAATTCCTTTCCGGAGTTTCGCCGATGCCGATAGCGCCCTGCGTGCGCTGGGCCGGGATCAACCCGATGCCATCGTCACCGATTTGCGTATGCCGGGCCTGGATGGTCTGGCTTTTCTGAAAGAAGTCCAGGCGCGTTGGCCGCGCTTGCCGGTCATTGTCATGACCGCACATTCGGATCTGGACAATGCGGTGTCTGCTTTTCAAAGTGGGGCCTTCGAGTATCTGCCCAAGCCCTTTGATATGGATGAGGCCATCAATCTGGTACGGCGGGCTTTGGGCAGTCAGCAGGAAGCAGCTGCGAAAACGCTGCCGGAAGAAAACGACCCGACGGAAATGATTGGTGAAGCGCCTGCCATGCAGGAAGTGTTTCGGGCCATCGGGCGCTTGTCGCGCTCGCAAATCAACGTGCTGATTACCGGAGAATCGGGAGCCGGCAAAGAACTGGTGGCCAGCGCTCTGCATCGCCATAGCCCCCGCGCCAGAGGACCCTTCATCGCCATCAACACCGCTGCCATTCCCGCAGAACTGCTGGAATCCGAACTTTTTGGCCATGAAAAGGGGGCATTTACGGGCGCGGTACAAACCCGCCAGGGACGCTTTGAGCAGGCTTCTGGAGGAACCCTGTTTCTGGATGAAATCGGTGATATGCCTGCCGCCCTGCAAACCCGTCTGCTGCGAGTTCTCTCCGATGGGACTTTTTATCGGGTCGGGGGACATGCCCCGTTGCGCGCGGATGTGCGGGTGCTGGCAGCTACCCACCAGAACCTGGAAGCCAAGGTCCAGGATGGGAGTTTTCGTGAAGATCTCTATCATCGTTTGAATGTCATTCATATTCATCTCCCGCCCCTGCGGGAGCGGCGGGAGGATATCCCGAGACTGGCGCGCCACTTTCTGCGTCACAGCGCCGAACAGCTCGATGTGGAACGCAAGGTTTTGAGCCCTGCGGCCGAAGCCGCCTTTATGGAATGGCACTGGCCCGGTAATGTCCGGCAGCTCGAAAACGTCTGCCGCTGGATTACCGTCATGGCGCCGACTAGTGAGGTACAACTGACTGATCTGCCGCCGGAAATGAGTGTGACAGCAGCGCCTGTAGAGTCCGCTGAAGCCCCGGTTTATCAGGACTGGCGCCTGCAATTGGGGGCCTTGGTGCGCCAGCGCCTGGCCAGCGGGGAAGAAGCCCTGCTGGATAAAATCCAGCCCCAGTTTGAACGCTGTCTGCTGGAAGCCGCCCTGCAGCATACCCGTGGTCACAAACAGGATGCTGCCCAGAAACTCGGCTGGGGTCGTAACACCCTGACCCGCAAACTAAAAGAACTGGGTATCGAAGAGCGATAAAAAGTTTCTTGCAAATCCTGGCCCTTAGACTAATTGTCCCAGAACACGCAGAGAGAATTGCGCTTGGGAGCGGAGTCGTGGGTTTGAGGTGCGTATGCAAGGCTTGATGATATTCCTGGAAGTGGTGGTGGTATTATTGCTGCTTGCGGAGGTCTATATTCGTTTGCGTGCCCGCCGGCGGCGTCTGCAGAATCGTGATGCCCAGGTGTCGGCAGAAACCCGTAAGGCCATCGTTCCCGTATCCCCTGTCGAGTCGGCTCCCACTTCCCGGGCTGAAGTGCTTCCCGCTCATCCCCAAGGTGAACAGAGCAGTACCCTGCAGGAAGCCCTCAGCATTGACGATCTACTTAACGAAGCCAATATTTATCTCGAATATGGTCATTACGCCCAGGCGGCAACCGTGTTGCGCTGGTACGTGGATCTGAACCCCCACGAAACCCGGGTCATCAATCAGCTTCTGGATACTTATCTGGCCATGGCCGATATGGATAGTTATGCGGGTTTGCTGGAAGGTCTTGGGGAAAAATCCGGCAGTGTGCCCATGAATGAAAGCTGGTGGCGCGAACGGGTGGAGCACGGCTTACAGCAGGATCCCGGCAATCTGGAGTTGCTGGTGCTGGCCGAGAAGGTGGGTATGGCGGTGCCGCTGCCCCAGGATCAAAGCGCTGAACCCGCGCTGACGGCCGAGATGGCTCTGGCCCTGGTGGCCCGCAATCGTGATCCCCATTACGGGATGGCCATTTTGTGGCGGGCTATTGCTCACGAGCCCCTGAAGCTGCCGCTCTATGCGGAACTCTTGCGGATCGCCCATCAACAGCACCTTGTGGAAGATTATATCAACGCCTTGATTTTGTTGTATCTGACCGTGGGCTATAATGGTAAAACCTTGCGGCAACGGATGTTGCGGGCAGGTGAAGACCTCGGGCCGCATCCGCTCTGGACGGTGCTGGCAGACTGGGATGGTAATCCCGAAACCCTGCGCCAGTTGGCGCGCTCCCGACAACTGGAAATTCCAGGTTCCTTGCCGCTGGCTTGATGCCGGCGCAGGAACTTCGCTTGACAAGGCCTTGTCGCCCTTACCACAATCCCCAGCGGCCGCAAGCTTGGCACCATTGGGTGTAAAGTACTGTCGATGCCAATAAACGGGGAGCAGCATAGGATGAATCTGGAGACGGTAAACCAGTTGGTGCGGTCGGATATGTTGGCGGTAAATCAGGTGATTCAGGAGCAACTGCGTTCCGGGGTGCCAACGATTCCTGCCATGGGTACCTACTTGATCAACGCCGGCGGCAAGCGACTACGTCCCATGGTCCTGCTGCTGGCCGCGCGCATGGGTGGAGAGCATACGGCACGGCCTATTCCCCTAGCCGCTGTTGTTGAGTTTATCCACACCGCCACCCTCCTGCATGATGACGTGGTAGATGGTTCGGAGCTGCGGCGCAACAATGCCACCGCCAATCAGTTGTGGGGAAACGCCGCCGCCGTTCTGGTGGGAGATTTTCTCTATGCGCGCTCTTTTGAAATGATGGTGACTGATGGGGACATGCGGATTCTGGCGACCATGGCCGAAGCCACCAGCGTAATTGCCCAGGGAGAAGTGGCGCAGCTGGAAAATGCCCATGATCCAGACTTGGGCGTTGACGCCTATTTTTCAGTCATCGAAGCCAAAACCGCCAAACTTTTTGAAGCGGCCATGCGGATTGGGGCGCTGATCAATCATCTGGATCAGCAGGCAGAAACAGCGTTGGCAAAATATGGTTCGCTCCTGGGCATCGCTTTTCAGTTGATGGATGACGCTCTGGATTATTCTACCTCTGCCGAAAAAATGGGAAAAAACCGGGGAGATGATCTGGCGGACGGCAAGGCTACCCTGCCTTTTATTCATGCCATGCAGCAGGCGACCCCTGCTGAACAAGCCCTCTTACGCGACGCCCTGGGGGCCGAAAACAAGGCGGATTTTGCCGCAGTCTGGGAAATCATTGCCAGAACAGAAGCTATTGATTACACTTTGCGCGTCGCCGAGGAAAAGTCTCAGCAAGCCATTGCTTGTTTAACCGGCTTTCCCGAGGGTCCGGAAAAATCTGCGCTGGAGTTTCTGGCCGGATTCGCCGTACAGCGCGACTATTGAAGCAATATTATCGGGGCGTGGCTCAGCCTGGTAGAGCGCCGCCTTCGGGAGGCGGATGTCGGAGGTTCGAATCCTCTCGCCCCGACCACATTGATGAAAAGGCCCGCTTTGTCGGGCCTTTTTGGCATTTTTATAGCATGTTCGCAAAGTTGTGGCTTGAATCAGGCAGGGATGTTGCCGATGTTAAAATGGGTGTTGCTGGCAGGTTTCGCGGGGGTGCTGTTTTATTGGTGGCGACAAAAACAGCGGCATCCTCGGCAGCGTCCGGAAGTGGAATCTCTGGTACGCTGTTCCCGCTGTGGTCGCTACGTATCCGTCCATTCGGCCCTGCGTACTACTGAAGGCGATTTTCTTTGTAGCGAACATGCAGGCCCAAAACAGGCAGGAGATCCGGATTGACCAGTATCAGACATTCCCCGGGGTCGCCAAGCGCCCACCCCGCAATGGCATTCCGGGCGGGTTTGTATGCCGTTCTCGCCCTCGTGGTTTACGGCCTCTCCTGGTATTACAACGGTCAACTGATTCCCCTCCTTGCTGCCGAAAGTATCGTGCTGATGGTTTGGGGGTTGATGGTCTGGTGGCCCTGCCTGCGGGCCGGTTTGATCTGGCCGCGCGGGTTTCTGCCGCTATTCATGCTGTCCTGGTTCATCTGGTTCGGACTGACGCTTTTCTGGAGTGGATCGCCTTACAGTAGCTGGTTTTATTTCTGGGTACTGGGCTCGTTGCCGCTGACTTTTTTGATTGCAATCATGATTCCTGAGCTGACCGCCGAAGTATTCTGGACCTGGTTCTGGAGAGGCATATTAATCAGCGCGTGGATTCTCGGCGGCATGGCCCTCTGGCAGTATTATCAAGGGCTGGTCACCAATATTGGCTTAGCCAATTTGCGTCCTTTCGGTCCCTTGCTGGATACCAACAGCTTTGCGGCCTGGTTGAATTTGCTGTTTTTCCCGGTGCTCGTTCTGTATTTTGTGAAAGATAGTCGTCGGCAGGTGCCTTTTCTGCAGGGCGGCATTGATCCCCAGGCTTTTTTCTATTTGCTGACCTTGACGCTTCTGCTTCTGGCATTTTTTTCTACCAGCAGTCGTGGCGGGTTGTTGGCCTGGATATGTACCATGCCATTTGCCGTTTGGGGTTTGTGGCGACTGCCTGCTGCGCGCCCCCGGTTTTTAATGGTTGCGGTTCTGGTCATCATCGCTTTTTTGCTGATGGATTATGCGCATGGCTATGATCTGATTGGTCATCTTTCCCCCGGTTATATCACCAGTAATATTACTACCGTATCTCGCAAGCTGATGTGGATCGCCACCTGGCACATATATCTCAGTCATCCCTGGTTGGGCACCGGCATCGGCAGCTACTTTCTGAATTATCCGGCCTATCGCCTGCCCGGTGAGCTGGCTTCGGCAGGTACTTACGCGCACAACGATTATCTGGAATATCTGGCCGAGGGGGGCTTGATCAATCTCGGTTTTCTGCTGGGTTTTGCGGGAGTGTTGATGTACGCCCTCTATCGTCTGCTGTATCGGGCGGGACGGGCACTGCAAATAACGGATGAAAAACGGCTGACGGTATTGGGCCTGGTGCTGGGTGTGTTTGCCATTACCGGTCATGCCCTGGGAAATTTCATTTTCTACAATTTGCCCCTGAGTGTTCTGGCGGGACTGTTCATGGCACGGGCCTGGCGTATTTATGGAAGCTCTGGAAACACCCGGCCCTTGTTACCAAAAATTGGCATCAACCACGGGTTCATTGTCCAGGGCCTCTTGTTGCTGGGGGTTTGCGTTGCTTCCTGGAATCTGTTGGCAGATGGCGCTACCTACGCCTTCCTCAGTGATAATGCCTGGCTGAATGGTGTTATCCGCAATCCCCAACAACGTGCTGAGCTTTTGTTGAAAGTTGCCGATACTTTGACGGCGCTGCGTCCTCTGGCGACTCAACCCCATGTGTATCTCGCCAATACCTATTTGACGCTGGCCGAACATGACACCCGGATGGGCACGGCCAATCGCCGATCTCTGGTGCAGGCAGCGCTGCACCAATATCAACAAAGTCTCGTGGGTATTCCCCAACAATCGGGTGTGCTCAACTCCATCGGCACGCTCTACCTCACCCAGGGGAAAATTCTGGGTCTGGACACCGCGCTAAGGCAGCGGCAGACACTGCTGGCCTGGCGCCAGGGGTTGGCCATTGACCCGGAAAGCATCAGTCTGCGTAACCAGATTGCACAGCTCGCTTACGCAGACCAGGGCGACGTGCAGGGTGGACTGGCATTTTTGCGTGCGGGCCTGAAGCGCCCACTTTTCCCTTATCCCCGTTCAGAATTGCTGCTGGATATCGCCCTGATGCAGTGGCGAGCCGACGAAAAACCCGCTGCAGAAAAAACCCTGCTGCGTATTTTGCACAATAATCCCGGCTATGAGCCCGCAGTTTCCTGGTTGCAGGCCATACATCGCCGGGCTGACCTGCACATAACGGAACATTGAAAGTCGCAGAAAGCCCAGATATGGTATTGAGATCAAAGACATGACCACAGAATCCTCGCCGCAAAAGCGGCATCTGCCCCGCTGGCGGGCCCTGCTGATTTTGTCGGTCATTTTCCTGGGCTTTGTGCTGGTCCTGTTCCGGGACACGGACTTGCAATGGTGGCAGGATCGTACCCTGCGCGATCAGGGACGGATGCGCTACCTGCAGGATCGTCCTTTGCCAGCCGATCGGGGCGTGATCTATGCCAGTAATGGTACAGCCCTGGCGGTGAATGTGCCCGCCGTGACCATCTGGACGGACCCGCGCATTTTTGATCAGCACAAACAGGACTGGGCCAAGGTAGCTGCGGCCCTGCAGATAAGCCCCCAAACTTTGGCGGAACGGGCCCAGTCGGGGGGCTCCGGCTTTGCCTACATTCTCCGTCAGAGTGAGCCGCAAATAGGCAAGGCCTTGCAGGCTCTGCATGTGCCGGGCATTTATGCGCAGGCCAGCAGCCGGACTTATTATCCTCTGGGTGCGGTGACCACGCCTTTGCTGGGTCTGGTCCATCTGGATCATCATGGTGCGGCCGGCCTGGAAATGGGCTATGACCAATGGCTTTCAGGCCATGCCGGTACCGAAAAAGTGCTGGTGGACGGGCAGGGCGAAGTGCTGCGGGTGCTGGGTGCCCGCCATGCGCCAGTACCGGGACATGACCTGCATTTGACCATCAATCCCCAGATACAATACTGGGCTTATATGACCCTGCTGGCCGCCCAGAAGCATTTTGGCGCCAGCGAAGGCTCTGCTGTGGTCATGAATGTGGACAATGGTCAGATTCTGGCCATGGCCAGTGTCCCTTCCTGTAATCCCAATTCCCGCAATGGTTGCGCCAGTCCCGATGATTACGTCAATAACGCCGTGCATCAGGCCTTTGAACCGGGTTCGGTCATGAAACCCTTCATGGTGGCTGCCGCCCTGAAAACCGGCAGTATTCAGCCCGATCAAAGCTTCAATGTGTCGCACTGTCTACCGGTGGGGGGATTTTGTATTCGCGATGATGTGGTGCATCATGAATTGAATGTGGCGCATATTCTCAAATACTCCAGTGACATTGGTGCGGCCAAAATTGCTCTGCGCACCCCTGCCCGGGCGATTTACGCCATGTATCGGGCGGCTGGTTTCGGGAAAGCGCCGGATTTGGGCTTTGCCGGAGCTACCGGCGGTGTGCTGCCGCAACCCCAGACCTGGGACAAGGCCCGTCATGCCACCATTGCCCTGGGTTACGGGGTTTCGGTGACGACTCTGCAGCTCGCTGAGGGATATGCGGCCATTGCCAACGGCGGTTACCATGTGCAACCGACCCTGATTGCCGGTCAGCCGGTACACAAACAGCGGATCATGCCAGCCTCTATTGCCGCCCACTTGCGCCACTGGCTGGAAGGGGTTTGCGCCGCCAATGGTACTGGCATTTTAGCCGCCATTCCCGGTTACGCGGTGGCGGGTAAGACCGGAACAGCCAATATGGCCAACGGCAAGGACGGTTTTCAGAAAAATAAGACCAATGCCACTTTTGTCGGCTTTGCTCCGGGTTTTGCCCCGAAGCTGGTGATGGCGGTGACTATGCGAGGTAGTACCCGATACTGGAATTTCGGCGGCGTAGAATCCGCACCGGTATTCCGGGTCACCATGCGCCATGCCCTGCAGGAGCTGAATATTTCGCCACGATGGTGTGGCGGCAAGGCGTGTGCATCCAAGGATAAAGGCATTACCGCGACCCAGGCGGAAATCTGGGCAGAAGGAGGCGGAAATTGAGCCGAACCGATAAATGGGTGGCCAGCATTCTGACGCTGGGGGTGATGGGATTGTTGCTGGGCGTGCTGGCTTTTGCTGCGGTCTCGCGCATTCCCGTGGCGCATATATATGTGAATGCGGCGGGTGCTCGATCTATTATTGTCGGTGGACACCGGGCAGTGGCTGCGCCGGATTGGCCGGGGGCCTATCGGGTATCACCCCGTTATACCGACCCCGCCTTCTGGTCCACGGTCACTCTGTATTTTCGACAAGGCCCGGCGGTGACCATTCCACGTCAGGATATCAAACTCTGGGTGTACCGTGGTTGAGTCCGGCCAGATTCCGCGCATCCTGAAAGCCCTGCTGCAAGGGGCGGTCGCGGTGCTGCTGGTGCTTCTCGCGGTCTTGTTGCTGCTGGCGCTGGATGCCCTGTTGCTGATTCCGGGGCTGATGCTGGCGTATACGCTGATGGGCATTCCCTGGCACTGGCCGGGAATTCTGCCCGATCCTCTGAATCCTCCGGGACCCTGGATCAGTATGGTGGTAGGTGTCATTGCTACCCTGGTTCCGGCTCTGCTGGACGGTGTTGTTCTGCATTTTGTTCTGTATCGTAAAAAATCCGGCGATAAGGCATCGGCTTCCTCCTGAAAAGGATGGGGAGGGGGATAGCTTCAGAAGCGGAAATCCAGCCCAGCCACGCACAAAAACCTCAAGAGCTTGCAATTTATTCTCAGGCGCGCCAGACTCTTTCTTGTGCCATAAAGTCATTGTTCTGTTTTGATCACAGGCGTTGCCGTAAAATGCGTGCTGGAGAGCTAATGAATATTCAGAATGAATTGAATAAGGCTACACTTGATTCCAGATTCGCTGTCTTGACTGACGGCACAATGGTATATAAACCGGTGTTTAGTAAGACGCGCTACATTGTTCCAACGCTGACGGTAAAAGAGAATATAGAGAAATCTATCGTTTTCACGCAGGAGGTGGGTGCTTCGAGCTTCGCCTTATCTTTACTTTTTGTTTTTATGAATAAATGGTTAGGTTCTGAGCTTGCTTTTGCAGGGTATTTATTAACAATATTAATTTACCTGGCAATTCTGATGATGATGAACAAAAGGATGGTCAAAGGGCTGCAGCCCTATACCACAGATAATCATGCAATAAATGCCCGCTGAATAACTTTTTTGCGCAGAATATGTATGGATTATGCTGTATGCTGCCGTAATTTTTGTATGGCCATGATGCTGACTCTGTAGGTTATCTATTGATCAAGGACGGGCTTTGTGTAAAAAACAGATCAGGATCACATCACCCATTGCTGATCGTACGCAGTTTGTGCGCGCATTGCGCCTAATCGGTGGTGATTTGGATTTAAAATCAGCGGCCTCGCTTGCGATCTATTTGGATAATCGCTGCAATATTGATGGGGATTATGATCATTACAGTTGCATTGCAACTTTCTTCCTCGGTATTCCTATCGATGCAGACTGTCAACACAATTTTTAGCTGGTTGATCGTTGCAAACATGATACTACAATTTTGGTTGCGAAAGCGTGCAGAGAGACGTGCCGATCAGTTTGCCTTAAATCATTGGGACCTGGCTGACGATTATAATCACTGGAAGATTACTCCAACCGTAAAAAGTATATTTAAAAAATCGAGTATCTTATGATCAGACAAATAAGCGGCCCAAAAAGGAATGCTCGTGAAGCTGAGAAAGTACGTCCTCGTATCTGCTCAATAGCATGGTTGATGTTCCTGATTGTTGCAACTTCTATTTCCTTTATCACCAACCCGCTGTGGTGTGAATAAGCAATCCCTAAATTGATATTCCCCATCTCTTTATGGCAGTGGGCAGCGCAGCATGTTCACTTGCATATTATCTTGCATATTTTCGATACGTTTTTGCAAATACGAAGGGGTGGGAGTGGGTTAAAAAACGGCAATAGGAAAAATCCCTCTGGCTAGCAGCCTGTCGGTTTTAGTTTTGGACGACTACCGATTTTCGCCCTGAGATTTTTGAAATAGCCTTTTTGGGGCTGATTGGGGTCGTTTTTAGGGTGTTTTTTGCGGTTTTTCTGCATTTTCCTGCCCTACAGACGCAATACGGCCATACGTTTTATGTTCCACGCCAGGTAAACCAGACTCCATTCGTCTTGTCATCCACGGCGGCCTGGGCATTGTAGGACTGTTCAAAGCCACCGCCCGAGACCGGCATGATACGGGACTCCTCATCGGTGAGATTGATCTGATCCTGCGCTTTGGGTGTCGGGTCTGGCGTCTCGGGCACTTTCCCTCGAGGCTTTTTTGACCATCGGCCTCCTGTCTCGCGCGACGCGCCATCTTCTCGTCGTAAGCCATCTTCTCTTTTTCATAACGGGCTTGCGCCCGTTCGGTTCAGTTTCATTTCCTGGGCCAGTTCCAGCACCTGCACGAACAGGTTTTGCAGCTCATCCAGGAAACAGCGGCGGAAGGTGGCCAGGGTATCGTGATCCGGATGGGTGCCTGCCGCGAGATAACGGAAGGGGCAACGGAATCATAGGTGGCCTGTTCCAGCTTGCGGCTGGAGAACACCCCACTGGCGTAACCATAGACCAGAATCGCCAACAGTGTGGATGAGTGGTATGCCTTGCATCCGCGTCCCGCGTATTGTTTGACCAGCTGCGAGAGGTCCAGTTGCTCAATGACTTCCACAATAAAGCGGGCAAGGTGGCCTTCCGGGAGCCAGTCCTCCCTGGAGGGCGGCAGGAGATAGTCGGTCTTGCGGTCAGCGTCGAGAAAGTGGACCACAACTTCACTCATCATGTTGAATTATAAATAATTATACGATAATTCCGCACGCATGGAAAGTCCGACAGGCTGCTAGTCCTGGCAACGACCTGAAACCCGACTTTACTATATGCATGCATTATGCATAATAAGACCATGACCATCGAGTTTGATCCTGGCAAGGCACGAGCAAACCAGAAGAAGCATGGCGTGAGCTTTGCTGACGCCGAGCAAGTACTTCGAGACGAAATGGCCGTGACAATGGCAGATCCAGATTCAGAAGGTGAGCAGCGTTTTATCACTCTCGGCCTGGATTCACTAGGGCGAGTCTTGGTGGTAGTCCATACCCCGCGCGGCGAGAATACCCGACTGATTTCAGCCCGCAAGGCAAGCCCAGCAGAAGCGGAGCAATACTATGCGTAAGGAATATGACTTCAGAAATGCAAAGCGTGGCCCGGTAGTCCCATCCAAAGGGAAAACCCGTATCACCATCATGCTCGACAACGAGATCATAGAGGCGTTTCGAGCTCGCGCCGAGGCACAAGGCACAGGCTACCAAACTGCAATCAATGCGGCGTTAAGGTCTGCTCTGGACAAAGACGATGTGCCGCTTACAGTGCGTACTCTCCGGCAAGTGCTACGGCAAGAGCTTCATGCCGCAGACCACCAGCCACAATGACACATTCTGTCCAACAAGCTGGCGGGAGAAAGTCCACGGTATCATAGGCACAGATAGTGCCAGCGAAGTCGTTAGAGTCTTCGATATCCTCCGGCTGATGGAACCATGACATCTACCTTCCGGCAACCTGGCGGTGCTCATAATCCAGCCCTGCGAGGCAAACTACACCAAGGGCAGAGCATCCGTATTGTATCAGCCCGAGGCCTCAGCACTGGCTGCTGCCTTGGCTTCCAGCAATTCCCAGCGAGTGTAGGCCTGCTGCAGGGCGCTGGTCATCTGTTCTGCCTGAGCTTGTAACGCCTTCAGTTTTTCCGGATTCTGATAGGTTTCCGGCAAAGTCAGAGTGGCTGCCAAACGCTCCTGGTCCTGCTCCAGCTTTTCAATCTGCGCCGGTAACTGCGCCAATTCCTGGGTTTCCTTGTAACTCAGGGCCGGTTTTTTGCTGTTTTCCCGCTTGCTGGCATTTTTGCCCGATGAACTTTCCACTGTTTTGCTGGCTGCGCGTTGGATTTCGGTCTGCCAGCGGATCCAGTCCTCATAGCCGCCGGCATTCTGGGTGAGCTGACCCTCTTCGCCGAAAGCAATGACCTGGGTGACCACATTATCCAGAAAATCCCGGTCATGAGAGACCAGAAACAGGGTGCCCGTATAATTTTGAAGGCGCTCCTCCAGAACCTCCAGGGTTTCCAGGTCGAGATCATTGGTGGGTTCATCCAGAACCAGGATATTGGCAGGGCGGGCAAAAAGGCGAGCCAGTAACAGGCGTGCCCGTTCCCCGCCGGACAATGCCTTGATCAAGCCTCGGGCACGACTGGGGGGGAACAGAAAATCCTGCAGATATCCCAGCACATGACGGCGTTCGCCATTGATTTCGATAAAATCATTCCCATCGGCAATGGCATCCACCACCCGGCTTTCCGGATCGAGGGTGGCGCGCATCTGATCAAAATAGGCGACTTCCTGCTTGGTGCCCCGGCGAATTTTGCCCTCCTGGGGTTCCAGTTCACCCAGAATCAGACGTAGCAGCGTGGTTTTTCCGGCACCGTTGGGGCCGATGATCCCGACCCGGTCGCCACGTTCGATGCGAGTGGAGAAATTCCGGATGATGGGGCGCTGCGCATAATGGAATGACACCTGCTCCAGCTCGGCAATCAGCGCGCCCGAACGCTCGGCGGTACTGATCTGCAAACTCGCCTGACCTTGCTGTTGGCGGCGACTGGCGCGCTCTTCGCGCAGACTTTCCAAGCGCCGTAAACGCCCCTGATTGCGCTTGGCGCGAGCCTTCACCCCCTGGCGCAGCCAGGCCTCCTCCTCCGCCAACTGACCTTCAAGACGATTGTCGGCTGCCGCCTCTGCGGCCAAAACTTCCGCCTTGCGGGCCTGATATTCGCCAAAGCTTCCTGGAAAGCTGCGTAAAATGCCGCGATCCAGCTCGACAATCCGGGTCGTCAGACGATCCAGAAAGCGCCGGTCGTGGGTGATGAATACCAGTGTCCCCCGGTAGCGCAGCAGCGACTGCTCCAGAGCAAGAATGGCCGGTAAATCGAGATGATTGGTGGGTTCATCAAAAAAGAGAATATCGGGTTCGGAGACCATGGCGGCGGCAATGGCCACCCGCTTGCGTAGCCCACCCGAAAGGGCGGAAATCACCCCTTCAGCAGGCAGACCCAGACTATCCCGCAGTGCCTCCGCCTTATAGTCGATCTGCCAGACATCATGATGATCTGCCAGGGCGTGGGCCTGGGTATCACCCGCCTCGGCCTGCTGCAGTTGTCGCCAGGCCGGGTGCCCGGACTTGATGGCAGTGAGCAGGTCGTGTCCGGCCTCCAGTTCGGGTTCCTGCGCCAGATAGGCACGACTCAGGCCCGGAGCTATCCAGAGATTCCCGCCGTCCAGCGGGTAAAGTCCCGCCAGGGCCTGCAGCAGCGTGGACTTGCCCTCGCCATTACGGCCAATCAAACCAATGCGCTCACCCGCTTCAATATTGAGATCGGCATGGTCCAGCAAGGCACGGCCTCCCCACTCTACCTGTCCCGCTTCCAGCCGCAGAATCGCCATTGCCCCGATCTCCCTATGTACACTTTCAGAAAGCAGATAGGGTACGGGGCGGGGTCAGGTGGTGCAAGTCGCCAGGGTTGGCTGACGGGGTGGAATGATGGGGCGCGGTGGCGTAACGGACAGCCAGCCGGGAACCTGCTCAGTCAGATGCGCCTAGCTCAGCAGACGCAGGGTCAGTGGATAGCGGTAAGATTCGCCACTACTGGCCTTTACTGCAGCAATAATGCAAAAAATCAGATTAAAGAGAAAGATCAAGGGAAAGATGAACAGCCCGATGAGCAAGGCGCTGAGAATGCTGGCGGCAATATAGGCCAGCAGGATGGTGATCTGGAAATTCAGGGCCTCTTTGCTCTCGGAGATGAGCCAGGCGTTTCCAGTGTCTTTCTTGATCAGATACACAATCAATGCCGGAATGAAACCGAATAAAATACCTCCGGCATGAGTCAATGCGATGATATTGCGATCTTCCTTGCTGCTGATGGCTACCAGAGTTTCTGCTTCCATGGTGACGCTCCCTGTGCGGGTGAATGAATTCAACAAACGCTTGATAGCGGCTCATACCCTGCTGATATTTTTGCCTCATCATACTGATTATCAAATCCAAATGGAACAGGCAGGCAAGACACGGAGGTGGCCCGGCAGAGCATGCAGATTCCATTTGCCAGCGCAGCTTGTGACCCTTAGCATAAGCGCATGTCCACGATATTTAATGCAGAGCAGCGGCGTTTTCTGAAACTCCTGGGTTTGTCCATACCCGGAGAAAGCCCCCTCCTGCCCCAGGGCGCCGTCAAAGAAAAAGCCGGTGCAGTCGCCCATGCCGCAGCTTCGGCCAATATTGCAGCATCAACGGCCCCCAGCGATGCTGCCCCCGCCCCTTTTGACGCCCTGCGCGCCGCTGTCAGGCAGGCACCTAGTCAGGAAAAAACAAGGACTCCTCAATCTGCACCGGCGGGGGAGCAAGTTTCGTCGCTCCCACCCGCAGAAGCCGAAGTCCCGCCCATCCCTGAGCCGCCTGTCCCCACACCCTTGGCCGACCCGCACAGGCTGGCCCAGATAGCGGCCTCAGACTGGCGTGATCTGCAAATCATGGTCAATAATTGCCGGGCGTGTGCGCTGGGAGAAACCCGCCAGCACGCTGTATTCGGTGCAGGAAATCCCCGGGGTTCCTGGCTGTTTGTGGGCGAGGCGCCGGGAGCCGAAGAAGACCGCCGTGGTGAAGCTTTTGTGGGCCGGGGCGGACAGTTGCTGGATAACATGCTCAAAGCCATGGGCCTGACCCGCCAGCAGGATGTCTATATTGCCAACGTCCTCAAATGTCGTCCCCCCAACAATCGTGACCCTTTGGGGCCGGAAGTGCAATCCTGTCTGCCTTATTTGCAGCGCCAGATAGCGTTACTCCAACCCCGTATTATTGTCGCCCTGGGACGCTTTGCCGCCCAGAGCCTGTTGCAGGTCACCACCCCCATCGGTCAACTGCGCGGCCAAACCCACCACTATCAGCAGATTCCCCTGATCGTCACCTATCACCCGGCTTATCTGCTCCGCAGCCCTCTGGAAAAGCGCAAGACCTGGGAGGATTTGCAGAGTGCTATGCTTTTATTTCAGCAATGCCAGTTCTGAAAAGAATCGAATAATATTAGGGGGTATCGTGAAAAAGATAGTATATTTTTAATCAATGCTTTAATTTTTATAAACATATTTTCTACACCAAAAGCATGAGGTGAAAAATGAGTTTTGTTAGGAATAGAGTAAACTCGAACAGAAATCGGAGTGAAACAATAAAAGAATTTTGCGATAATATTGGGGTCAGTAAAGAAGGTTTTTTACTTTACAATAAGGAGAACGAAAAAGAATATAAGGTTTTTGACTTAATTAAAAAAAATGGCTCTCTTAGAAAGGTGAAGGCTCCTTCTGCTGGTCTTGCGGGTTTACAAAGAAAGATTTCCAAAATTTTACAAACAATTTATAATCAACCAAATTGTGTTCATGGCTATGTTCCAGATAGATCAGTTGTATCGAACGCACAGTGTCACGTAAACAAAAGATATATACTAAGTATAGATATTAATGATTTTTTTGGTTCAATTACTAGAAATCGCATCTTAGGTTTGTTTAGATCTATTTTTTCGGATCAAAATTTGTGCGAGGCGCTGACCAATATTTGTGTGGTAGATGGATGTCTACCTACGGGATCACCAGCTTCCCCCGTATTATCTAACATGATTATGTTTAAGATGGATAGGAAGATAATGAGTATTTGCAAAAATAACCATGTTTTTTATACTAGGTACTCTGATGATTTAACTTTTTCAACAAAAACTAAATCATTTCCAAGTGAGTTTGTTTATCTTGATGCTTGTGGATCTTTGACGTTAGGAAAAAGTATTGTGGCAATATTTAAAGAGAATGGATTTTCGATTAATTTAAAAAAAACAAAATTAAGGAGTCGTTCAAACCGGCAGGTTGTGACTGGAGTTGTTGTAAATAAAATCACAAATATACCAAGTAGTTATATGTCAAACCTCAGAGCTATTAAGAATTCCATATCTAAGCATGGTGTTGATGGTGCGCAAAAGATATTTGACGAAAATTATAAAGAAACGAGATATAAAAATAGAGTCAATATAGGTCACCATATTTCTATTAAGGATATGGTTAGAGGTAAGATTGAATATATTGGCATGGTAAGGGGGAAGCAAGACGCTTTATATCGTAAAAATCTTGATTGGTATAATAAAAACTTTAGATCGCTAGGTGATCCGGAAGAATGTGTTTACCCTATTTATTTTATTATTGATATGCCCGAAAAATCTAAACAGAAAGATCATCGCATTAAAAATGATTGTGGTCAGGGCACATGCTTTTTTTTGGAAGATGTTGGTATTTTGACGGCTGATCATTTTTTGCCTAGTGTAGAAGATGTGGAAGCTGCAGGTGATCATTTAAGACTGTATTTTGAAACTAAAGATGGTTGTAAGCATAACGTTAAAATAGAAAATAGATATCCAAAAATCGATATGGCAGTTTTATCATTGGAGGATAATCTTTTTAGAAGTAAAAAACTTTATGTCAACACTGATTTTTCTCACTCTGATAGGTTGACTGTTTCTCTTTATGGATTTCCAGATTGTGCGGTTGGTGAATCATTGCAAGTGCGTGATTCAGTAATTACTGGCACAAGGAATCGTGCGGACGAAAAAGAAATCATAATAAGAGATGGTATAAAGGCAGGAATGAGCGGGGGGCCTGTTACCGATCAGGCAAATAGGGTTGTTGGGGTAATTCATAAAGGAGGTATCGACGAATCCGGCAAGTGTTATTATAAGCCGATAAACGATTTGTATCATATAATTAAGCCTATGCATTCATCAAATCGCAGCAGATAAACTTAAAAGAGAAAACTATATACAACAAAATAGTAAACCATCTTCATTAAAAGTGGCGAACCAACAAAGAAAATGGATACCTCTGGGGTACAATTCGGTACACAGTAACGTGCACCGTAAAACAATGCATAGGCTTTTTAATAATACCAAGGTTTAGCCTTTTGCGCAATAGGTAATCCTGTAATGAGTGCTAACTTTTTGATGTTAATCTTTAAAATATGCCATTGCACACCCGCCCCAGACAGTCCAAAATCCCCCTCTGATATGAGGAGGACCCATGTTTGACAATCTGACCCAGAAACTTACCCAGACTTTCAAAAACCTGCGTGGCCAGGGGCGTTTGAGTGAGGACAACATTCGTGATGCTCTGCGCGAGGTGCGTCTGGCTTTGCTGGAAGCCGATGTGGCGCTGCCGGTGGTGAAAGACTTCATCAACAAGGTGCGCGAGGCGGCGCTGGGCGAAGAGGTGATCAAGAGCCTGTCGCCGGGGCAGGTATTCATCAAGATTGTCAACGACGAGCTGGTGAAGCTCATGGGTGCTCATAACGACAAGCTGGATTTGAGCGCCCGCCCGCCAGCGGTGATTCTGCTGGCCGGTTTGCAGGGTTCGGGTAAAACCACCACCAGCGCCAAGCTGGCCCTGTGGCTGAAGGACAAGGAAAAGAAGCGGGTCATGATGGTCAGTACCGACGTCTATCGTCCGGCGGCCATGGAGCAGTTGGCCCATCTGGGTAAGGACATTGAGGTGGAGGTGTTTCCTTCCCGTCCCGACCAGCAGCCGGTGCAAATTGCTCGGGATGCGGCGGAAGCGGCCCAGCGTGGCGTGTTTGATGTGCTGATTGTCGATACTGCTGGCCGCCTCCATGTCGATGCAGCCATGATGGCCGAGGCCCAGGCCCTGACCAATGCCGTCAAACCCGTGGAGCTGCTCTTTGTGGTGGACGCCATGACCGGTCAGGATGCGGTCAATACCGCCAAGGCGTTTAATGACGCACTACCCCTGACCGGTGTCATTCTGACCAAGGCCGACGGTGACGCCCGGGGCGGGGCGGCCCTGTCGGTGCGGGCCATTACCGGCAAGCCCATCAAGTTCATCGGTATCGGTGAAAAAATCCGCAAGGGTCTGGAGCCTTTTTATCCCGATCGTCTGGCTTCGCGGATTTTGGGAATGGGCGACATCGTCAGTCTGGTGGAGCAGGTCCAGCAGGATGTGGATGCCGAACAGGCCCAGAAAATGACCGATAAGCTGCGCAGAGGCAAAGGTTTTGATCTGGAAGACTTTCGCCAGCAACTGCGGCAACTGGAAAAAATGGGCGGCATGTCGAGCATCATGGACAAGTTGCCGGGCATGGGTGAACTCCCTGCCGAAGCCCAGGCCGCCATGCAGGACGGCAAGCCCATGCGCCGGTTGGAAGCCATCATCAATTCCATGACGCCCGGTGAACGGCGTCATCCCGAAATCATCAAAGCCTCGCGGCGGCGGCGCATTGCGGCGGGTTCCGGCACTACGGTGACGGAGGTCAACAAGCTGCTCAAACAGTTTGAGATGATGCAGAAAATGTTCAAAAAAATGGGAAAAGGCGGGCGCGGCCTCAGCCGTTTGCTGGGGATGAATCCCAAATCGATGTTAAAGGGTGGTTTACCCTTCCGTTAGAGCTTGTTTTTGGTTACGATACGCGCCTTTCTCCCGTCCAGTGGGAGAGGACATGGTTAAGGAGAACACATGGTAGTTATTCGTATGGCCCGGGGCGGCGCCAAAAAGCGGCCTTTTTATCACATCGTGGTGACCGATAGTCGTAATCGTCGCGATGGCCGTTTCATTGAACGCCTGGGTTTTTATAATCCCATTGGTGCTACCGCCGAGTTGCGGATTGACAAGGAACGTGCCGCTTACTGGCTGAGCCAGGGCGCCCAGCCTTCCGACACGGTGGCCGGCTTTTTCAAGAAAGAAGGCGTGAGTAAGACGGGTGTTGCCGCCGCCTGAGTCGGAAGAATGGGTGGTGCTGGGAAAAATTTCCGGCATCTACGGTGTGCGCGGCATGGTCAAGGTGTTTTCCTTTACCGATCTGCGTGATGCCATTCTCGACTACTCACCCTGGTTGCTGGGGCCTGACCGTCACGCTTACGGGCTGGAAGAAGGGCGCATGCAGGGTGAAGGGGTGGTTGCCAAGCTGGTCGGCGTGGATGACCGGGAGCAGGCGCGTGCCCTCATAGGCCAGGAGATCCGGATTGCCCGGGCGCACTTGCCGGAGCTGCAGCCGGGGGAGTTTTACTGGCGTGATCTGCTCGGGATGCAGGTGCTGAATCAGGAAGGGCAGCGCCTGGGGACGGTCAAGTCGTTTCTGGAAACCGGTGCCAATGACGTCATGGTGCTGGACGATGGAAAGGGCGGGGAACTGTTGATTCCCTGGTCGGACGAGACGGCTGCCGGTGTGGATACGGATGCCCGGCAGATTCACGTCGATTGGCAAGCGGATTGGTGATGCGCTTTGATATCATCACCATTTTTCCGGAGCTGATTCACGGTTATCTGCGTGAGGGGGTGCTGGGGCGCGGTCAGGCCAAGGGGTTGATTCAGGTGCATACCTGGAATCCCCGGGATTTCAGCGATAACGCCTATCGCCGCGTTGATGACCGACCCTTTGGCGGTGGTCCGGGAATGTTGATGATGGCGCCGCCTCTGCTGGCTGCCATTGCTGCGGCACGAGCGGCCAACCCCGGAGCGCCGGTGCTGTATTTGTCGCCCCAGGGGCAGCGTCTGCAGCAGTCTGCAGTGCAGGACTTTGCCGGCGTAGAAGGATTGATTTTGCTGGCAGGCCGCTACGAGGGCATTGATGAGCGGGTGCTGGCTGAGGTGGATGCCGAGTGGTCCATCGGCGATTATGTGCTGGCGGGCGGTGAACTGCCGGCCCTGGTGCTGATGGAAGCGGTAGCCCGGCAGTTGCCGGGTCTGCTGGGACATGCCGACTCGGCCGCCGAGGACAGTTTTGCGGACGCTGGATTGCTGGATTGTCCCCACTATACGCGTCCGGAAGTAGTGGGCGGGAAGAAGGTGCCGGAGGTTTTGCTGTCCGGGGATCATGCCCGGATTCGCCGTTGGCGCTTGCAGCAGTCCCTGGGGCGTACCGCTGAGCGGCGTCCGGATGTGTTGGCGCAACGGGTTTTGAGTGCGCAAGAGCAGCAGTTATTGGAAGATTATCGCCGTCAGGACGGCGAGGTGCAGTAATACTAGGTGAAGGAGCAGGGCTGTGAACATCATTGACGAAATCAACAAAGAACAGGTGCAGTCGGAGCTTCCGGCTTTTGGTGCGGGTGATACCGTGGCCGTACACGTCAAGGTCAAGGAAGGCGACCGTGAACGTATTCAGATTTTCGAAGGCATTTGCATTGCCCGTCGTAATCGCGGTCTGCATTCCGCCTTTACGGTCCGGAAAATCTCCAATGGTGAAGGGGTGGAGCGCGTTTTCCCCTCATACTCGCCGCTGGTGACCAAGGTAGAAGTCAAGCGTCGCGGTGATGTCCGTCGCGCCAAGCTGTACTACCTGCGTAATCTGTCCGGCAAAGCGGCCCGCATCAAAGAAAAACTGGGCTGATGATATCTGCCGCGCTACCCGGCAAAGTCCGGGTTCGCTGTGGATAATCGGATGATGACGCCAGCGTTCGGGGAAATTCTGGAACGCTGGCGTTCTGCGTCCGGCGCTGACCAGGCGGCACTCTGGGTGGACCCGGGTCAGAGGGTATTGCTGCGCTCGGCCTGGCAGCAGGATATCCTGCCTTGCTGGTGGGGTGCTGGAGGAGATACCGAAGCCCTGCAGGTGGTGGTGGATAGCCAGTCCATCTGGGCCGAAGCGGAGCAGCTTCCGGTGGAGCTGCTGGCTGCTGCGCTGGCCATTCAAGAAAGCAAAAGAGTGCAGATGGACAAGCCGGCCCTGCCGGATGCCTTGCTGCTGGAAGCCCGCCCACCCATGCCTCTGGATATGGAAGTCGATTTGCTGTCCAAGGCGGTAGAAGAAGCTGACCTGGAGCAACTGTCTCCCCTGCTGCAAAGCATGGCGGATGATGATCATGCCCGGCGGATTGTTCTGAACCGCCTTGCCCAGCGTCTGGCCGATGACAGTCATGCTCAGGGTCTGCGCAGTATTCTTTTCGGGCAGTGGCACGACGCCGCTGCCGAACTGCCCGCACGGCCTTTTGCGCTGGGTGCTCTGGCTCTCCTGCACAGCCACTGGCAACAACCTGCCGGGGTGGCGGTGGTGGTTCCCGAAGGGCGCGCCAGCCGCGACAACGAAGTGGACAAACCCCTGCTGCATGCCTTGCGGGAACGGGATCTGCCCGCCTTCATGGGGCGGGTGCGGGCCATGGGCGATCAACCTCTGGATGCCATTCGTCAGCTTTTCCTGACGGTGACCCTGATGATTATTGAAGGCGGGCACCGTCATGAACTCCAGGCATTGATGCGCCTCTATGTCTGGCTGGGCACCTTGCTGACTTTACCGCATCGCAGTTTGCGCCAGGCCCGCAAGGTGCTCTTCAGTGCCGCTGCCAGCACTTTCGGCTTTGCGGGATGGCAGCGCCGTGAAGACTGGCCGGATTTCAGTACCCTGGCCGCTTATCGCGAACGGGCCTGGTCTGAGCCTGTTCCAGCGCCGTTTACCTGGCAGGGCGCGTTATACGCGGCGGCATCCGGTACGGCTGCCGACTGGTGGTTACAGGTGGCCGAAAGAGCGGTTGATCAGGATAATCCCTCGGGTTTTTGGCCGGTCTGGCGTACCGCCCAGCGTGCCGGAACCATTACCGGGGGACCATTGGCGTGGATTCATCCGCTGGTGGTATTACGTTTCTATTTTGATTGAATAAGCGCTTGCAGGCCGATGGCGCAGCCTTCCACTGAGGATTGTCAGCGTATTGATGGCTTTCTGGATGCGCTCTGGCTCGAAAAAAACCTCGGTGAAAATACTCTCGCTGCCTACCGCCAGGATCTGCTCCAGCTTGCTGTGGCGCTGGCTGAAATGGATGCCGATTTGCTGAGCGCCGATGCCAGTCATCTGGGGCGTATTCTCGGGCAGAAACTGCAATCGGGTGCGGCCCTGCGTTCCGTGGCCAGGCTACTATCCAGCACCCGTCGCTTCTACGGTTATGCCCTGCGTGAGGGCTGGATCACCCGTAATCCCAGTCAGAACCTGCAAAGCCCCCGTCTGGCCCGCTATTTGCCCCATGTGCTCAGTGAGGCACAAATCGAAGCCCTGCTCGCCGCCCCCGATCTGACCCGCCCCCTGGGTTTGCGCGATGCCGCCATGCTCGAATTGATGTATGCCTGTGGGCTGCGGGTTTCAGAACTGGTCAACCTGGAAATGCGGCAACTGGATTTGACAGCGGATCTGGTGATGGTTTTCGGCAAGGGGCGCAAGGAGCGTCTGGTGCCCATGGGGGAGATGGCGGCCGAGCGGGTATCAGCATATTTGCAAAATGCCCGCCCGCAGATTCTGGGTGAGCGGATTTCTGCCGCCGTTTTTGTGACGGCGCGCGGAGCGGCCATGACCCGCCAGCGTTTTTGGCAAAATATCGAGGGCTATGCCAAAGTGGCGGG
>NZ_JABBOU010000100.1 GCF_018853465.1 Acidithiobacillus montserratensis
CCGCTGAGGGCTGCAGCCAAGCCATTATTACTGATGTCGTCACCGGCATTATCTGCCTCGGCAGGAGACATGGCTTCCAGACCCAGCGTAAGTACTGCGAGCAGTACAGCTGTCGTTAAAATCAGACCGGACCTTCTCATCGCACGGACAAACCTTCGTCCCAATCTCGAAACAGAGGGCTGAGGAAAAATTGCAGAATGCGGCGTTGACCCGTATTGATATTGACAGATACAGACATGCCGGGACGCATTTTGACGGATTTGCCTTGAACCATCAGATAAGGATGGGGGACCGTGACGCGAATGCGGTAGAACAGGGCACTACCAGCACCATGGTCGCCATGCGGCGAGAGGGAATCCGGGCTGATCTTGGCGACAACACCTTGCAGGGCTCCATATTGTTCAAAGGGATAAGCCGCAACCTTGACGCGCGCCTTTTGGCCGACATGCACAAAGGCCATGTGATCGTCTGGCAGAGCAGATTCAACCACCAGCGGGGTGTCACTGGGAACGATGCTGACGACCGTCTGGGCAGGAGTAACCACCTGACCGATGTTGCGTACCTCGACATTTTGCACGATGCCATTTACCGGAGAACGCAAGGCATGTAAGGCAAGGTCGCGGCTGGCATGGGCCTGCTGGGCTTCCAGTGAAATCACCGACTGAGTGTTCTCACCCAGACTGTGCAACAGGGTGGCATGATAGTTGGCACGGGTTTCGGCAATATCCTGCTGAAGTTCCGTCTGGCGTTGCGTATAGCGGGCAATATCACCGTTATTCTGGGAAATTTGTCCGCGCAGGCTGATTTCTTTCTGCCGTGCATCCAGATATTGCACCTGGGGGATGGCCCCGATTTTGGCCAGGGCGGCATCTGCCACCACTTGAGGGTGGAGCAAGTCTTCCTGCTCCTGCAACGAAGTACCCTGGCTTTTCGCAGCTTCCAAAGCCGTCTGATTTTGGGCCAGGCGGGACTGTTCGGCATTGAGATGGCTGCGATATTCAGCTTCCTGTGCGGCCTGCAGGGCATTTTCCATTTGCAGGTATTCGGAGTTCATCCCGGAGTGCGCTACTGGAGTATTTTTTCCGCTGAGTTGCGCCCTGATGCGGGCTCTTTCCAGATCGCGCAGCGCCAGTTCCTGTTGCGTCGCATGGAGATTGGCCTGGGTCACCGTAGGGTTGAGCGATACCAATAATTGTCCTTTATGCACCCGTTCGCCATTATGCACATAAATGTGTTCTACGGTGGCCGTGGTGATGGGTTGCACCATTTTGACGTGGCCGTCGGGCACGAACTGACCGGTTGCTGTGGCGACAATATTCACCTTGCCGAAATACGACCAGAGAACCGCCACTATCAGCAACAGGATCAGTGTCCAAAGGATACGGTGTTGCCAGGGAGCAGGGGGGCGCTCTTGAATTTCCAGTAAAGGTGGTAAAAACTCCTGCTCCAGCTTTTTCAGCGCCGCCTGACGGTTTTTTTCCCGAGCTTCCGCCACGCT
Source organism: Acidithiobacillus montserratensis (assembly GCF_018853465.1). GTDB lineage: Bacteria > Pseudomonadota > Gammaproteobacteria > Acidithiobacillales > Acidithiobacillaceae > Acidithiobacillus > Acidithiobacillus montserratensis. Next base: position 1,499 of record NZ_JABBOU010000100.1, read on the forward strand.
GCCGCGCAACCCATTCAACGCACGCGCCATTTAGTCTGCTCCTTCTTCGTCTTTCGCCAGCAAGGCATAAACACCATTCCCGGCCATCAAGGATTGATGGGAGCCTTGTTCGACAATCTCTCCCTGGTCCATGACCAGAATGATATCGGCGCTACGGATAGAGGCTAGACGATGTGCAGCCATGAAGACCGTACGCCCTTCACAGATTTTATGAAGATTTTTCCAGATGATGCGTTCTGACTCGTAGTCGAGTGCACTGGTGGCTTCATCAAAAATGAGAATGCGGGGATTAACCAAAAGGGCTCTGGCAATGGCAATGCGTTGCCGCTGACCACCGGATAGGCTGTCTCCGCGTTCACCGACCTTGGTATCATAGGCATCCGGCATTTTGCTGATGAACTCGTGCGCTCCTGCCAGTTCTGCCGCAGCAATGATGCGATCCAGGGTGGCCTCGGGATAGACCATGGCAATGTTTTCGCGAATGGTTCCCGAAAACAGGAAATTTTCCTGAAGGACGACACCGATCTGCCGACGTAACCAGTTGGGTTCCACATGACGGAGGTCGATGCCATCAATGAGTACAGCGCCAGAATCCGGCAGATACAGGCGCTGCAGCATTTTTGCCAGGGTACTCTTGCCCGAACCGCTCCGCCCGACGATGCCGACGAAAGATCCGGCAGGAATGTCAAAACTGATGCCTTTCAGGACTTCATCTGAATCTGCGGTATAGCGAAAACGCAACTTGTCGAGGGTCACCCGACCATGCAGGGCAGGGGGAGAAGCTTTGCCAATATCCACCACGGGTTCCGCCGGAGTGTTCATGAGATCACCCATGCGATTTATCGAAACGCCGACTTGCTGAAAATGCTGCCAAAGCTGGGCAAGACGCAAAATCGGTCCGGTCACCTGACCGGAGATCATCTGAAAGGCAATCAGTTCACCCACGCTCAGTTCACCATCCAGAACCAGTTTGACCCCCACCCACATGATAGCCAGGGTTCCTAGCCGTTGAATCATCTGGGTAAAGGCGCTGGTTACCCCAGCCAGGCGATCTACCCGGTAAGAAGCCATGACATAGCGCGAGAGACTTTCTTCCCAGCGCTGATAGATTTTGGACTCCACCGCCAGGGCCTTGACGGTCTGGATGCCGGTAATGGTTTCCACCAGGAAAGACTGGTTTTCGGCGCTACGATCAAATTTTTCCTGCAGCAGACGGCGCAGGATGGGAAATATGGCGAGGGATAAACCGACCATGAAAGGGATGGTGGCGAGCACGACCAAGGTGAGCAAACCACTATAAAAGAGCAGCACAATGATGAAAATACCGACAAACCACACGTCAATGAAGGACATGAGGGTTGGGCCGGTAAGAAACTGTCGCACGACTTCGAGTTCCCTGACCCGCGCCACGGTGGAACCCACAGTGCGGGTTTCGAAGTAGCGCATGGGAATGCGCAACACATGGGCAAAGAGGCGAGCACCCAAGGTCACATCGATGCGATTGGTGGTATGGGTCATCATCAACGTCTTGAGCACGTTGAGGGTGGTTTCAAAGGCAATGACCAGCAACATGCCGATAACCAGGATGTTCAGGGTTGGCAGGCTGTGATAGACCAGCACCCGGTCGATGACCAACTGGACAAACAGTGGCATGGCCAGCCCGAACATCTGGACCACGAAGGCGGCCATCAGCACTTCCAGCACTGGCTGACGGTATTTCAGAATGATGGGAATAAACCAGCGCAGACCAAAACGTTGATTTTCTCCGCTCCAGGAGAAGCGTGGCTTGAGAAAAATGACCCGCCCGGTCCACACTCTCTCCAGGGTTGCCTGATCGAGAATGAGCTGGCCACGGGTGGGATCTACGGCGACCATACGCTGGTTTTCGAAACGCCCGAGCACGATATAATTGCCATCCTTCAGCTCGGCCATGACCGGATAATGCTGGCGGGCAAGATCAGTCCACTGTAATTGAACCACCTTGGCCACCAGTTTGACCTCTCGGGCCGCCAGGATGATTTTCCCGGGAGGCAGTATGGGCGCGGTCATGCCCAGCGCCCTGGCCAGTTGCTCCGCATTGCAGGGCCGCTGATAGTAGCCGGCGATCATGGCCAAACATTGCAAACCGCTGGAGACCGGCTGGGCTGCTTGGGGAGATATCCCTGCCGAGCTTGGTGTCTCCGGGTTCTGGTCGTTTTCCTGCCCAGTCATGGGTGGGCGGTGGCGCGAATCTGGATTCGGCTCTTCAGAGGAGGCCTGGACTCGGAGGTGGGCTGCTGCGGGGTTACCTGGCTGTCAAAGGTTTCCATGGAAGGACCTGCCTGGGCCTTGCTTTGCAGCCCGGCAATAGCGGTGTTGGTGGCGGTCAACTGTTCTTCCAGCGACTTGCGCTGGGCGTCCAGCGCTTCGGCTTCTTGCAGTAATTGACTCTGGGCTGCGGTTCCGGCCTGGACGATCTTCTGTTGGGCGGAAATCTGCTGGGCCAGTTCTTCCTCCCGCTTCTGCTGGGCTTCAAGGCTGCGTTTGGCTACGGCAATGCGGGCATCCAACTGGATTTTGGCCAGATCGGGTGCTGCCAGACGGATAGTCTGGGTGGCCAGTTTGGTGTAAAGCTGCTCTGCCTTGTGTCCATCTGCGGTTTCTCCCACCCACCAGAAATCATGGTGTTTGAGCAAAATAACGGAATAATTGAGGGTTTGTGGATTGAAAAACATGGCTGCGGCAAAAGGGCCGTTATAAATGGTGCGCAGTTCTACCAGTTGGTGAGACTTGATCAGATGCAACACATGCTCAGTCAAAGCGGGCGCTTGAGCGGGGGCGCTACTGGGCAAAGCGGCAGAATGATCGGCTTGCGCGCTGGTGGAAGTTGTATCTGCATAAGCTCCCGTGGCGAATCCAGCTCCGACCAGCATTCCCAGGGTTATAGACAGGATACGGACGACAGGTTGTTTGGTTGGCATGCGCATGGTGTTATCTCCTTAATCAATCGTTCAAAATGCTTCGGGCAAAAACGGCAGCCGATTTTACGGCAGTGCTTCCGTTTTTTGATCTCAAATCTCAATCCGACAATCCATATTTCTTCATTTTTAGCCACAGAGTTTTACGGCTCCAACCCAGGGCGTCCGCCGTTTCTGATCTACGCCACTGATTTTTTTCCAGGGCCTGCAATACCTGATTGCGTTCTTCCGTTTTGGAGGTGAAATCAGGGAGTTCATCTGTTTCCGGCGTTTCGCATTCTAAAGCATCCGTACAAAGCAGGTGCATACATTCTGCCTGTTCAAAACGATGATGTCCCAGGTAGTAAGCAGCCATGCGGGCGGCTTTATTGAATAGTTCGCGCACATTTCCCGAGAAAGGATAGCTGGAAACCCAATCTTTCAGCCAGAGGGGAAGTTCTGGCAGGTCACAGACCTCCTGGGCATAATGGTTCAGGGACTGGCGCATAGCGGCACTGAACAACAACAATTTTTCGTCTGCACCACGTTCATGCAGGGTGGGTACATACAACTCTACGACGGCAATACGATGATAGAAGTCGAGACGAAAGGTCCCCTCCTGAATCATACGGTTGAGGGGGCGATTCGTAGCAGTGACCAGACGAAAATTGGTTTTGATGGTTTCACTGGAGCCGACGGGATGAATCACGCCGTCATCCAACGCTCGCAACAATTTAACCTGTTGATAAAATGGCAAGTCGCCGATTTCATCCAGATAAAGGGTGCCATTATGGGCATCCCGAAAGTATCCCGCGTGGTCGCGGACTGCACCCGTAAATGAGCCTTTGACATGACCAAAAAACAGGGATTCAAACAAGGTGTCAGGAATAGCCGCACAGTTTACGGCCACAAAATGACCATTGCGATAATCGGGATGGGCATCGGCGACCATCCGGGCAATATGCTCCTTGCCCGTCCCACTCCCACCGCGAATGAGTACGCTCACCGAGAGGGCGCCATAAAGCCGGGCATTGGCGACCAGTTGCTGCATGCAGGCAGCCTGATAGAGAAAAGAACCTTCCTTGCGCAAGGGAAGCTCGATATGGCCCTTCTCGGTTTCTGCCTCCGATCCTGGGTGCGTATCTACCCCGAAACGGGGTGTGCTGCGCAAGGTGTGACGCATCACAGTTTCCAGGCTGGCACAGTTGAAGTAAGCGGGGAGGACCACCCGTTCACTCAAAGCTGTCGTCGTATAGACGCTTTGGTCACCGCTACCGACCCAGATGACCGGAATACCCTTGATGCGTTCCCAAGCCAGGTGATTTCGATCATAGCGTCGTAAGGCGCTGGTGCTGATGAAGGCAATATCCGCTTCCATCGGCGCATCACTGGAAGGATGTTCCGCCTCTTCGTCATAGCGCAGTATTTCGGGACCATCCTCCCGATTCAGGCAACGCTCCAGGCGTTTGGCGAAGTCATGCTGGCCTTCCCAGACCAGGATTTGGATAACTGTCATATCAACGATTTTCTTTGCTTCATTTAATAAACCAATACGGCATTGCCGCAACTGAGGGCGTTATAATTGACCGTGGCGATGCCCACCTGAATCCCCAGTAACTGCAATACCGGTTCCAATATTTGATTCAAAAGACTTGTCAGGGGAACCAATACCGGGTTGAGCACCGCAAGTAATGCTCCGACAATTTTACCTGCAGGAAGATTGAGGATGCCGAGCAACTGGACATCCACTGCACCGGGTTTCTGCATTTGCGCTTGCAGGGCCTGCAAGGTATTCCCCACCGCTTTCCCTAAACCATTGGTGTCCAGTGTCTGATTTTGACTCGGGAGCCCGGTAAAGTTCAGGGGCGTATATCCGTAAGTGGCGTTATTGTAACCAGCTTGTCCACTGAGGGGGACGGTCAGCGGGTTCATGGTGGCCCTTAACACTATTGGTATATTGATCAGATTGAAGGGCTTGGCCACTGCAGAAAGGGGCTGGGTCGTATTGCCGAGCGCATCTTGAGGGACATCACCGATGACTGCGGTCAACAACCCGGTGTTAGTGCCAATACTGAGGGAGGTGTTGCTTTGCGGCACCGAACAAGTCAACTTGGTCAAATGCGCCTGGACCGGATCCACCTCCAGATAAATGGGAATGTTCAGTAAGCCGCCATCCAGCGCGCCGAGCACCTGCAGGTGGAGGGCCAAAGCCACCTGAGCGGTATGTGCCTGGGTTTTCCAGGTGCCATCAGGGTTCTGTCCGGCCTCACCAAAAGCAATGGAAGGGGGGGAAATCACCTGCAGGCCCAGGCTGAGATTGACCAGACCACCCAGATGCACACCCAGATCAGGAATGTTGATAAAGTGATTTTGATTGGCAATCATGGCGGAGGTCGTAATCAGATTCAGCAGATTCACCTGGGCATTGGCAGCGGCATTGGGGTCTGCCAGCTTGATGTTGAGGAGTTTGGCCACCGGTACCTGATAGGACCCTGGGACATTGAGATTGACCAATTGTTGCAAGGCGCCTTGGGCAGCGGAGGCCATGACGCCGCCATTGGCCTGGTTGCTCAGGACTGTCAGCAGGCCTTGGTAGAGTCCCGGCAGGTTCAGATTGGCCTTCAAGAGACCATTGACCGTACCTACATCAAGCGCCTGGGCTAGTTGTCCCAAGCGGATGTTGGTGCTCAACAGCCCGTTGTAACTCAAAACGCCCAGATTCAGATTGGTTCCCAACAACCCTCCCAACAGCGCATTCAGAACCGCTGATTGCTGTGTATTGAGACTTAACAACTGGCTGCTCACCGTGAAGCCCGCCATGCTGGGTGCCCAGGCAATGGCCTGCGCATGCAGGGTCAATGGTGGCCCCAGAAACAGAAAATAGGGCACCTGCTGACTCACCTGTACGTGAACCGCATTGGTTTCACTACCCGTGGGGACGTTCGTGGAAAAATAGGTCGGCCCGGCTTCCGTTTGAGGATTCCAGTTTCCGGTACTGACTGTTATTGCCCGCCCTGGAGCCGTAGTGCTGAAACCATTGGTCTGCGCATTGCTCTCTGCCGTATCGCTGGCGTTCGTGATATTTTCAGCCCCGGCAATAGCCGCCATATCGGCAATTTTCTGCAGATGGCGCTGCACATAAATGGCGTGGGATATATCAATGGCACCAAAAACAATGAGCATGACGATGGGCAAAACCAGGGCGGTCATGATGACCAGACTGCCCCTTTCGCCGTGATGTGGGTTCAAGTCATGTCCTTGATGCCGGGGTTTCATGGTTGCATACCCGGATACTGCGAACCGGAAATACTGCTGGAAGCAGCCATGGGGTTCGCGTCAGCAGGTGCTTTGGCGCTGCTCTGGCCTTGGCCAAAGGATTTCAGGTAAGCCTTGTAACTTTTGGCTGCTTCAGCCCCCGTGATGGGTTGGAAATGGCCCGCATGCTGACCATCAGCCTGGAAGCTAAAGAGGTTCTGCACGACATTGGACTGCACAGGCAGCGCCGGGGCTGCGAC
>NZ_JABBOU010000101.1 GCF_018853465.1 Acidithiobacillus montserratensis
CCAGCACATCAGCGCCTTCCAGCAAACCGCTAATCTCCGTAACTCCTTCGGCCAGAGCACCCAGGATGACCGAGCGGTGAGAAATGGATTTGTCACCAGGAACAGGAAAGCGGCCTTTGAGTGCTGAGCCGGGATGCACAAGATAGCGGATAGTCATTCAGGCAGATACCGGAGGAAAATGAAATTGTTGACGGACGGTCTTGCCAAGGGACAGCCAGGACTGCAGCCCGGCAGCATCCTCAGCGGCAAGCAGCTGCTCAACGAGCTGCAGATTGTGCTGGACCTTTTGCAATTGCTGGCGCACTGCCTGCTGGTTTTCCAGGAGAATTTCTGCCCACAGCGCAGGATTAGAGTCCACAATCCGCGAAAAGTCGCGCAGACCACCGCCGGCAAGATCTTCCAGGCCGGGCAGCCGCTCTTCGAGACCGGCCAGATACATGAAAGCCAGCAAATGCGGGGCATGACTGGTGGCGGCCAGAGCTTCATCATGGGCCTCAGGCGACATTTCCCGGACTTCGGCACCCAGAGCCATCCAGAACTGCCGCAACTTTTCCACCGCCTGGACATCGGTCTGGTCCGGCATGGGGGTCAGCACCACCCGCGCTCCACGATACAGGTCTGCACGGGCAGCTTGGAAACCGGTCATTTCACTACCGACAACCGGATGCCCCCCCACAAAGCGGGAGCCCAGCAATGCCGTCGCACGTCCGGTAATAGCATTTTTGGTACTGGCAATGTCCGACACCAAAGCCGTTGCATCGGCCCAGCGCGCAATATCTTCAAGCTGGGCAAGCATAACCCTGGGCGGGGTAGCCAACAGGATCAGATCTGCATCGGCCAGCACATCTGGCAACACTGAACTCAATTCAATCTGCCAGGTTTGGGCACTCTCCTGCAACGATGCTACCGCAGCAGCGTTAACCATGACGGCGCGAATCCGCCCCGCATATCCCGTCGCACGCAATGCCTTGGCAACACTGCCACCCATCAGCCCGAGGCCTACTATCGCCACCCGCTGAAAGGGAACGTCCGGCATCTTACAGTTCGCGACCTATGGCTGCTGCGACTTTATGCAAATCATCCATCAGCGCCAGCAACTGCTGGGGACTGAGAGCCTGATCAGCATCACACCAGGCCTCTTCGGGACAGGGATGGGATTCCACCAGCAACCCATCGGCGCCGGCGGCAATGGCCGCCTTGGAGAGGGCAGGAACCAGCCAGGATTTTCCTCCCGCATGGCTGGGATCAACAATCACCGGCAGGTGGGTTTCTTTTTTGAGGACCGGAATGGCGGTGACATCCAGAACATTCCGGTAGGAAGTCTCAAAGGTACGAATGCCACGTTCGGCAAAAATGATCTTATGGTTGCCATGAGCGGCAATGTATTCCGCTGCCATCAGCCATTCCTTGACGGTCGCACTGAGGCCGCGCTTGAGAATGACGGGCACATCCAGACGACCTACTTCTTTGAGCAGATCGAAGTTCTGCATGTTGCGGGTGCCGATCTGGATAATGTCCACGCCTTTTTCCAGAAAAAGATCAATTTTCCGCACATCCATCAGTTCGGTAACAATGGGCAGACCGACGGCATCCGCCGCCGTACGGAAATAATCCAGACCTTCGTCACCGACTCCCTGAAAGGTGTAGGGACTGGTGCGGGGTTTGAAGGCACCGCCGCGCATCAAGCGACAACCGGCAGCCTTCACGGCCTCGGCAGCACTGCGCATCTGCTCGGGGGTTTCTACCGAACAAGGACCGGCAATCACCTGAATCTGCTTGCCCCCAAAGGGAATCCCCCTTACCTCGACAATGGTATCGGTGGACTTGAATTCACGGCTGACCAGTTTATAAGGCTTCAGAATGGGCATAACCTGTTCCACAGCGGGCAAGGATTCCAGTGCGCCTTCCGGCAACAAGCGTTCGTCACCCAGCAAGCCCACCACGGTCCGTTCCGAACCGGTGCTGACCATGGGCTGCAGACCATACTGACGAATGCGTTCCAGCAGTTGTTCCATCTGCTCTGCGCTCACTTGTGGTTTGACGATGACGATCATGGGATTACAGGACCTCGCCCAGCATTTTCAGAAAACGATGATTTTCCACCGGCAGGCCCACACTCACCCGCAGATGATCCGGCATGCCGTAAGGACTGAGAGGACGTACGATGACACCCCGCTGCAAAAGCGCTGTGTAAACGCGCTGCCCTCCCCCCGGTACGGCGAAGGCCGTAAAATTGCCTGCAGGGGGAAGAATTGTCAATCCAAATTTACGCAACCCCTCAGCCAGCACCTGCCTTTCCTGGCGATTATTGCGGCGCGTCGCTTCCAGATGCGCGTGATCCAGCAGCGCCGCATGCGCCGCCACCTGCGCCAGCGTGTTGATATTGAAGGGCTGGCGCACCCTTTCCAGGACGGCAATCAGGTCCGGATGGCCCATGCCGTACCCACAGCGCAAGCCAGCCAGACCATAAGCCTTGGAAAACGTCCGGGTCACCAGCAAATTACTGAAGCGCCCCAGCCATTGGCGACCATCGGGATAGTTCGGGTCATCCATCAGTTCCAGGTAGGCCTCATCCAGCACCACCAGGGCATGGGCCGGGACACTATCGATAAAGGTTTCTAGTTCAGGGCCTGATAAGCTGGTGCCCGTGGGATTATTGGGATTGGCGATGAATACCAGACGGGTCCGCTCACTGAGCAGAGCGGCCATGGCATCCAGATCATGGCCAAAATTCCGGGCAGGGGCTGTCCTGACCAGAGCACCGCTCGCCTGGGCGGCAATGGCATAGGCGGCAAAAGCATACTGGGACACGATGACTTCGGTTCCCGGACCCGCAAAGGCGCGCACCGCCATTTCGATGACCTGATCGGAGCCATTCCCAAAAATGAATTGCCCCGGATCCAGGTCATGTTGCTGCGCCAGTCTTGCCCGCAATTCGGGCGCTCCGCCTTCGGGATACCGGGCCAAGTCCGGGAGGACTTGCCGCACAGCCTCCAGAGCCAGAGGGCTGGGACCCAGCGGGTTTTCATTGGAAGCCAGCTTGATGGCATCGCGAATGCCCAGCTCCCGTTCCAGCTCAGCGAGGGGTTTGCCGGGTTGATAGGGGCGCAAATCAGCCACACCCGGAGCTGCATATTCAAGAAAATTCAAGGTCATTAATATACCGCCTTGGGATAGCTCCCCAGACAACGATAAAAGGAAGCCTGCTTTGCCAGTGCGTCGAGCACTGGGGACAAGGCCGGATCCTGACAGTGCCCCAACAGATCCAGATAGAACACATACTCCCATACCGCCGATCGGGCGGGCCGCGATTCAATACGGGTCAGACTGACCCCGGCATCCGCGAGGGGCGACAGGAGGGCATGCAGGCTGCCGGGACGATTAATGCCGGCCACCACCAGACTGGTTTTATCCTGACCGGTAGGGCGCGTAGCGATCTTGCCGATCACCAGAAAACGGGTGGTGTTTTCAGGGTTATCTTCAATGCCCGCCTGCAGAATTTGCAGCGAATAGGCCGCAGCGGCAGCGGTCGTCGAAATGGCCGCTCCTTCGGGATCATTACCGGCTCGTTCGGCCGCCACCCCGTTACTGGGGACATCCACCAGTTCGACATGGGGAAGCGAAGCGGCGAGCCACTGGCGACACTGAGCCCGAGTCTGATAATGCACATACACCCGACTAATTTGTGCCATGGGAATATTGGCCACCAGATTATGCACAATCCGCAACTGGACTTCGCCACAAATCTGCAGCGGATAATCCAGCAACAAATCCAGGGTCTGGTTGACGGAACCTTCGGTGCTGTTCTCAACGGGCACCACGCCAAACTGGGTTTGGCCACTATCCACCAGACGAAAAATTTCCGGAATACTACTGCTGGGCTGAAAGCGCGCCGAGTGCCCGAAATGTTTTTGAGCCGCCATCTGGGAAAAAGTCCCGGCTGGCCCCAGATAGGCCACTTGCAGGGCTTCTTCCAGCGCCAGACCCGCCGAGATGATTTCCCGGTAAATGCTGGCGACCTGGGCGTCCGTAAAAGGCCCGGCATTTTCCTGCATGATGCGCCGCAGGATTTCCGACTCCCGATCCGGGTGGTAAAAATGGGTATCTCCACCCGCCCGTTTCAGTTCACCGACTGCATGGGCCAGCTGGCCCCGCTCACTCAGGAGCGCCAGGATCTTACTGTCGACCTGATCGATGGCGGCACGCAATGCTGCCAGGCTGCGTAAGGGATTCTGCAAAGTTTGCGCTCCTAACCGTGCTGGCGGGCAAAATCCCGCATGAAATCCACTAAAGCCTGCACCCCCGCTTCGGGCATGGCGTTATAAATGGATGCCCGCATTCCGCCCAGGAGTCGATGTCCTTTAAGTTGCAGCAAACGCCGGGCTTCGGCTTCCTGCAAAAACGTCGCGTTCATACCTGCTTCACTGAGGAAAAAAGGGACATTCATCCACGAACGATTCCGCGCTTCCACCGGGTTGCTATAAAAACCCCCGGACGCATCTATGGCCTGATACAGCAAGGCCGCCTTGTGCTGATTACGCTCGGCCATGGCCTGCAAGCCACCGGTCTTCTTTAACCATTTGAATACCAGACCCGCCACGTAAATGGCGAAAGTCGGCGGGGTGTTGTGCATGGACCCCTCTTTGGCTTGCACGGCATAATCCAGCATGGTGGGTGTATTGGCCGGGGCATGGCCGAGCAAGTCTTCACGGACAATCACCAGGGTCAAACCCGCCGGACCGATATTTTTCTGGGCACCGGCATAAATCAGCCCGAACCGGCTGACATCCACCGGCCGCGACAGAATATGCGAAGAAGCATCGCTGACCAGCGGGATATCCCCCAACTCCGGAATAAAATCAAATTCGACACCGCCAATGGTTTCATTGCCGGCAATATGCACATAAGCCGTATCCTGGCTGACCTGCCACTCCGACTGGGGTGGCACCAGGCGGGCCTGGCGGTCGGCATTACTGGCGGCGATTTCTACTTCAGCAAAGCGCCGGGCTTCATGCAGGGCTTTTTCCGACCAGATGCCGGTTTGCACATAACTGGCCCGGGCATGACCGCGCAGCAGATTGAGAGGAACCATGGCAAACTGGAGGGTCGCCCCACCCTGCAAAAACAGTACCTTATAATTCGCCGGAATATGCATGAGATCGCGCAGATCCTGTTCGGCTTCTGCAATAATCTGCATGTAGTCCGCGCCACGATGGCTCATTTCCATCACAGAAATACCCCGACCCTGCCAATCCAGCAGCTCTGCCTGTACCTGCTCCAGTACCGCAGGAGGCAACATGGCGGGACCCGCCCCGAAATTATACACCGG
>NZ_JABBOU010000102.1 GCF_018853465.1 Acidithiobacillus montserratensis
CCATTTTACAGCCGGAATTATCCCGGCAACTCCGTCAGCAAAAAATCGATGCCCTGCAACAGGGTCAGCCCTGCTCCATTGCCACCGCCAATATCGGCTGCCAGCTGCATCTGCAGGGTGGCACCGATTTACCGGTGCGCCATTGGCTGGAATTGCTGGCGGAGGCGATGCAGCCTGAGAAGTCTTGATGGTGGTAAACGGATGTCCCATGTTGGCTGCTGGTATGGCAATATGGGATAATTTTAAAACTCAACGCGAAGCGCAGCTCTAGCAGCAGATTGAAGAGTGCACGTTGTTCATCATGGTATAGGGGTTGTAATGAATTTAAATACCAAGGCCCAATCATGAAACCGGTAAACGATCCAAACCAGCTTTCGCACCTCGTCCTGCATGGCTATAAATCCATTGTTGAATGCGACATCGAGCTTGGTCGGCTCAATGTGCTGATCGGTGCCAATGGCGCCGGCAAGTCCAACTTCATCGGTTTTTTTCGTTTGATCCAGCGCGTCCTGGATGGACAACTGCAGCTCACTGTCGGGGAAATGGGCGGGCCGGATGCCTTGCTGCATTTCGGCCGCAAGAAGACCGAGGAGTTAAGTGCTGAGCTCTACTTCGGCAACAATGGATATCGGTTCAAACTTAAGCCCACACAAGATAATCGGATGATGTTTGCGCACGAGGCGCTGTGGTGGAACCAGCATGGTGAATGGCGGCCCAGGTCGGGTCACTTTGAAACTTACGCCGAGCAGCAGAAGTGCATAACACGCATATACGACCTCGTCGTCCCCGCCATGCGCAGCTGGCGTCTCTACCACTTTCACGACACAAGCCGCAGCGCCCTGGTCAAGCAGGTTCATGGCATCAACGACAACGAATACCTGCGCGACGATGCACGCAACCTCGCGGCGTTTTTGTACCGGCTGAAGCAGCATCACGAAGCGCACTACAAGCGCATCGTCAAGGCCGTACAACTGGTCGCACCGTTCTTTGGCGACTTTCACCTTCGCGCCACCGTGGATAACCCGGAAAAAATCCAGCTCGAATGGACCGAAGCCGGGCAGGACGTGCCCTTTACCGCCAGCGCCCTGTCCGACGGCACCCTGCGGTTCATTTGTCTGGCTACGGTGCTGTTGCAGCCCGAAGCTTTCATGCCCGCTGCAACCCTCATCGACGAGCCGGAATTGGGCCTACATCCGTTTGCCATCACGGTGCTGGGTTCGCTGATGAAGTCCACCGCCTCAAAGCATCAGGTTATCGTATCCACACAATCGGTCGAACTGGTCAATGAGTTCCAGGCGGACGATCTCATCGTGGTGGATAGACAAGATGGTGCTTCCACCTTCAAACGGCCGGATACAGCGGCATTGGTCGAGTGGTTGAAGGAATACAGCCTCGGCGACTTGTGGAAGAAAAATCTGTTGGGCGGGAGGCCGACGCGATGAAGCGGGCCTACCTGTTGGTGGAAGGCCAGACCGAAGAAACCTTTGTGCGGGAATTGCTGGCACCGCATTACGCCCGCATGAATATTTTCCTCACCGCCATCATCGCCAGCACGAGCCCTGGCCACAAAGGGGGCGTGGTGAGTTATGCCAAATTGCGTCCGCAAATCGAGCAGCTATGCAAACAAGACGCCGCCGCCGTCATTTCCACTATGTTCGATCTTTACGCCCTGCCCAACGACTTTCCCGGCAAAAACGGTGCCGAGTGGGCGCTTCAGCAGAATGGCGCTGACAAGGCTGCCCTGATCGAGCGCGAAATGGCCCACGATATTGGCCTGCGCAACTTTATCCCCTACATCCAGGTGCATGAATTCGAAGCATTGCTGTTCGTGGAGCCCCAGCGTTTTACCGACTGGGCCGAGCCCTCGGTCGTTGATACATTGACACAGGTGCGCACTTCGACCGAACCCGAAAACATCAACAACGACCCGCTCACCGCCCCCTCCAAGCGTATCCTTGCGGCCATGCCGGCTTACCAGAAGCCGGTTCACGGCCCGCTGATCGCCTGCGACATTGGGCTCGACGCCATGCGCGCTGCCTGTCCGCATTTCGCCCAATGGTTGGACAGGCTGGACGCGCTCAACGCTTGAAGAAATTCTTGACATGAACAACAAACTCGAACTCACCTGGATCGGCAAGGACAAGCGCCCCAAGCTGGAGCCGCGCATTCTGCTCGAAGACCCGGACAAGTCGTATCACGCCCTGCATCGCGTGACGGAGAACGACCTCTTCTACAACCGGCTGGAGCATTCGATCTGGCTGGGGCAGCAAGGTGATCGAGCGTCTGGCGCGTGATTTGCGCGGGCCCTTGCTGAAGCTTGGCCAGGCGCTGAAATTGTGCAGCGGCTTGCTGCACAATTGCTCTGTTGCCACATCGTCGTTCCAGATCTACTACAAGCTCGGCACCGAGCAGCCGGAATACGTGCCCGACTTCGTGGCCGAAATAGACGCGGTGATTTTCATGTTGGAAACCAAGGCGCGGAAGGACCTGAAAACCGATGAAGTGAAGGCCAAGGCCGCTGCCGCCTTGCAGTGGTGCCGACACGCCTCAGACTACGCAGTGCGCGTCGGCGGCAAGCCCTGGAAGTACTTGCTGGTGCCCCATGATGAAGTCAATGAATCGCGGCAACTCACGGACTTTTTGCGTTCTGAAGTCAAAGGGTAATCCCTTGATCCACCTCAATCCAGGCGCAACCATCCCTTACGGTAAAAAATCCAGGCGATGAGTGCTTCCACCAGAATCAGCCCGCCGGTGACGGCAACAAAACCGTAGCGCCAGTGGGGGAGCGGACCCAACGGGACGTTCATGGCCGCCGCGCCGGGAATAAACAGTGGGATGGTGACCAGAATAATCAGGGCCGCCATGAATTTGAACAAGTGGTTCACATTGTTGTGGACCACATAGGCGTAGGATTCCAGCAGTTCATTGATGGTTTCCTGATCGCTATCCACTTGATCCCGGACCTGGGACAGTTCAATGCGGGTGTCTTCATGAATTTCCAGCAGATCAAGGTCTTCCTTGGGAAGCAGAAGAGCGATTTCGCTGACCACATATTCCAGTTGCAGCAAACCCAGATCCAGCGCCAGCAACCGGTCGTGAATATCCAGACCCCGATACACCACATCATGGCGCTGGGCCTGACGTAGATCCCGCTCCACCATCGCCATTTCCCGGGCGACGGCGCGGGCGGTGGGCAAGTACAGACGGGTGACTTCGGCAATGATGCGCAGCACGAGCTCCCAGCGCTTGCGCGGTTTTTGGGAATCAATGAGCTGATTGAGAAAGGGAATTTCCTGATCGGCCAGGGTCACGAAATAGCCCGGCGCAAAATACACACTGAGGGGCACCAGGGAAAACTGTCCGATGCGTCCGTCTTCCGGGATGGGTACCTGAAACTGCAGGGAAATCAGGCGTTCTTCCTTGATCAGGGGGCGCGAGGCCTCGCCTTCCAGGCGCTTGCGCAAAAAGCTTTCCGGGATGTCGAGGGTCATGGCGGCCTGGCTCAATTCCAGCGCCGTAGGATTGACCAGCGCCATCCAGCTGCGCCGGTTGGCGTTGCCGGAAAGCAGGCAGTCGCGAGTAATCCGCAGCATCTGTGGGCCCTCCCTACATGGCAAAAAACCCATGTTTTCGGGCCCAGACAGCAAACAGCAGGGTGGCGCCGAAAACATAGGCCAGCAGGCCGAACCACAGGTAATGCCAGTGTTCCAGCGGAAGAATGGTCATCATGTGAAAAGGCATGATGAAAGCAATGGGCATCATCAGCAGGGCCAGCCATACGGTCATGACCTTCATGACGGTGTGGGCATTATTCTGGATGATGCCATTGTAGGCATTAGTGACGGTCAGATAACGCTCGTAAACCAGATTGACCACATCTTCCATACGCCGTTGCTCGCGCAAAGCGATTTCCAGCACGGCATAAGCGGGTGCTTCCCCGGGGGTGGCGCGCAAGGCGTCGCGCAAAATCAGTCCGGTTTCCCGCAAAGCGATGACCAGTTCTCCCAGATCCCGGTTGAGGACCACAATTTCCCTGAGCTCGCGATTGCCCATGGCCGTTTTCAGAGTCAGGCGCAGCTCCTGCAAGCGGTCTACCAACACGCGGGCGACCCGTTCATGGCTGTAGATGCTGTTGAGCAGCACTCTCTGCAGGTAATCACTGCCCTGACTCTGCTGGAGGGTGCTGAGCCAGTCCTGTTTGAGCATGGACAGTAAAGTTTCCTCGCCGAGCAGAACCAGGTGATCGGGGTGTTCATGATGCAGGGTCAGGGTAGTGATGCGGGCCACCGTTCCGAAGCGGGCGTCTTCTTCCAGCATGGCCACGGGCAGACGCAGAGAGATTTCTTCACCTGCACAATAAAGCCGCTGATCTTCACTCTGGCGCAGCCAGCTGCCGAAGTTGTTGCAGGACAAGGCCTGCTCAGGGCTCAGCAAAAACAGCCCGGGTCCGCTGCAGCTGTCGCAGGCAGTCCAGGTTCCGGTCTGGGAGTCGTAGTACTGGGCGGTCATGAGCGCATCAGATCCAGTCTTTTTTGCGGAAAAAAACGAAGAGTAATCCGGAAATGAGAAAGCCGCCGCCCATCAGAACCGGCCAGGCATAAGTCCAGTCCTGCAGGGGGAGAGGAACGTTCATGCCATAAATACTGGCCACCGTGGCAGGAGAGGCGACCACCACCGTCCATGCCGTAATGATCTTCAGGGTATTGCTGATGTTGTTCTGCAGCACCCCGACATAAGCATCCATCATGTTGGTAATGGTGGACGCGTAAATTTCGGTCATGTCCCGGGCCTGTTGCAAGTCAATCAACGCATCGGCAATGTCTTCGAGATCATCGGCATCCTGCCCCAGCATGGGCAGGCGCAAGGTTTGTTGAGCCACCGAGATATTGCCCTTGAGCGCCGCAGAAAACAGGATCAGGCTTTTGTTCAGGGCCAGGAGCCGGAAAAATTCGTTGTTGTTCTGGGAGTGACGGAGAATTTTTTCCGTGGCGGCAATTTCGGCGTTGATGATGCGCAGCGCTCGCAGAAAGTCCCGGGCAATAGCCTGAAAAATTTCCGCCAGCAAACCCTGTACACCCAGAATCTTGCCGCGTTGCCGCTGACTGCGTAATTCATCCCATAGTGCCAGGGGGTGGGCGCTTGCGGTGACCATTTGCTGGGGTAGTAGCCAGAGGCCTACCGGCAAGGTGCGGAAGCGTAATTCGGCATCTCCCTGCATGGGCGCGGGCACCTTGAGAATGATCAGGGCGACTTCGCCGTCCCGTTCCAGACGCGGGCGTTCGTCTTCATCGGACACGTCCTGGAATAGATAATCCGGCACCTGCAGATGTTTGGCAACAAATTCCAGTTCGGCATGGCTGGGCGCGACGACCTGAATCCAGGTGGCACGGGGCGGCCATTGAAAATCACTGGTGATTTCCAGTTGGGCATCGGTTTTGTCGTCAAACCAGTGCAGCATGCTGTCGCTCCTTAGTAAATTCCCACCCGTTCATATCCACCCCTTGCGCTTGAAAAAAGCCGCCAAACCCCCGGCAATGCTTAAACCCAGTAATAATATTACCCAGAAAATCCAGTGGGTTTTCTGAAAAGGTAGGGTGGTATTCACGCCGTACAGGGTGGCGAACATGCTCGGCACATAAAACACCATGGCCAGCACGGTGACCACTTTCAGACCATGGTTGATGTTGTTTTGCACCATCCCGGCATAAGCGTCCATCATCGAGGTACTGGTACCGGCATACACCCGGGCGCGCTCATGGGCCACCTGCAATTCCAGGAGTGCCGTGTCCACCTGTCGGGTGGCGGGCAGGTCATCGCGAATTTCCGCCAGCCGTGAAATCTTGAAGGCGGTGGCAATATTGCCGACCAGGGCCACTTCAAAGCGGGTCAGACTTTTACTGATTTCCAGCAGGGTGAAAAAGTCGCCATTACTTTGAGTCCAGTCCAGTTGCTGTTCATTGTCGTGAATGGCCTGGTTGAGCTGCTGTAGCGCTTCTTCATAACTCCGCGCCAGGATTTTCAAGATGGCGGCCAGTATCTCGATACTTTCCGGAGGGCTGGAAAGATGCTCCATCTGCGCAAAAAAAGGCGAGAGGGTGGGTAGTTCTTCCGCCAGCACCGTAGTCAGATTCTGCTGGTGCAGAACCACGCCCAAAGGGCGCAAGGTCCAGACATCTTCCCCCGGACCGCTGACTGGAAACTGCAAGGTCAGGAAGACCCTTCCCTGCTCTCTGCGCAGCCAGGAGCGTTCATCGGGATCGAGAATATCCTGGGCAAAATCCCAGTCATCGGCGAGCTGTCCCGCCGCCACCCAGTCTGCCGGTCGGGGTGCTGTCAGATGTTGCCAGCTTTTTACGCGCTCCAGGGGGCGCGCCGCTACCGCTTGTGCGGTGCTGTCGGTTTCTGCTGGGGGAAACACATCCATGGATGCTCTCCAGTTCAGAGTCGGGCGTGAGAGGCACCAGTGCCCGGCAGCTGCCCGATACGGGGACTTCGGCCGGTACAATTTGGAGCGCAGGACGGAGGCTTTTATACTGGACTTCCTTATTGCCTGTAAAGGAAATTCCGCTGTGAGCTCCGTGCACTCTGCATCTGATAGTAAAGCCTTTATCCCTCTCGCCCTCGCTATCCTTACCGTGTCCGATACGCGGACCCCGGAAACCGACAAATCCGGCGACAAAATTGCGGAGCTGGCTCAGGCTGCAGGGCACCATGTAGCGGCGCGTTGCATATTGCCCGACACGATTGAAACACTGCGCCAGCAGATGCAAAGCTGGATAACCGACCCGGCCATCGATGTCATTGTCGCGACCGGCGGCACCGGGGTCACCGGTCGCGACGTAACCCCTGAGGCCCTTGCGCCCCTCATCAGCAAGCCGATCCCCGGCTTTGGGGAGTTGTTCCGCATGTTGTCCTACGAAGAAATTGGCACCAGCACCATCCAGTCCCGGGCCGAAGCCGCCATTTGTGCGGGTACCATCGTCTTTTTACTGCCGGGTTCTACGGGAGGCGTCCGTCTGGGGATGGAGGCCATCATCATTCCCCAGCTGGATAACCGCCATCGTCCCTGCAATTTGAGCGAGTTGTTGCCGCGCATTCGGCATGAACACTGATGGCTGTCATGCCTGAAGACGAAGCGCAACGCCAGCAGCGCTGGAACACCTGTTATGCGGACAGAGCAGCGCAGGTAGCCGCGCCTTTGCCCCTGCTCAAGGCGCAGGCGGGAATGTTGCCGACCACTGGGTCGGCTCTGGACCTGGCCTGCGGCCGGGGCGGAAATGCCCTTTTTCTGGCGAGTCAGGGACTGGAAACCTGGGCCTGGGATTATGCCGAAGCGGCCATCCTGGCGCTTCAGCAGCAGGCTGTGATTCAGCCCAGGCTGCACCCGGAATATCGGGATGTACTGACCCAGCCGCCGCCAGCGGCCTCTTTTGACGTGATTGTCGTCGCGCATTTTCTGCATCGCCCGCTTTTTCCCATCTTGGCCCGGGCGTTAAAGCCCGAGGGATTATTGTTTTACGAGACCTGGGCTGGTGCTTATGCGGGGCGCGGTCCTCAAAATCCGGACTTTCGACTGCTGCCGGGAGAGTTGGAAAAGGCTTTTGCAGGTTTGCAGCTCCTGGCTTATCAGGAAGATGAGGATCGTGCGGGTGGCGCCTGGAAGGCCTAAAAAAGCGGGGGATATTGCAAAACCTGTCGCTTGGCGTGGATAATTAGCGGATGCAAAACGAATTTGATGTCATCGTGGTCGGTGGTGGACATGCCGGTACCGAGGCTGCGGCTGCCGCAGCCCGCCTGGGAGTGCGAACTCTGCTCCTCACCCAGAATCTGGACACCATTGGCCAGATGTCCTGCAATCCCGCCATTGGCGGCATCGGTAAAGGGCATCTGGTCAAGGAAATCGACGCTCTGGGGGGTGTCATGGCGCTGGCCATCGATCAGGCGGGTATCCAGTTTCGCACCCTGAATGCCAGTAAGGGCCCGGCAGTGCGCGCTACCCGGGCCCAGGCCGACCGCAGCCTCTACAAACGGGCGGTACGGCGTCTGCTCGAAAACATCCCCAACCTGCATCTGTTTCAGGGCATGGCCGGAGATTTGCTCATGGAGCAAGGCCGCCTAGTCGGGATACGGACGGAAACCGGTCTGGAATTGCGTGCCGGGCAGGTGATTCTGACCACCGGCACCTTTCTGGGCGGGCGGGTACACATGGGCGACCAGAATTATGCGGCAGGCCGAGCCGGTGACCCCCCTTCCAATGCCCTCTCTCAGCGTCTGCGGGAAATGGCCTTTCCCGTGGCCCGTCTGAAAACCGGCACCCCGCCGCGTATTGATGGACGCAGCATCGACTATTCAGTGCTCGAAGCGCAGCCCGGTGATGATCCCATCCCGGCCTTTTCCTTCATGACCCGGCAGGTGAATATCCCTCAGCTTGCCTGCCACATCACCCACACCAATGCCCGCACCCATGAAATCATTGCTGCCAATTTGCACCAGTCAGCCATGTATGGCGGGCATATCCAGTCCGTGGGGCCGCGCTACTGCCCGTCCATTGAAGACAAGGTGGTGCGTTTTGCCGAAAAGACCTCCCACCAGATTTTCCTGGAGCCGGAAGGGCTGGATACCCATGAGGTCTATCCCAACGGCATTTCCACCAGCCTGCCCTTCCCGGTGCAGGTGGATCTGGTGCGCAGTATGCGCGGGTTGGAAAATGCGGTTCTGCTGCGCCCCGGTTATGCCATCGAATATGATTTTCTCGACCCGCGTGATTTGTACCCCAGCCTCGAAAGCCAACGCCTGCCGGGACTGTTTTGTGCCGGCCAGATCAACGGTACTACCGGCTACGAAGAGGCGGCAGCCCAGGGCCTGCTGGCCGGTCTGAATGCGGCGCGGCGGGCCCGGTCTCAATCCGCCTGGGTGCCGGGACGCCATGAAGCTTACCTGGGTGTGATGGTAGATGATCTGGTCACCCGTGGCCTGGATGAACCCTATCGCATGTTTACCAGTCGGGCCGAGTATCGCCTGCAGTTGCGTGAAGACAATGCGGATTTGCGTCTAACGCCTCAAGGTCGGGAACTGGGATTGGTGGACGAGGCCCGCTGGACGGCCTTCAGCCGCAAGCAGGAAAATCTGGAAAGTGAACGCGAGCGTTTCCGCAGTCTGCGTATTCGTCCCGAAGACCCGGCGGCAGTGCGCATTGCCGCGCATCTGGGCCAGTCCCTGACCCGGGATGTGACCGCTCTGGAACTGCTGCGCCGCCCCGACTGGAATTATGCCAGTCTGACAGCCGTTCTGGCCTTGTCGGGCTGTGCGGATTCACGGGTGAGCGAGCAGTTGGAGATTGAATGCAAATATTCGGGTTATATCGCCCGACAGCAGGATGAAATTGAGCGTGCGGCCCGCTGGGAGGGAATGAGCATTCCCGAGGATATGGATTACAGTGCCGTGCGTGGTTTGTCCACCGAAGTGATGCAACGCCTGAGTCGGCAACGCCCCCGGACCATTGGCCTCGCCAGCCGCATACCGGGGGTGACCCCTGCCGCCATATCCCTGTTGCTGATTCACGTGAAACGTCGCAGCCTCTTGCAGGCAGGCTGATGCCGTCGGTTTCTGCGGCACTGCTCGCCCAGATCCTCGCTGTGGGACTCGCAGGCATGTCGCTGGAAGGTATTACGCCCGAGCAGCGTGCTTCGCTGCTGAATTACGTTCTCCTCCTGCAGCGCTGGAATGCGACCCACAACCTGACGGCGGTGCGCGATCCCCGTGACATGATTCCCCGCCATATTCTCGACAGTCTGGCCGTTTTACCTTTTCTGGAACCGGGTTCGGTGGTGGACATTGGTAGTGGTGCTGGTTTGCCGGGAATTCCGCTGGCTATCTGCCGACCGGCACAGGATTTTACGCTGGTGGAGCCAGCGGCCAAGAGGGTGGCCTTTTTGCGCAGCGTCGTCGCCGAGCTTGGTCTGACCAATGTGCAGATTGCGCCGCTGGCCAGTGAGCATTATCAGCCAGAGATTTTGCCCGACCGGATTATCAGCCGCGCTACCGCCCCTCTGGTGCGCCTGGACCAGATGACCAGCCATCTCCAGGGGCCGCATAACCAGGTATTGGCCTTGAAAGGCCCCGGGGTTGAAGAGGAGTTGGCCGACTGGCCGCGCGCCGCTTCCCTGGATATTCGCTGTCATGATCTGCAGATTCCCGATCAGCCCTCACGTAAGCTTTTGATTTGGAGGAGTCCGGTGCAAATGCCCTAGCCCCCCGCGAGTGGACAGGGTATTCTTGGGAAATTGCAGGCTGCACCGGAAATCATCCCCAGAAAATGCGAACAGTTGCCGTTGCCAATCAAAAAGGTGGCGTGGGAAAAACCACGACTGCTGTCAATCTGGCCGCCGGACTTGCCCAGAATGGCAAGCGGGTGTTGCTGGTGGACCTCGATCCCCAGGCGAATGCCAGTACCGGCCTCGGCCAGGTGGGCAATGCGGCGGCCAGTATTTATCACGTTCTACTCGGGGAGCTGCCCCTCTCTGCGGTCCTGCAGGCGGTGTCTCCTGCCGGACTGTTCCTGGCCCCTTCCAGCCCGGATCTGGCGGGCGCTGAAGTGGAAATCTATCCGCGACCGGATCGGGAGCAGCACCTGAAAAGGGCTTTGACCGAAGCCGCAGATTTTGATTACGTGCTGATTGACTGCCCGCCCGCTCTGAATATGTTGACTATCAATGCACTGGTCGCGGCGGATAGCGTGCTGATTCCCATGCAATGTGAATATTATGCCCTGGAGGGCCTCACCCAGTTGCTGAATACGGTCCGGCGTGTACGTGCCCAGCTCAATCCGCGCCTGCAGGTGGATGGCCTGTTGCGGACCATGTTTGATAATCGCAATCGTCTGTCTTCGGAGGTCGGGCAAGAGCTGGAACGGCATTTTCCCGACAAGCTCTACCAGATGGTCATTCCGCGCAATATTCGCCTGGCCGAGGCCCCCAGTTTCGGGCGGGCTGCTCTGGAATATGATCCTTCCTGTGCCGGGGCCGTCGCTTATCAGGGGTTGGCCAGAGAATTCCTGCAACGTGAGGGAAATCCATGAAGCGGGTAGGTTTGGGCCGGGGCCTGGATGCGCTGTTTGCCAATGAAGATTCTGCTGCCGGAACGATGCGCGAGATTCCCGTGGATTTGCTGCAAAGGGGGCGTTATCAGCCGCGTGGGCTGATTTCTGAGGATTCCCTGCAAGATTTGGCCGATTCCATTCGTCATCAGGGCGTTGTGCAGCCCATTGTGGTGCGTGGAGTAGGGGGTGGACGTTATGAAATTATCGCCGGAGAACGGCGCTGGCGGGCGGCACAAATTGCGGGGCTGACCCAGATTCCGGCGGTGGTCCGCGATTGTGGTGATGAACAGGCATTGGCCATCGGCATCATTGAAAATATACAGCGCCAGGACCTGAACCCCCTCGAAGAAGCCCAGGCATTACAGCGCCTGCTCGATGAATTTGGCCTCAGCCATGAAGCCTTGGCAGCCACTCTGGGCCGCTCCCGGGCGGCCATCAGTAATCAGCTGCGTCTGCTGCGCCTTTCCGCTGCGCTGCACCCCTATGTGGAAAATGGCACCTTGAGTGCCGGCCATGCCCGCGCTTTGCTGACCCTGAACGAGCCGCAACAGCAGACTGTGGCGGAGCGGGTAGTACGGCAGAATCTCAGTGTCCGGGCCACCGAAAAACTTGTCCAGAAAGTGCAGAATCCCCCCCCGCAGCACCCGCAACCCGATCCTGACAGTGCGGCACTTGCGGCGCTCATCCAAGCCAGCCTCGGCCTCGGTATTGATCTGCGTCCCCATGGTCAGGGTGGAGAGCTGCGGATCCGCTGGGAAAATCCCGAACAGGAAGCCATGCTCCTGCAACGCCTCGGCGTGAACCTGAATGACAATGAAATCTGATGGAAAGCGGCGGGAATACTCTTGACGCTGAGCATCTGCGTGTTTAGACTCCGCCTGTATTTGAGTTTTGCCCATTGAAAGAGCAAGAAAAACAAGTGGGCATGGTGAACTTCTCGTCTTATGTCGGGCGAGTCACTGCGACGGTGTTGACGTTGGCCCTGTTTCTGGCAGCCTTGACGGCATGGCGCTGGGGACGACAAGAAGCTTACGCACTGCTGTTTGCGGCAATTTTGAGCGTTATCAACATGCTCATCCTGGGTGGTCGCCTGATCGCGCTCCCCGCTTCTACGCATCTTGCCGCACGGCGGCTGGGTGGAGCGGTGTTGCAGCGCTGGATCATCACCATTCTGGGTCTCATCTTGGCAATTTTCTGGCTGCATCTGCCCGTTATCGGGCTGGTTGCCGGGTTTTTGCTGGCCCATTTCGTATTTTTGGCATTTCTGATGCGGGAACGTATCAGGCAAAGGAGTTAAGCGTGGCATCAGGCGATATCGCCCATCACCTTGTCAACTGGACCGTGGGTTCCGGTTTCTGGACGTTTGATCTGGACACCATTGTCATGGGTTGGATCATGGCTGCCATTCTGGTCATTACCGGAATGGTGGTTGGCGCAAAACTGCAGACGAGCACCCCCAGCGGGATGCAGAACTGGCTGGAGGGGGTCGTGGATTTCATTGATGATCTGGTCCAGGGCAGTTTCCCGGTCAAAGATCCGCTGATAGCGCCCATGGCCATCACGGTTTTTTTATGGATCCTGCTGATGAACAGCATGGACGTGATTCCGGCTTATCTGCCGGGCATTATTGCCCACTGGTTTGGCATCCCTGAATTTCGGGTGACACCTACCGTCAATCTGAATACCACGCTGGGTGTTTCCATCACCGTATTTCTGGTGATGATTGCCACTAATCTGCGGGTGAAGGGCTTCAGCTACTTCAAGACCTACCTGACCCACCCCTTCGGTATCTGGCTGTTCCCGATGAACATCATCATGTCCGTGATCGAAGAAATTACCAAGCCCTTGAGTCTGGGTTTGCGACTGTTTGGTAACATGTTCGCCGGGGAGTTGGTGTTCCTCCTCCTGGCGCTGTTGCCTTGGTGGGGCGAACTGGTGATGGGTACGGTCTGGTCCTTGTTTGAAAGTTTGATCATCATCCTGCAGGCGTTTATTTTCACTGTGCTGACCGTGGTTTATCTCGGCATGGCGAACATGCAGGATCATTAAAAGTTTACATTATTTCACTTTTGCGACACTTGTAAGGAGTTATCATGGACGCACATACCATTATCGTAGCTGCCACAGCCATTGCTGTCGGTATCATTTTTGGCGCCGCTGGACTGGGTTCCGCCATTGGCTGGGGTCTGATCACCTCCAAGACCATCGAAGGTATCACCCGTCAGCCCGAAATGCGCCCGCAGCTGCTGGTGAACACATTTATTTTCGCTGGTTTGATGGAATCCTTCCCCTTCATCATTCTGGCCTTCGGTTTCTGGTTCCTCTTCGCCAACCCGTTCCTGGGCTGATGCGGGCCCGGTTGATCCGGCCCACTTGCAAGTGAGGTAGTCATGAATCCAGTAGGTATCAATGGAACACTGATCATACAGCTGATCACCTTCGTCATTTTGGTGGCGTTGTTGTACAAGTATATGTATGGTCCCCTGCGCAAGGTCATGGATGCGCGTCGTGCAAAAATTGCCGACGGGCTTGCTGCTGCCGAGCGTGGTAAAGAAGAAATGGCCCTAGCCCAAAAGCGTGCAGCAGAAATGTTGCGGGAAGCCAAGGACAAGGCGGCAGAAATCATCGCCAATGCCGAGCGCCGTGGTGTGGAACTGCGTGAAGAAGCCCAGAGCAAGGCGCGTGAAGAAGCGGACCGGATTATTGCCGGAGCCCGGGCGGAAATCGATGTGGAAACCAATCGGGCGCGTGAGGTTCTACGTGGCCAGGTGGTTGAACTGGTGGTTGATGGTACCCAGCGCATATTGCATCGGGAAATTGACCAGAATGCCCATCGTGACATTATCGACCGCATGGTCGGTCAATTGTGAGGATCTGAAATGGCAGATCTGATCACGGTGGCGCGGCCCTACGCGGAAGCACTTTACGGTCTGGCCAAACAAACCAGTCACCAGCAGGCCTGGGCGGAATCGCTGCAAGTACTGACCGCCATGGTTGCGGATAAGCAGGCCCAGGCCTTCTTAAATGATCCTGAACGGCCGGAGGCTGACAAGGTTGCCTTGCTGGCCGCTGCCCCGGTGACGGTTGAGCAGAGTGCGTGGCAGTCTTTTCTTGGTCTTCTGATACACAATGATCGCTGGGCTGCAGCAGCAGAAATCGCCCAACTTTTTGACGAAGCCAGGCGCCATGACGAAGGGATTGTTGACGTACTGGTAACCACTGCGGTGGCGATGGATGCGCAGCAGAAAGGCGCTGTCCAGGCTGCCCTCGAACAGCGTTTCAGCGGTCGCCAAGTCGCTTTTCGTGAGTCGGTAGATGCTTCCCTGATTGGCGGTCTCGTAATTCATACGGGTGATCTCACCATAGATGCTTCCGTGCGTGGACAAGTGCAGCAGCTTGCCCGAACCCTTCGCAGCTAAAGTCTTGAGGAACATAGTATGCAACAACTGAATCCATCGGAAATCAGTGACCTGATCCGCGCACGCATCGCCGGCTTTGAAGGCCGTGTTGAAACGCGCTCACAGGGCACCATCATCAGCCTGAGCGACGGCATCCTGCGCATTCACGGTCTGGAAGACGTCATGTACGGCGAGATGCTCGAACTCCCCGGCGGCCGCTACGCGCTGGCCATGAATCTGGAGCAGGACAATGTCGGTGCCGTGGTGTTGGGAGAGTTCTCCGGCCTCGAAGAGGGCGGCATTGTCAAATGCACCGGAAAGGTCATGCAGATTCCCATCGGCAAGGAACTGCTGGGGCGGGTCGTCAATGCCCTGGGTCAACCCATTGACGGCAAAGGCCCGATTGATGCCAAGGAATTTGACGTCCTCGAAAAAATCGCGCCTGGCGTCGTCGACCGTCAGAGTGTGGACGAACCCATGCAGACCGGCGTCAAGTCCATTGATGCCATGGTCCCGGTAGGCCGTGGCCAGCGCGAGCTGATCATCGGTGACCGCCAGACCGGTAAGACGGCGGTCGCGGTGGATGCCATTATCAACCAGAAAGGCAAGGGTGTTTACTGCATCTATGTCGCGGTCGGTCAGAAGGCTTCCACCGTAGCAGCGGTAGTCCGCAAGCTTGAAGAATACGGCGCCATGGAATACACCACGGTCATCGCCGCCAACGCTTCCGAGTCAGCGGCCATGCAGTACCTGGCTCCGTATTCCGGTTGCACCATGGGCGAATTCTTCCGGGATCGCGGTATGGACGCCCTGATTGTGTATGACGATCTGACCAAGCAGGCTTGGGCCTACCGGCAGATTTCCCTGCTGCTGCGCCGTCCTCCTGGCCGCGAAGCCTATCCGGGCGACGTGTTCTACCTACACTCCCGTTTGCTGGAGCGCGCCGCGCGGGTCAACGCCGACTTCGTCGAAAAATTCACCAATGGCGCAGTGAAAGGCAAGACCGGTTCTTTGACCGCTCTGCCGATCATTGAAACCCAGGCGGGTGACGTTTCCGCCTTCGTGCCTACCAACGTGATTTCCATCACCGACGGCCAGATTTATCTGGAAACCGATTTGTTCAACTCGGGTATTCGGCCTGCCATCAACGCCGGTCTATCGGTATCCCGTGTGGGTGGTGCCGCCCAGACCAAAATCATCAAGAAGCTGGGTGGTGGTATTCGTCTGGATCTGGCGCAATATCGTGAACTGGCGGCTTTCGCCCAGTTTGCTTCGGATCTGGATGAAATCACCCGCAAGCAGATTGAACGCGGCAAGCGGGTCACCGAACTGCTGAAGCAGGATCAGTTTGCGCCCATGTCGGTAGCCGAACAGGCGGTATCCCTGTTTGCAGCCAGCAGCGGTGCCCTGGATGATGTGGAAGTGGCCAAGGTACGACCTTTCGAGAAAGCTCTGCTGGCCTACCTGCACAGCAACAATAAGGACTTGATGGCCGGGCTCGAAGAGAAAAAAGAGCTCACCGACGACTTCAAAAAGCAGCTCGACGCAGCAGTCAAGCAGTTCAAGTCCAGTTCGACGTACTAGGAGAGCAGCATGGCCAATGCCAAGGAAATTCGCGGTCAGATCAAGAGCGTAAAAAACACGCGCAAGATCACCCGCGCCATGGAGATGGTGGCTGCAAGCAAGATGCGACGCGCGCAGGAACGGATGCGTGCTGCCCGGCCTTATGCGGAGAAAATCCGTGAGGTCCTGGGCCATCTGGCGCTGGCGCACCCGGAGTACGAACATCCATTGATGCAGGTCCGACCTGTCAAAAAGGCCGGGTTTCTGGTGATCACCACGGACCGTGGCCTCTGCGGTGCGTTGAATGTCAACGTGCTGCGTCAGGTCGTGCACAAAATGCATGATCTACATGATCAGGGAATCAGTTCGGATCTCGCGGTCATGGGTAACAAGGGGCTGGGATTTTTGCGGCGGCATGGCGCGCATCTGGTGGCCGAGCTGAACGGGCTGGGTGACAAACCCAATCTGGCCGACATGATCGGACCGATCCGGGCCATGGCGGATGCTTATGCCAAAGGCGAAGTGGATGTGGTTTATCTGGTTTCGTCCCGTTTTGTAAATACCATGCTGCAACGCGCCACTCTGGAGCAGTTGTTGCCTGTGGAAAAACCCGAAGTCCCCGCCGAAAAACCGGCGGAGATGTGGGATTATATTTATGAACCGGAGGCGCGTCCGGTGCTCGACAAGCTGATGCATCGTTATGTGGAATCGGTCGTATATCAGGCGGTGATCGAACATCTGGCCTGCGAACAGAGCGCGCGTATGGTGGCCATGAAAAATGCCTCGGATAACGCCAAGCGGATGGTGGGCGATCTGCAGTTGGCTTACAACAAGGCGCGTCAGGCAGCCATTACACAGGAAATCGCCGAAATCAGTGCAGGTGCAGCGGCGGTTTAAGGATCATGTACAGCATTTTTGGAATTTTTGAGGGTTAAATCATGAGCGAAGCGGTAGCTAAAGAACATGCCGTCGGCCACATTGTCCAGGTGATCGGGCCAGTGATCGATGTCGCCTTTCCTCGCGGAGAGGTCCCGGAGATCATGGAAGCCGTGGTCATCACGGAAAAAAATCTCACCATCGAAATACAGGCACAGTTGGGTGACGGCGTGGCCCGGGGCATTGCCATGGGGCCCAGCGAAGGCTTGAAGCGCGGTCTGGCAGTAGCCCGCACCGGTGCGCCCATCAGCGTTCCGGTGGGCCACGGCACCCTGGGCCGCATCATGGACGTCCTCGGTGATCCCGTGGATGGTAAAGGCCCGGTACAGACCGAAGAGCGCAAGGCTATTCACCGCCCCGCCCCCAGTTTCGACGAACTGGCCGCCAGCACCGAAGTGCTGGAAACCGGCATCAAGGTCATCGATCTGGTCTGCCCTTTTGCCAAGGGCGGTAAGGTCGGCCTCTTCGGCGGCGCCGGCGTGGGCAAGACCGTGCTCATGATGGAATTGATCCGCAACATCGCCATTGAGCACACGGGTTATTCCGTATTTGCCGGTGTCGGTGAAAGAACCCGCGAAGGTAATGACTTCTACCACGAAATGACGGATTCCGGCGTGCTCGATAAAGTAGCGCTGTGCTACGGTCAGATGAATGAGCCGCCCGGCAATCGTCTGCGCGTTGGTCTGACCGGCTTGACCATGGCCGAGCATTTCCGTGATGAAGGCCGCGATATTCTGATGTTCATTGATAACATCTTCCGTTACACCCTGGCCGGCACTGAAGTGTCCGCACTGCTCGGGCGTATGCCCTCAGCGGTGGGTTATCAGCCGACCCTGGCCGAAGAAATGGGTAAGCTCCAGGAACGTATCACCTCCACCAAGGTCGGTTCCATCACCTCGGTACAGGCGGTTTATGTGCCTGCCGATGACCTCACCGATCCTTCACCGGCTACGACCTTCGCCCACTTGGACGCCACGGTGGTGTTGTCCCGTCAGATCGCTGAACTGGGTATTTACCCTGCTCTGGATCCTCTGGATTCCTTCAGTCGTCAGCTGGATCCTGCCATTGTCGGTCAGGAGCACTATGATGTCGCCCGTGCCTGTCAGAAGACCCTGCAGCGTTACAAGGAATTGCAGGACATCATCGCCATTCTGGGCATGGATGAACTTTCGGAAGATGACAAGTTGCTGGTTTCCCGGGCGCGTAAAATTCAACGCTTCCTGTCTCAGCCTTTCTTCGTGGCCGAAGTATTTACGGGTAGCCCCGGTACTTACGCTTCACTGAAAGATACCATTCGCGGGTTCAAGGCCATTGTCGCCGGTGAATATGACCATCTGCCGGAGCAGGCTTTTTACATGGTAGGTACTATTGACGAAGCAATTGCCAAGGCGCAAAAGCTGCAGCAGGGATAAGGTATGGCCATGACCATTGATGTGCGGGTCGTCAGCGCAGAAGGCAGCATCTACGAAGGGGTAGCCACCATGGTGGTTGCCCCAGGTGAGATGGGTGAGTTGGGCATTTTGCCCCGCCACGCGCCTTTGTTGACCGGATTACGTCCCGGCGAATTACGGATTATTCACGGTGAAAATACCGAGTATCTGTTCGTCAACGGCGGGATGCTGGAAATCCAGCCGGACGTGGTGACGGTTCTGGCCGATTCGGCAGAACGGGCCACGGATATTGACGAAGCCAAGGCGCTGGCTGCCAAGCAGGCAGCTGAAGCCCGACTGGCCGGTAATCTGGATCAGATGGATTATGCGGCAGCCCAGGGTGAACTGCTGGCGCAAATCGCTCGCTTGAAAGCGGTGCAGCGTTTGCGCGAACAAGGCCTGCTGCGTTAATTGCCAGGTACGGATGCGTCCTGTCTCTGGACAGGTTTCACGGACCCCGGTCGCTTTTGGTGACCGGGGTTTGTGCATTTTGAGGATGGAGCCATGGAGTCGATAACTACCGATATTGTGATTCTTGCCGCCGGACAGGGTACCCGCATGCGCTCTGCGCAACCCAAGGTGTTGCAGCTCCTGGGTGGCAAACCCTTGCTGGAGCATGTTCTGGAAACCGCGCAGAGCCTGCAGCCACGTCAGTTGCATGTGGTCATCGGCAATGGCGCGGAGCTGGTGAAAAAGCAGGGTTCAGATTGGTCTGTGCAGTGGTGGCATCAGCACAAGCAACAAGGGACGGGAGATGCGCTCAGGGCAGCATTGCCGGGTCTCAACGGCGCGGACCGGGTGTTGGTCCTGTACGGGGATGTCCCCTTGCTGACATCAGGCACCTTGCAGGCCTTTCTGGCAGAAACGCCCAAAGACGTGGTAGGGCTTAGCACCGCGATACTCGAACAACCTCAGGGTTACGGACGTATTATCCGTGATGCGCAGGGCCAGGTGCAGGCCATCCGTGAGCAGAAAGACTGCGATGCGCAAGAACAGACAATTGCTGAGGTCAATCTGGGCATGATGGTATTGCCCGTGGCCCCCCTGCACGACTGGTTGGCAGACTTGTCCGCCAATAATGCCCAGGGCGAGTTTTACCTGACCGATGTGGTTGCCGCCGCCCATGCCCGTCAGCACGCCGTTTGGCCTTTTGCCTTTCAGGATGCCAGTGAGGCACTGGGCGTCAATGACCCGATCCAGCTGGCGGCACTGGAACGAATTTATCAGCGTCGTCAGGTCGTGCAGTTGCAGCGCCAGGGCCTGCGTCTGGCAGATCCGGAACGATTGGATATTCGTGGCTCCCTGCACTGTGGCCAGGATTGCTGGCTGGACCCGAATGTTCTTTGTATCGGCAAGGTACGCCTGGGGGATCGGGTGCGTATCGGGATGGGCGTTGTGCTTCAGGATGTGGACATTGCCGATGATGTGGAAGTCCTGCCCTACAGCGTGCTCGAAGGCGCGCATATTGGCGCGGGGGCACGTATTGGGCCGTTCGCAAGGATTCGTCCCGGCAGTGATATTGGCGTTGCGGCCCATATCGGCAATTATGTCGAGGTCAAAGCATCGCGCATTGGCGCGGGTTCCAAGGCCAATCATCTGACCTACATTGGTGATGCAGAAATCGGTACCGGGGTGAATGTGGGTGCGGGAACCATCACCTGTAATTATGATGGGGTCAACAAACACAAGACCCTGATCGGCAATGATGTCTTTGTGGGCTCGGCGACACAGCTGGTCGCTCCGGTAAAGGTGGGGGATGGCGCCACCATTGGTGCGGGCAGTACCATCACCAAGGATGTTCCGGCCGGTGGTTTGACGCTGAGCCGCAGCCCCCAGCGTTCCGTTCCCGATTGGCAGCGCCCCAAGCGGCAACCTAAATAAAATCGAGAATTCTGGCTATACCTGTGGCTGTTCCTGTTTTGGGGGAAAAAATTATGTGCGGTATTGTTGGTGGTGTCAGTAAGACTGATCTGGTTCCCATGATTCTGGAAGGTTTGCGGCGCCTGGAATATCGCGGCTACGATTCGGCAGGTTTGGCCATGCTGCAGGCGCTGCCGGGACAGCTCCCTACTTTGGAACGGGTGCGCAGCGTTGGCCGGGTGGCGGAATTGACGGCAGCCGCAGAAGCGCGGGGTATTCAGGGTTTGCTGGGCATCGGCCACACCCGCTGGGCGACCCATGGCGGGGTGGCAGAATGCAATGCCCATCCCATGATTTCCCAGGAAGACATTGCCGTGGTGCATAACGGCATTATCGAAAACTTCCATGCCCTGCGTCAGCGTCTGGAGCAGGCGGGTTATGTGTTCACGTCCGAAACAGATACGGAAGTCATCGCCCATCTGGTCCATTTCTACCGACAGAGCGCCCCCAATTTGTTGACGGCCGTGCGCCAGACAGTGGCGGAATTGCGGGGAGCCTATGCCATTGCGGTTTTGTCCCGCACTGATCCGGAGCAGCTTTGTGTGGCGCGCATGGGTTGTCCCCTGTTGCTGGGCATTGCTGACGAGGGGCATTATTTCGCCTCGGATGTGGCGGCCCTGCTCCCGGTGACTCGGCGTGTGCTGTACCTGGAAGATGGCGACGTGGCCCTGCTGGAGCGGGACAGCCTCGTCATCACGGATCAGGCCGGACTACCGCAACACCGTGCAGAACATTGGAGTGAGCTCAGCGCAGCTGCAGTCGATCTGGGTCCGTATCGGCATTTCATGCAGAAGGAAATCCACGAGCAGCCCCGTGCTCTGGCAGATACTCTGGAAGGAGCTCTGAATAGCCAACTGAATCTGACGGATTTGTGGGGTACGCAGGCCGCAGAAATTTTCAAGGATGTGGACAGCGTGCTCTTTCTGGCATCAGGTACCAGCCATTATGCGACCCTGGTAGGCCGGCAATGGCTGGAGAGCATCGCGGGAATCCCGGCGCAGGCGGAATTGGGCCATGAATACCGCTACCGGGATTCCATTCCCAACCCGCGCCAGCTCATTGTGACCCTGTCCCAGTCGGGGGAAACTCTGGATACTTTTGAGGCCCTGAAACGCGCCAAGGAACTGGGTCATGAGTACACCCTGTCCATTTGCAACGTGGCCGAAAGTGCCATCCCCCGAGCCTCGGCCCTGCGTTTTCTGACCCGGGCCGGACCCGAAATCGGGGTGGCATCGACCAAGGCCTTCACCACCCAACTGGCTGCCCTGTATTTATTGGCCATTTCAATTGCCAAAGCGCAGGGAAGACTGGATGACGACGCCCAGGGCGAGCACCTGGACGCGCTCCGTCAACTGCCCGGTAGCGTCCAGCATGCCCTCAATCTGGAGCCACAAATCCAGGGCTGGGCAGCACGTTTCGCGGCCAAGGAGCATGCCCTTTTCCTGGGGCGTGGCCTGCATTATCCCATCGCTCTGGAAGGCGCCCTCAAGCTCAAGGAAATCTCTTACATTCACGCCGAAGCCTACCCCGCCGGAGAGCTCAAGCATGGCCCGCTGGCTCTGGTGGACAGCAACATGCCGGTGGTGGTCATTGCGCCCAACGACCGCCTGCTGGAAAAAGTTGCTGCAAATATGCAGGAAGTACACGCCCGGGGCGGAGAGTTATACGTGTTCACCGACGCCGACAGCCACTTCAGCGCCAGCGAAGGCATCCATGTGCTGCGCCTTCCCCGGCATACTGGTCTGCTCTCCCCGGTGGTGCATGTTATCCCGGTACAACTGCTGGCCTATCACGCTGCCCTGGTCAAAGGCACGGATGTGGACCGGCCTCGTAATCTAGCCAAGGCGGTGACGGTTGAATAGGGGCAAGCAGGGATTATTCTGAGTTGTTCACAGACCAAAAAGTATCATCCTCGACAAAATAGTTTCATCCTGGGTTTTCAGTCCGCGATGGTTCGCACGGGTAGGATCATCAGGACTGGAGAAGACGTTCCCAGACTGACAAGTTGCTATGTGAGGAGACATCATGAGACTACTCGACGTTGTAGCGCTGTTGGAACCCATACCAGAACAACACCTTCTGCGTGGCCAGGTCGGAACCGTCGCGGAAGAGTTGGACCATGGTTACATGATCTAAAAGGAGTGTCACAGAAATTTTTTCGCAATATGACGGAACCGTATAACCAGGATATCTACATGCGTCGATCCAGACCAGTTTCAGGAGGAGGTGATTTCTCTTTTCCGTCCAGCCACGCGCAGGATGCCGTCTGGACAACTCATAGGGCCAAAGCAGCTCTTCGCAAGGTTATAAGCGGTATTCCATAATCCTCTTTTCGAGCCTCAACTCTTGGGCGTATGCGCCTCACGCATTAAGGAGAGCCGTTCCTCACTAGAAGGCTATGTTGCGCTTTCTCCGCCGTCGGTGAGTACACCTTTGGCCAAGGCCCGTTTTTCATGCCGGACGTATACTTCCTGTTAACCCATGTTTGACACTTTTTCGGCAAAATCCGGGTTTTTTGAAAAATATGCGCATAAAATCAACAAGGATTTTTCGGCAGTAAATGTAGTGCCATAATTTCATAGTTCCATTGACCCAATGCCGATCCTGGCGTAGCTTGAGCGCATGTTCATTCGCCAAACCCAAACTCGTCCCCCCAAGGGGGACACCTATCCTGCAACCCTGGGGGTGTAAAAAAGCAGATCATTTAACCCCAAAACCTAGTTTGTAGTGCCACTCGCCGATTTTTTTGTGTCACAACTATCGGTAACAAAAGAAGAAATTTTGTAAGGTGTCAAACATGGGCTAGGCTTACAAAACTAGATTTGCTCGCTCCAAAAGAGAATCAAACGCATGGGGGGTTAATAACGATGAGTAAGTATGATCTGGTCATTTATTGGAGTAACGAAGACAATGCTTTTATTGTGGAGGTTCCTGAACTCCCTGGCTGCATGGCCGATGGTGCCACTTATCAAGAGGCGGTAGCCAACGCGGAACAGGTAATCGGTGCATGGGTCGAGACGGCAAAGGATCTGGGGCGTTCCATACCTGAGCCACGCGGACGATTACTCTATGCATGATGCTACATTACCGTTGTTGAGCCCTGATGGTCGGCAGCTATAAGAATGGAGTCGTCTATGATCGCAAAATATTCTGGGCAGTGCCTTTGTGGGCAAATCCGCTATTCAGTGGATATTGAACCGGTGTTTACTGGCAATTGTCATTGCAAGGACTGCCAAAGATCGTCAGGCAGTGCCTTTATTCCGGCAATGATTTTCCCTGAAAAGGAGGTGGTTGTTTCCGGTGAGGTGAAGTATTTCACGTCCCAGGCAGACAGCGGGAATATGCACAAAAGAGGTTTCTGCCCGAATTGTGGCTCTCAATTGTTCGCCCAGTTCAGCCATATGCCAGGAATGTTGGGTATAAAGGCCGGCACTTTGAATGACGCATCGAATTATCTTCCAAAGTTGGATTTCCATGTAGATAGTGCTGCACCTTGGGATGTTATGAACCCGGAGCTACCGAAAAAGCAAGGGGCAGCACAAAACTAATGATAAGACATAACGGATAATTCAAGCCGAAATCGTATCCGTGAGCGGCAGATCATCCGCGAGACGCCAGGGTAATACTTTATTGTCAGTGAATGCCAGCAAATGTTGTTGCCTACATGCTCCGGGTGGAAGTAGTTATGGATGCGACCAGAATCATGGCGCCAAAATGGCGACTGCATTATAATAATGCTTTCAGTCACGGGGAGGCTTTGTGGTGAATACAGCCGTTACGAAGCAGGATCGCATTGGCGCGAGAGTGCCGCATGATGTTTACGAAACGCTGTGCCGTGCCGCCCAACTGAGCGGTGCGACGGTCAATCAGTTTTTGGTGCAAGCCGCACTCAAAGAGGCGCAACAGGTCATTGAGCGCGAGGAAGTGATCCGCTTAGGCCCGCGTGACTGGCAGTGGCTCCTGGAGTTGATGGAAAAACCATTCAAGCCCAATGCCCGATTGCAGGCCGCCATAGAACATTACCAAAAAGCCAGAAATGCGGATGAAGATAACACGTTTCGCTGGGAGCCTTGATCGGCAGACCTTCGATTGTGGACGTGAGTCACTGAACGTTTGGTTACAACAGGTCGCAGGTCAGCATCAGGAAAAGGGGCTGTCGAGAACTTTTGTTGCCATCCACGAGAGCGAACCGACCCGGATTTGCGGCTACTATGCATTGACCTTGGCCGAACTCGATAACCGACATCTGCCCGAACCCTGGCGAAAGAAGCTACCGCGCCGGATTCCCGGTGTTCGGCTGGGTCGGTTGGCCGTAGATCGACAATACCAGGGAAGAGGACTGGGCGATTTATTATTGGTTGATGCCATGACGCGAGCGCAACGCATTCATGCCGATGCCGGAGGGGTCGGGTTGTTTGTTGATGCACTGGATGAGGAGGCGGCTGGGTACTATCGACATTTCGGTTTTGAGGCTGCACCCGGCAATCCACTGCTGCTGTTTCTACCGATTAAGGGATTCTCAATACGCAGATGCTGACCGAATCG
Organism: Acidithiobacillus montserratensis; assembly: GCF_018853465.1. GTDB lineage: Bacteria > Pseudomonadota > Gammaproteobacteria > Acidithiobacillales > Acidithiobacillaceae > Acidithiobacillus > Acidithiobacillus montserratensis. Next base: position 24,891 of record NZ_JABBOU010000102.1, read on the forward strand.
TCTTCCCTGACCGGAGAAATGGTTATGGTGGACGACGGGATCAACTTGCTGTGAGCCGGGTGGATAATAAATGAAGATTACTGTCGGTTTCCTGGTATTCTCTGGATTACAATGGCTGGATCTGACGAGAAAGAGAGAGGCTAGTGGCCTAATAAAAAAGCTATTTTCCAAGGCCATGATGCGCCCCAAGCGAGGAGTCCATATTGGAAAGCGGAAAATTACCTGCCGAAGTGCTGATCCGGCTGCTGGGGCATCAGGACCTGCCCATCATTCTGCCATTGGTACAGCTACTCAATCCTACCGTGTCACCAGAACAGCTTGCGCAACGGCTTCAGGAGATGACGGGACAAGGCTATGAATGCGCAGCTGTTTTTATGGAAGATAACTGTGTGGGTGTGGCGGGCATTTGGCTGGGAACACGATTTTGGTGTGGCCGTTATCTCGATGTGGACAATGTGGTCGTGGATCCGGCGTATCGGGACTGTGGTATCGGACAACAGCTCATGAACTGGGTGGAAAATTACGCCCGCCATCAGCGCTGTGAAATTATGGTGCTGGATGCCTATGTCACCAATCAGGCGGCGCGTAGGTTTTACGAACGAAATGGTTACCAGATTGTGGGGCATCACTTTGTAAAAACATTGTAATTCAAGCTATTGGCAGATCCAGGATGGGCACGTATGAGTCGTATACTATTATGGCATGTGGGGGCATACCTGGGAGATTGTTCAAGACTCTGAGTCCTCAGTATTGGTTCAGATCTTTGTTTTTCCCGCAGCGATCCTTCAGGAAGTCGTAGCAACGCGCACCAGCCATTTGCGAATAGCTGATTCCTCTTCTTGCGAGAGCCCTTCGGCCAGTTTTTTCTCGATGACCTGCACCCGCTCCCGGCAGCGCGCCAATAGTGCCTTGCCGGTTTCGCTGATCTCAATCTGTTGGACCCGACCATGATAATGATGTGGGCGGCGCACAATGGCCTCCGCACGCTCCAGGTTGTTGATAATGATGCTGACCGTTTGGGGGGTGAGCAGTGTCAATCGGGCCAGGTCGGCATTGGAACGACCCGGATAGGCTTTCAGCATGGTGAGGACGGCAAATTGCGGCGGCGTGACATGGAGATCGGCCAGCGCTCGCTCCATCTGGTGCCGATAAGCTCCGGCAGCCTGACGCAGCAAGTAGCCCAAGTAACCCTTTTCCCCGCGCTTACCCTCCCCCACGGGAGGGATGGCCGGTATCAATTTGGCGTCGTCCATATTGTAAGAGCCCTGATATATTGTTAGAGTCCTGATACTAGCGAATCGCCCCAGGAGGAACAAGTCATGTCCTTACAGCATACCCGCATCGATTACTCCGCCTTCACCCAAATGGCACCCTCCATATATGCCGGACTTGCTGCAATAGGGACTGCGGTCAAGGATGCCGGTCTTGACCCTAAACTGACAGAGTTGGTGAAGGTGCGCGTATCGCAGATCAATGGCTGTGCATTTTGTATCCAGTATCACCTGAATATCGCCCGCCAAATGGGCGTGGAAGCGGTCAAGCTGGATTTATTGGCTGGCTGGAAGGATGCGGGCGTTTTTTCTGCCCGGGAGCAGGCCGCTTTGGCGTGGGCGGAAAGTCTGACGGCGCTGGCGTCCCAGGGAGCGCCCGATGCCCTCTATGAAGCTCTGCAGGCGCATTTCACGGAAAAGGAAGTGCTGTATCTTACGGTGTCCATTGGCCTGATCAACACCTGGAACCGGCTGGGTGTCGGTCTGCGATTTGCACCACCTCCTGCCATTAGGAGGGATCAGCCATGATTCCCCGTGAAACAGGGGAGAGTTGTGGTAGGCCTGTTTCTGCCGTGGAATTACGCTACCTTGATCATGAAGAAGATATTCGGGCTTCTTATCCGCTGATGCGGCAATTACGACCACAGCTCGATTCAGCGCAGGCGTTTGTGCAGCGCTGGCAACATCAGCGCACCCAGGGCTACCGCCTGCTGGCCCTGTGGAATGGCGGTCAGCCGCTGGGGTTGGCCGGATTTCGTGTACAAGACAATCTGGTGCATGGTCGCTTTGTCTATGTGGATGATCTGGTGATTGATGCGTCCTGCCGCAGTCAGGGGCATGGAAAGAGGCTGATCGATGCATTAAAAGCAGAAGCTAAAGTCTTGGGCTGTTGCAAGCTGTTGCTGGATGCCGCCATGGGTAATGCACTTGGACACCGTTTTTATTACCGTCAGGGCCTCCTGGCAACGGCTTTGCGCTTCAGTATGATGCTGACCTGAGCCAGGAGGTTGCATAGACGATTCGGATAAAATCTATCCTTTCCGGATTTTGATGATCTGGCGGCAGTCGGGAAAATTTGGACACCCCCAAAACTCACTATATTTTTTTCTCCGAACCATTTTAACGTCGCACTTTGGACAGGTCGGAGTGGTATAGTCACCAGCAGTGGCAAAGTTCAGCAGATGCTCTTGCTCGTTGGCGGGTAACGTCTTTATAGCATCCAGAAATTCATTTCCGTCGAGCAAGACAATCCTGTTTGCGGCGGCAAAAGCTTTGGCATCAGGGGTGAAACGGCTCGTGGTGATAAAAACTCCGCTTTTTATCTTCTCGTGAGCCATCACACCGGCCAGTTCGCGAATGAGGTTTACGTGTATATCATATTTCCAGGCCTTGCACTGGACTACACTCATCAGATCCCCATTTTCGCGATAAATCCGGATATCTATTCCCCCATCTGCGCCAAGCCTGGTGGTTTGAGTGCGCATGCCTTTGGTCTTGGAATATTCATTACAAAGATCTTCAAACCGCTTCCACTCCAGTGACTGGAGCAGTTCAAGATTCCAAACGGTTTCGTCCGTTTTGAATTGAGGCCCTGTTTGTGTTTTGTGCCGGGAATTATGGCTGTTAACAGGATTGACGCGACCAGTGTAAGGGGCATGCTGTGACGAGGATTTGCGGTTATTAAATGGGGCGGAATCTTTCTCCTGTTCGCGCCCCTTTTTCCTTTCCAGAAATAGCTTCAGTGTAGCAAAGGCGGCAAATGCGGCAAGGAGGCTACCCGCCATTTTCAATATGGGTAACACCGCATCAGATAATGGATTCCCGGCCAGCATTGCCGGGACGAGTATCCAGGTAAAAATGGAGGTAATAACCGCAACTGCGGCTGCAAGTATCCACGCGTACTCTCTTTCTACGGGGCGTATCTTATTCAAATTGGTCATTGCGGGCTCCACATTTGATTTATTTATGTTCGTCATAGTGCATATAGAGCAAATAGAGCGCAAGTCAAGCCATTCTGTCTGCTTATATTTGTGCTATAAACAATAAAGGCGCACAGCCTGCCACTAAAAACCATTATTTCAAATAAAAAGGAGAATAATCATGGAAATGCAATTTTATGGTGCTGCGGGAGGGGTTACCGGCTCTTGTCATTATCTGCGGGTAGGCGACAAACAATTACTCATAGATTGCGGTCTGTTTCAGGGTGGACATGATCTGGAAGAAGAAAATCGCCAAGAGTTTGGATTTGCTGCCAAAGACATCGACTACTTGCTCCTGACCCATGCGCATCTGGATCACTGCGGGCGTATTCCCTTGCTGGTCAAACGCGGTTTTCGGGGTGAGATTATCACCACCTCGGCCACCCGCGAGCTGGCGCGGCTGGTGATGGTGGATTCAGCGGGGCTGGCGGAAGAAGAGGCGCGCCGCGCCAGTCGCAGGCACCAGCGGCACGGCGAAACGGAGTCCGCCCCGCTTTATGATATTGCCGATGTGCTCAATACCATGGAACGCTTTGGCCGTACGGCGGAGTACGGTCAGAAACTGGAAGTCTGTCCGGGCGTCAGTGCGACCTTCGGCGATGCGGGACATATTCTCGGTTCGGCCTGGATTCTGGTCGAGGCCAGTGAGGCCGGGAAACAGCAGCGTATCGTCTATTCCGGCGATCTGGGCAACCAGGGCAAGCCCATCATCAATCCGCCGACCCCTGCCCCCGAGGCCGATGTCATCGTCATGGAAACCACCTACGGCGATCGTCTGCACAAGGCGATCGGACCATCTGTAGAAGAATTGCGCGATGCCATCCTCGACACCCTCAAACGCGGCGGCAATGCCATCATTCCCACCTTTGCTCTGGAGCGGGCCCAGGATTTGTTGTTCTACCTGAGGGAAATGATGAGCGACAACCAGATTCCCGCCACGCTGCCCGTTTTTCTGGACTCACCCATGGCCATTTCGGCGACGGAGATTTTTCGTCGGCATCCGGAGTGCTTCAATCCCGATACCCGCGAAAACCTGCAGCATGGTACCGATCCCTTCGCCCTGCGCAACCTGCACTTCACCCGCGAAAGCAGTGAATCCATGGGGATCAATCTGATCAAGGGGGGTGCCCTGATCATGGCGGGTTCGGGAATGGCCACCGGCGGGCGGGTCGTGCACCATCTCCGCCAGATATTA
>NZ_JABBOU010000103.1 GCF_018853465.1 Acidithiobacillus montserratensis
TTTCTGGCTGTGCGGGTGATGCGCTAAAGGTCAGGCAAATGCGTCTTTACAGCTGGAATGTGAATGGCTGGCGGGCAGCCTGCCGCAAGGGACTGCGCGACTGGGTGGACAAGGCCAAACCCGATCTGCTCTGCATTCAGGAAAGCAAGGCCAATCCTGCCACCATGGGTCCGGAAGAAAGCCGGTTGGATGGTTACAGCAGTTGCTGGGCGGTTGCTCAACGCCCCGGGTACAGTGGCGTGGTCACCTTCAGCAAGAACGCTGATTGTCCTGCCCAGGCGGGACTGGGGATCGAACGCTTTGACGCCGAGGGCAGAGTCGTCATCACGGATTGCGGCGCTTTTGATCTTTACAATGTTTATTTCCCCAATGGCAAAAAAGATAGTGAAAGACTGGCTTTCAAGCTGGATTTTTATGCCACTTTTCTGGAGCGGATCAATCAGCGGGTAGCAGCAGGTCGTCCAGCGGTATTTTGCGGTGATGTGAACACGGCCCACCGTCCCATAGATCTTGCCCGCCCCAAGGAAAACCAGCGCATCTCGGGCTTTCTGCCCGAAGAAAGAGCCTATCTGGATTTATGGGAACAACATGGCTGGGTAGACAGTTTTCGCCATTTTCATCCCGATGCGGCGCGCTATTCCTGGTGGAGCCAGCGCACCGACGCGCGCAGTCGGGATATTGGCTGGCGTCTGGATTATTTCTGGGTACACCAGAGTCTCTTGCCGCGCCTGCAAGACGCCGGTATTGCCACGGAAGTCACCGGCTCTGATCATTGTCCCGTCTGGCTGGAGATCCACTAATGCGCCTCGAACAATATATACATCTGGCCGGGCATACCCTGTCCAGCGTAGGTGATTTCCGCCGCTGGGGAGCCAGTCGTTTTGCCGCCGCCCGTCTGGATTTCAGCCAGGGGCAGCAAAATCCCCGCGCCGAAGCAGACCTGATTCTGGCCCGGGCATTACACCTGGAGCCGGAAGATCTGGGCGACTTCAGCAACGCCCGACTTTTGCCTGAAGAAAAACATCTGGTCCTGAACCACTTTTATCAGCGCGAAATGCTTCGCCGCCCGGCAGCCTACATCACCGGCGAAGCCTGGTTTGCCGGGTTACGCTTTATGGTCGATGAACGGGTACTGATTCCGCGCAGCCTGATTGAGCCCTTCATCGAAGAGGGTTTTGCCCCCTGGGTAGACGAAACCCGGGTGCGCCGCATTCTGGAAATCGGTACCGGTTCAGGATGCATGGCCATTACCATGGCCCTGCGTTTTCCCCATGCTGCAGTGGATGCCGTGGATATTTCTCCGGATGCCCTGAATGTTGCCCGCGCCAATGTGTTGCAGCATGGCCTGGAAGATCAGGTGCAACTTTATCAGTCTGACCTGTTTTCCGCTTTGGGCGGACAGCGCTATGACCTGATCATCAGCAATCCACCCTATGTAGATGCCGCTGCCATGGCCGAATTGCCGCCGGAATACACCCATGAACCGCGCCTCGCACTGGCGGCCGGAACAGATGGGCTGGACTGCCTGCTACCCCTACTGGAACAGGCGCCGCAGCATCTCGAAGCCGGTGGGGTATTGATCGTGGAAACCGGAGACGCCGAAATAGCCCTCAGTGAGCAGCGCCCCGACTTGCCACTGATCTGGTTGGAGCACCCGGCGGGGGGTTCGGGCGTGTTTCTGATGACAACGTAAAGCCTGAACAGCCGGGGTGCATGAGGATGCTTTTTGCGACATTAACCTGCACTACAGTTATGCTTGGCCCCTCTAAAAATCATGCCCCCTGCAGCAACTGCAAAAATACCCTGACTGCCCGCGACTGAAAATCCGCCTGGGGACGGATTAAAAACAGGGTCCAGAACAACCCCCGGGGCGGTTCCAGACGTAAGGATGCTAACGGCCAGCGTACCTTGTCCAGCGCCTCCACCGAAGCAAAGCCAA
>NZ_JABBOU010000104.1 GCF_018853465.1 Acidithiobacillus montserratensis
ACCGGCGGGAGCCCTGCTGTTTCGTGTTGATCCGCGTCGCTATCAGCTGGCCCTGGATAAAGCCCAGGCTGCGCTTGCCGTAGCCAGCACCCGCCTGGCTCTGCGTCGCGAACAGGCAGCGCGCCGCGCCGCATTACCTGCTGCAGCGGTTTCCGCCGAGGCCCGCGCCGATGCCGTGCTGGCAGTGAATGTCGCTGCAGCACAACTGCGCGCCGCTCAGGCGGCCGTGCGTCTGGCTGCCTATGACTTGGGGCGAACGGTTGTGCGGGCGCCGGTTGCCGGGACCATTACCCATCTGCGCTTGCGGGCCGGTGACTATGCAACCCAGGGTCAGGGATTGCTGGCCTTGGTGGAAGCGAAGTCCTATTGGATTGATGCTTATTTTGAGCAGACCCGCCTGCAGGGGGTGCATATTGGTGAGCATGCCCGGATCACCCTGTTGGGCGCGCATGAGCGTTTGTCCGGCATTGTGGAGAGCATTGCGCCGGCTATTGCTGACCGCGAAAGTCAGACCGGTGAGAGGTTGCAGGCCAGGGTCCGGGCAAGCTTCAACTGGGTTCGTTTACCCTCGCGCATTCCGGTGCGCATCCGGTTACTCAAAAAACCCAAAAATTTCCCCCTGGTGGCAGGCATGATCTGCTCCGTACGCATCGAAAAAAGTCGCAGCATCAATAAATGAAAAGGCCCCGGTAAAGGGGCCTTGGTAATGCAAAATCCCGGAGGAATCAGACGTGCTTGGCACGCACCTGCTTGGCGGCTTCCACCATGTTTTCCAGGGCCGGGGTAACTTCTGCCCACTTGCGGGTCTTGAGTCCGCAGTCAGGGTTGATCCACAGGCGCTCGGCAGGAACGACCTTCACGGCTTTTTCCATCAGACCCACCATTTCTTCGACACTGGGAACGCGGGGGGAGTGGATATCATACACACCGGGTCCGATTTCGTTGGGGTAATTGAAGGTGGCAAAAGCGTCCAGCAACTCCATTTGCGACCGGGAAGTTTCGATGGTGATGACGTCCGCATCCATGGCCGCAATGGCAGGCAGAATGTCATTGAACTCCGAGTAACACATATGGGTATGAATCTGCACGTCATCGGGAGCGATTTGCGCAGAAATCCGGAAAGCCCGGGAAGCCCAGTTCAGATAGTGATCCCAGTCCTTGCGCTTGAGGGGTAGTCCTTCGCGGTAGGCGGGTTCGTCAATCTGAATGATGCCGATACCAGCGTCGATCAAGTCCTTGACCTCATCACGGATAGCTAGGGCAATTTGCAGGGCGGTTCTTTCCCGGGGCTGGTCATCGCGGACAAAAGACCACTGGAGAATGGTCACCGGTCCGGTGAGCATGCCTTTCATGGGGCGCTGGGTCAGGGATTGGGCATATTGGCTCCAGGCCACGGTCATGGGGGTGGGACGGGATACGTCACCGAAAATCAACGGCGGTTTCACATAGCGTGAACCGTAGCTCTGTACCCAGCCATGGCGGGTAAAGGCAAATCCTGCCAACTGCTCACCAAAGTATTCCACCATGTCGTTGCGTTCAGGCTCGCCGTGAACCGGCACATCAATGCCCAGACGTTCCTGTTCTTTCACCACCAGGGCAATTTCCGCTTCCATCGCCTTCTGGTAGTCGGCGTCGCTCAGTTCACCCTTGCGATTCTGCAGCCGGGCCTTACGGATTTCCGGAGTCTGGGGGAAACTGCCGATGCTGGTGGTGGGGAAAGCAGGCAGCTTGAAACGCGCCCGCTGTGCGGCTTCGCGCGTCGGGAAAGGGCTGTGACGCTGTCCGTCATCCTGACCCAGACCCTCAAGGCGCTGGGCCACGGCCGGGTTGTGAATGCGCGGGGAGGTTTTGCGGGAATGCACGGCAGCGCGGGCGGTAGCCAGCTCCTGGGCAACGGCATCCACGCCGGCGTTGAGGGCACGACCGAGAATGGCGACCTCATCGAGCTTTTGCACCGAGAAAGCCAGCCAGGATTTCAGTTCGGCATCCAGTTCGTTTTCCTGATCCAGATCCACCGGGGTGTGCAAGAGGCTGCAGGAAGGAGCCACCCAGAGGCGCTCGCCCAAATGCTGATGGGCGGGTTCCAGCAGTTTCAGGCCGGCATCCAGGTCCGCACGCCAGACGTTGCGACCATCCACCACACCCAGGGAAAGCACTTTTTCGGCGGGATAGTTTTTCAGGAAGCTGTCCAGTTGCTGGGGAGCGCGGCGCAGGTCCAGATGCAGGCCGGCCACCGGAAGGGCTTTGAGGACTTCGGCGTGATCGGCCACCGAATCAAAATAGGTAGCCAGCAAAATCTTGGGGCTTTTGCCCTTGCTGAGGGTCTGATAAGCCGATTCCAGAGCCTTGCGCCATTCGGCGGGAAGGTCCAGAGCCAGAGCGGGTTCATCCATCTGCACCCAATCCACACCCATGCCGGCCAGTCGCTCAAGAATTTCGGCATACACCGGCAGCACCTTGGGCAGCAGAGTCAGACGATCAAAGCAGGCATTGCCTACCGGGGCGCCGTGACCATGACAGGCACTGTCATCATGATGATGCTGAGCCTCATGATGGGCTTCGGCGTTCAGGTCCTTTTCCTTGCCCAGCCACAAATAGGTGATGGGACCGACGAGCACGGGCTTGGCCTTGATACCCAGGGCCTGGGCTTCCTTGACCTGATCAAACAGGCGCTCGCTGCTCAGACTGAAGGTCATGTTTTCGTGGAATTCCGGGACGATGAAATGGTAGTTGGTATCAAACCATTTGGTCATTTCCATGGCGGGCTGGGTGCTGGAACCACGGGCCATGGCAAAAAAGGTATCCAGGCCGACCTGGGTGCCCGAAAAACCGTAACGCGGGGGAATGGCGCCAAGGGTGCAGCTCATGTCCAGCATGTGGTCATAAAGGCTGAAATCACCGACCGGAATCAGATCCATTCCACAGGTCTGCTGGATTTTCCAGTGGCGGTCACGTAACTGGGCAGCGCGGGCTTGCAGTTCCTTTTCGTCAATTTCCTTGGACCAAAAGCTTTCCAGCGCTTTTTTGAGTTCGCGTTTATGACCGATACGCGGAAAACCGAGACTGTGAACGGACGTCATGGGCATTACTCCTCTGCGAAAATTGAGGCCATCATGCCCTGCCCGGAGTCTCGGCTCAAGAGGGAATTTTTAGGTGTTCAGATGAAAAGCATTCATCAGTCCATACGAAAGCCGCGATGCAGCGCGACAATACCCCCCGACAAATTGAAAACTTCCACCCGTTCCAGTCCGGCATCTTCCATCATCATCTTGAAAGTGTCCTGGTCGGGGAAGCGGCGGATGGATTCCACCAGATATTGATAACTTTCCCGATCCTTGGCCACGAGCTCGCCAATGCGTGGCAGCAGCTGAAAGGAGTAGAGGTCGTAGATGGACTGCAAACCCGGCCAGCGCGGGTGGGAAAATTCCAAAATCAAAGCGCGGCCACCGGTCTTGAGAACACGATGAATTTCCTTCAGGGCGCGCTCGGGGTGGGTCATGTTGCGGATTCCGAAGGCGAGGGTCACCAGATCAAATTCGCGATCAGGGAAAGGGAGTTCTTCGGCATTGGCTTCGACAAAATCGACCCCGGCGACAATCCCCTTGTCGGCCAGGCGCGTTTCGCCAACGGCGAGCATTTCCGGATTGATGTCCGATACGACGATGGATCCCCGAGGTTGGATGCGCGGATAAATGGCGGCGGCCAGATCACCGGTTCCTCCAGCCAGGTCCAGCACCCGCTGGCCGGGGCGGGGGCGGGCCAGATCGACCGTGAAGCGCTTCCACAGACGATGGACACCGAGTGACATCAGGTCATTCATCAGGTCGTATTTGCCCGCAACACTGCTGAATACCCCTTTCACCAGATCTTCCTTTTCAGTTTCCGGAACTTCCTGGTAACCAAAGTGGGTGGTGGGCACGAGTGCCTGATCCTGCATGTCCTCTCCCTGTTGATCACTCATAATACACGACTCCTGTTATCGTAAATGCGGCTTCCAGCCATTCAGACCCGACGACTCAGACTGAGCGTAGCAGAAGACTGCCTTTTTCGCTGATATAATTGCGCAGTCGTTCCGGAAAGTCAGCCGTAACGGAACCGGCTACTTCCGGTAATTCCATGAGCAAGGCCGTCCAGCGCCGCAGTTTGCCCAAGGCTTCCCAGCGCGGTAATGGTCTTAAGGCATGGAGGATTTCCATGCGCATGAATAAGGGCGCATAAGCCGCATCCACGAGGCTGAAGTTCTGGCCGGCAAAAAAATGGCTTCCGGTCATGTTTTTTTCCAGCCGCTCCAGTTTGTCGAAGAGTTGGCGACTGGCGGCGGTAAAGCGTTCTTCTCCCTGGGCGATCATCATCTGAAACTGGTCACCGATCATTTCGCTGCCGAAGGCAATCCAGGCGCGATGCTGGGCGCGCTCCAGCGGGTCGGCAGGATGCAATGCCGGCGCAATGGTTTCATCCAGGTATTCATTGATGACCTGGGACTCGAAAAGCACCGTATCCGTCCCGATTTTCAGGCAGGGCACTTTTCCCATGGGGGATAAAGTCAGAAACCATTCGGGTTTGTGGGCAAGATCAATATGGGTGAGCTGGAAACCCACCTGCTTGTGCAGCAAGGTGATGACCGAACGTTGCACATAGGGGCAGAGGGGGAAGCTGATCAGTTCCAGAGTCATGGCATTCTCCTTGCGTAGGCCTCAGCGTGCGTCCAGCGCACAGCGATACAAGGCAACTTCTCCAAAAAAGTTGGGTAACAGACGATTGCGCCAGGTACTGCGCCGCCGGTCATTCAGTACTACCCGCTGATGAATGACAATACCGTTGTCAGCGCAGAGCTGCTCGAAATCCCGAATCGTACACAGGTGGATGTTGGGAGTATCGTACCATGTATGAGGCAAGGCGTCTGTGGTCGGCATTTTGCCCAGAACACCCAGTTGCCAGCGCGCATGCCAGTGTCCCATATTGGGGAAGGTCACAATCACTTCCCGGCCAACCCGCAACATCTCCAGTAATAGCTGGCGGGGAAAGGTCGTTGCCTGGAGCGTGAGAGAAAGCACCACAGTATCTACGCTGAGATCGGCAAAATTTTTGAGACCCTGATCCAGATCCTGCTGAATGACAGGTATTCCCCGACGAATGGCCGCAACCACCCGGTCTTCTTCTATTTCCACCCCGTAACCCTGCACCCCCTTTTCGGCGCGCAGGTAAGCCAGCAGCTCGCCCTCCCCGCAACCCAGATCGAGGATGCGACTCTGGGGAGCAATCCAGTCGGCGATGATGGCGAGATCGCGACGCAGCTTCATAGGCCGATCTCCTCGGCCACGCGTTGCAGATAAGTGCGCAGGACGGCCACGTATTGGGGGATAGGCATCAAAAACGAGTCATGGCCGTGGGTGGCCTCGATTTCGGCATAGCTGACATCGCGATTGCAGGTGTAGAGGGCCTGGACGATTTCCCGGGAGCGTTCCGGAGAAAAACGCCAGTCGGAACTGAAAGAAATGACCAGGAAAGCCGCTTGTATCCGGGCAAAGGCTTCTGCCAGATTGCCCCCGTAGGCACTGGCCGGATCAAAGTAATCCAGGGCCTTGGTGATGTAGAGATAGCTGTTGGCATCAAAGCGTTCGACAAAGCTGGAACCCTGGTAGCGCAGATAGCTCTCCACTTCAAAATCCACATCAAAACCAAAAGAGAAAGCCTTGCCTCCCCGGGTATCGCGGCCAAACTTGCTGCGCATGGCGTCATCGGAAAGGTAGGTGATATGGCCAATCATGCGTGCCAGGGAGAGACCCCGGCGGGGTTTGGTGTCGTGGGCATAATAGCGACCATTATGAAAATCCGGGTCGGTCATGATGGCCTGGCGGCAGACTTCATTGAAAGCGATGTTTTGCGCGGTCAGTTTGGGGGCGGCAGCGATGACCACGGCATTACGCAGGCGCTCCGGGTAATCCATGCTCCATTGCATGACCTGCATACCGCCCAGGCTGCCGCCAATGACGGCAGCCCATTGCGCAATATCCAGGTGGTCCGCCAGATCGGCCTGGGTCTTTACCCAGTCGCGCACGGTCACCATAGGAAAATCCAGGCCCCAGGGACTGCCAGTTTCTGGATTGATGCTCGCGGGACCGGTTGAACCTTTACACGATCCGATGAAATTGGCGCAGACGAAAAAGAATTGCTTCGTATCCATGGCCTTGCCGGGACCGAGCAGATGTTCCCACCAGCCCGGTTTGCGGTCTTCCAGCTGATGATAACCGGCGGCATGATGGTCACCGGAGAGGGCGTGACAGAGCAGGATGGCGTTACTGCGCTCCCGGTTCAATACCCCGTAAGTTTCATAAACCAGAGTATAGCCAGGCAAGCTCCGCCCGCACTCCAGTTGCAGTTCGGCCGGGAAGGTGACCGTCTGCGGCGTGACCAATCCAACGGAATCAGCAGGTATCTGAGCAGGCATGGTATGCTTTTCTAATCATCATAATATTGAGGAGCTAAAGGAGCCGAGTGAGTCTAAACTTCAAGGACGGCGGCGACAAGCGGCATGAGGGCAGTCATCGAAGTAGTGCAAACCTGGAGTAAAATTCTGTGTAGGAATTTTGTATTCACCTATCTGGATGGTTTAGAATGTGTAGGGAATATGATCCGCATTAAGATGTGTTTGGCCATGTGCCAAATTGCCGGGAGATAATTTTGGCCTGGAAGTGGGTAAATCGCGTAGTCAGCTGGGTCGAAGGGGGGGCTGAGTTGGTCATGGCTCGGCCCAGTCCCTGGCTGTGGCTCACGGGGGGTGCTTTGGTGCTGGCCGCTATTCCTTTTCCGGAATGGCTGATGTACGCCCTGGCCCCCTTCGGTTTGCTTTTTGGCCTGGAGATTGCGGCCAATACCGACGCAGAGGCGGAATCCTACAGTCCCCGGCAAACCCGCCACGCTCTCCATGTGGCAGTAGTCTGGGGAATGCTTTTTGCTGTTTTTGGTATGATTTTCGAGTTTGGTCAGGACATGGTCGTCATGGGCAGTCTGCTCGCCGGCATCAACATCCCCTGGCATGACAATAACGGTATGGGTCAGGGATTCTGGGGCTGGTGGTTTGCTTTCGGACAGCGTTTCTCGGATTTGTCTCTGATGCCCTATTTCTGGTTTTCTCCGGCTTTTTTCGGTATCGCCCTGGCTTTGCACAAGGGGCATGGCTGGCTCGAATCCGAGGTGGAAACCACCTTGACTCTGTTGTTCCGACCGGAACTGCGGGATCCCCTGATTGGCCTCTGGGCCATTATTCTGCTCGCCAATCTGTTCATGCCGGCTTTTTCCCAATTGTGGCTGGGCTTGATTGTCTGGGTGCTGGGGCCGCCGGTCATTCATGTCGCCTATCAGGACATCTTTGCCGACAAACGTCGTCCTCCCCGGAAAAAGAAAGAAGCTTCCCGCTTCGTGCTGGCACAGCATCCCCAGCCGGTGCGCGTCAAGCCCTGATGAGTTTCATTCATGGTTTGCACGCATTTTTTACCCTTGCCGTGAGTGCTTGTATCCATTAGTGTCTAGCCACAAATTTCCCGGAAGTTTTTGAAGGAGTGCAGCATGTTTTCCAAAACCCTCAGTATTGCTGATTTTGACCCCACCTTGTGGGATGCCATGCGCAAGGAAACCCAACGTCAGGAAGACCATGTGGAACTCATTGCTTCCGAAAACTATACCAGTCCCATGGTTATGGCAGCCCAGGGTTCGGTGCTGACCAACAAGTACGCCGAGGGCTATCCGGGTAAACGCTATTATGGTGGCTGCGAATATGTGGACATTGCCGAACAGCTTGCCATGGATCGTGCCCTGGAGCTCTTCGGTGCCGAACATGCTAATGTGCAGCCCCACTCCGGTTCTCAGGCCAATCAGGCCGTGTATCTTTCGGTATTGCAGCCGGGCGACAAAATTATGGGGATGAGTCTGGCCCACGGCGGGCATCTGACCCATGGTGCCAAGGTCAATGTATCGGGCAAGCTCTTTCAGGTGGCTGCCTATGGGGTGCGGGCTGAAGATGGGCGCATTGATTATGATGCCCTGGCGGCCCAAGCCGAACAGGAACGCCCCAAAATGATCGTCGCCGGGGCCAGCGCCTATTCCCGGATTATTGATTTTGAAAAAATCGGTGAGATTGCCCGGAGTATCGGTGCTTATCTGCTGGTCGATATGGCCCATATTGCCGGTCTGGTCGCCGCCGGTTTACATCCCAGCCCGGTGCCCCATGCTGATTTTGTCACCACCACCACCCACAAAACGCTGCGTGGTCCCCGTGGCGGCCTGATTCTCTGTCGCGGAGAGTACGCTAAAAAGGTGAACTCGCTGATTTTCCCGGGATTGCAGGGTGGTCCCCTGATGCATGTCATTGCCGGCAAGGCGGTAGCCTTCCGGGAAGCCCTGCAGCCCGAATTCAAAACCTATCAGCAGCAGGTCATTCGCAATGCCCAGACCCTGAGCGGCGTTCTGGCCGGGCGTGGTTATACGGCGGTTTCCGGCGGCACCGACAATCACCTCTTCCTGCTCAATCTGGGTGAAAAGGTAACGGGCAAGGAAGCCGAAGAAGCTCTCGGGCGTGCGCACATTACCGTCAACAAAAATGCGGTGCCTTTTGATACCCGTCCGCCAGCCGTCACCAGTGGTATTCGTATCGGTACCCCGGCAGCCACTACCCGGGGCTTTGGCGACGCCGAAATGCAACGCTTGGGCAAGGGTATTGCCGATGTACTGGATGCTCCCGGTGATGAGTCGGTGATTGCCCGGGTGCAGGCGGATATGATCGCCCTGTGCAAACAGTTTCCGGTTTACGGCTAGGGTTCTGTGCATTGCCCGTTTTGCGCCTTCGCTGATACCCGGGTGGTGGATTCCCGCCTTGCTGATGAGGGCGGGACCGTGCGGCGCCGTCGGGAATGTCCGCAATGTGGGCAACGCTTCACGACTTTTGAGCGGGCTGAGCTGTCCCTGCCGATGGTGGTGAAAACCGATGGTCGTCGCGAGGCTTTCAATGAAGACAAGCTCCAGCGTGGCTTGACCAGGGCGCTCAGTAAAAGGCCCGTGGCCACCGAACAGGTGGATGCTGCCTTGCGCCAGATACAGCGGCGGCTGCGTGAAAAGGGCGATCGGGAAGTACCGGCACGGCTGATCGGAGAGCTGGTCATGGAGGCCTTGCGCGGTCTTGATCCTGTTGCCTATGTGCGTTTCGCCTCGGTCTATCGGCGTTTTGAAGATGTGGACGCCTTCAGCGCCGAAATTGCCCGTTTGAAAGAGGTGCAGCCCTCCAATACGGAAGAAGGCGCATCTGGTGCTGACTGAGCGCGATGCTTCCTTCATGGGAGCAGCCCTGGATCTGGCGCGGCAGGGGTTGTATTCCACCCATCCCAATCCTCGGGTGGGTGCCCTGGTGGTCCAGGGTGAAAACATCGTCGGGCGGGGCGCCCATCTTTTTGCCGGAGAAGCCCATGCTGAGGTCATTGCTCTGGCCGAAGCCGGAGCGACCGCCCGGGGTGCAACGGTATATGTGACCCTTGAGCCTTGTTCCCACCAGGGGCGCACCGGCCCCTGTGCCGATGCCTTGATTGATGCCGGGGTGGCGCGAGTGGTGGTGGCCATGCAGGATCCCAATCCGCTGGTGGCTGGGCAGGGTATTGCTCGACTCCGGGCTGCCGGTATTCCGGTGGATCTGGGCTGCGGGGAAGCGGAAAGCCGGGCACTGAATCCCGGGTTTTTGCAGCGCATGGAAAAAGGGCGTCCCTGGATCCGGCTGAAGCAGGCCATCAGTCTTGATGGTGCCGTGGCGCTGGGCAATGGCCAGAGTCAGTGGCTGACCGGCACACTGGCCCGGGCCGATGTGCAAAAAGAGCGGGCGCGGGTAAGTGCCATCATGGTAGGGGTGGGTACAGTCCTGGCCGATAATCCGCGTCTGGCTCCGCGCCTGGAGGTGCCGCTGCGGCGTTATCCGGTCAAGGTGGTTCTGGATACGCAGCTGCGTACCCCCGCTGATGCGGCGTTGTTTGCCTCTCCGGGGACGGTCTGGCTGGCTCATGGGCCGGAAGTCTCGGCGGTAAAACGCCGTACGCTGCAAAAAGCCGGCGCGGAATTGCTGGCGCTGCCCCTGGACGGAGTGCGGCTGGACCTGCGCGCCTTGCTGCAGCTGCTGGCCGGGAAGCAGATCAACGAAGTGCTGGTGGAAGCCGGCCCGACTCTGGCGAGCGCACTGCTGAGGGCAGATTTGGTGGATGAGTGGCTGGTCTATGTGGCGCCCATGCTGCTCGGGCAGGGAGCCCGGGCGGTTGTTCAGCTAGGGCCTTTTGCCCGGCTTGCCGAAGCTCCACGCTGGCAAAGTCGTGGCTTCGAGCTGCTGGACAATGATCTGAAGTGGACCTTGCGTCCACAGGAGAACTGATAGATGTTCACAGGAATTATTGAAGCGCTGGGCGAGGTCCGCCGATTACAGCCTCAGGGTGGTGATTACCGGATGACCCTGGCTTCCGGCGGTCTTGATCTGGGCGATGTCAAACTGGGCGACAGTATTGCCGTATCGGGCGTGTGTCTGACGGTGGTGGCGCTTCATAAGGACGGATTTGCGGTGGATATTTCCCGGGAGACTCTGGATAAAACCCTGCTCGGTAGTCTGAAAACAGGGAGCGCTGTCAATCTTGAGAAAGCCCTGCGTCTGGCCGATCGCCTGGGCGGACATCTGGTAGCCGGACATGTGGATGGGGTTGGGCAGATTCACAGCGTACAGGATTCGGGGCGCTCCCAGGTGTTTGCGGTAGCAGCGCCCCGAGAGTTATTGCGTTACATTGCTGCCAAAGGAAGTATCTGCGTGGACGGAATCAGTCTGACCGTCAATGCCCTGGAAGGGGATCGTTTCATGCTCAATCTGATTCCCCACACCCTGAGCCAGACAACGGCTGCGTCCTGGCGGGTGGGGCAGCAGGTGAATCTGGAAGTAGACTTGATCGCCCGTTATCTGGAACGCTGGGTGGCGACCGAGCCGGACTCAGCGCTAAAATCATCCATCTCTCGCGAATCGTTGGCCGCCAAAGGATACCCGGTATGAGTGCAGGTAAAATCAGTCCCGCCGAAGAAATTATTGCCGATATAGCGGCGGGCCGCATGG
>NZ_JABBOU010000105.1 GCF_018853465.1 Acidithiobacillus montserratensis
CTGCCCCGCCATATTCCAGTGCCCACAGGGCCAGACCGATAAATCCGGTGGTCTGGAGCAGGCCGAAGGGAATGATGTAGCGGGCAGAGGGCATGGATAATGGTCGTTTCATCCAGAGCATCAGGGGAATGAGAACAAGCACACTCAGCCAGACGCGCAGGGTGGCAAAAAGCAGGGGCGGGCAGTCAGTAATGGCGACTTTCATGACCACCCAGTTATATCCCCAGATCATGGAGAGCAGGGCCAGCGCGGCTAAAGGCATCAGGGCGGCTGGCGATTTTTGATCAGAGGACATCAGTCAATGACTCCGAATATAGAGAAAGCCGGGACAGAAATCCGTCCCGGCAACTGCAATGTTCACTACGGCAATGGGGTTAGAAAAGGCGTCAGCGCAATTTCGCCCGATCATATTGCTCCGGCCACTGCAAGTCTACTCCCAGTTCCCGGGCGGCATGCAGAGGCCAGTAGGGATTGCGCAGTAATTCCCGGGCAAGGGCTATGCCGTCTGCCTGTTCGTTCACCAGAATATGCTCAGCTTGCATGGCTTGAGTGATTAGCCCGACGGCTACCGTAGGGATGCCGACTTTTTCGCGAATATGCTGGGCGAAAGGTGTTTGAAAGCCGGGTCCGGCAGGGATGACGGCATCGGGAGTCATTCCGCCGCTGCTGCAATCAATGACATCAACGCCTTTATCCTTGAGGTGTCCGGCAAGAACCGTGGACTGTTCCAGATCCCAGCCGCCGGGTACCCAGTCGGTAGCGGAGATGCGCACCCACAGCGGCAGATGCTCAGGCCAGACGGCGCGCACCGCATCGGTAATTTCCAGAGGCAGGCGCATCCGGTTTTCGAGGCTGCCGCCGTAGGCATCTTCCCGTTGATTGCTGACTGGTGACAGAAAACTGTGCAGGAGATAGCCGTGGGCCATGTGCAATTCCAGCACCTCAAATCCGGCTTGCAGAGCGCGCTGTGCAGCGGCCACAAAGTCCTTGCGGACTTTTTCCAGATCTTGGGTATCCATGGCTTTCGGGACGCTGTGACTGGAACTGAAAGGGAGGGGGCTGGGACCTAGCGGTAGCCATCCCTGTTCTAGGTTCGCGGCAATAGGAGCGCCACCATCGAAAGGTGCCTGGGTGGAGGCTTTGCGTCCGGCGTGGGCAATTTGTATGGCTGGCACCGCGCCCTGCTTCTTCATAAACTGCACGATGGGTGCTAGCGCTGCAGCCTGCTGATCATTCCAGATACCCAGATCCCGGGGCGAAATGCGACCTTCGGGGCTGACCGCGCTGGCTTCGGCCATGACCAGTCCAGCGCCACCTACTGCCCGGCTGCCCAGATGGACCATATGCCAGTCACTGGCCACCCCATCGGGAGTGGAGTACTGACACATGGGGGCAACGATGATCCGGTTACGCAGGGTGACGCTGCGCTGGACCCAGGGTGTGAATAGCTTGTGCGTCATGCAGATCTCCCGAGATACTGGTGAAAATGATCCAGGGTCAGGCGCCAGCCCTCTGCGGCCGCTTCCGGCCGGTAACTGTCGCGGGGGTCGGCAAAAAAGCCGTGGGGAGCACCGGGGAACAGGGTCAGGGTGTAGCGCTTTTTGGCCGCACTCAGGGCAGTGGCAATACGTCCATGTTCTTCCGGAGTGATGGAGTTATCATCAGCCCCATAGAGCAGCAGGAGGGGTGCCCGCATCTGGTCGACCAAGTGGAGTAACGGTTGGCGACCGGCCGGATCCTGGTCGGGAGCGATACCACCACCGTAAAAAGCCACGGACGCACCGAGCTTGTCGGCATGCACCGCATTCGCCATAAAGGCAAAACGCCCTCCCATACAAAAACCCACGGCACCGATGGCATCGCTGCGGACTTCTGGACGTTTGTGCAGTTCGGCAATGGCCAGTCCGGCTTCCTGCATGGCGAGATCATCTTTCAGGGTTTTGAGATGCCCGATGGCATTCTCGAAATCGCTGTATTCATAAACTTTGCCATGATAGAGATCGGGAACGATGGCACAGTATCCGGCGCGGGCAAATCTTTCGGCGACATCTTGAAAATGACTGTTTACCCCAAAAGCTTCGATAAAAATGACGACACCGGGATGGGGACCGGGGCCGCCGGGACGGGCGTACCAGGCACGCAAGTCCTGATCCAGTTGCAGCCATTCGGAATGTATTTCAGACATGACTTTAACTCCTTATTCGGACGTGAAAAGGGGGATGGTAATACTATGTGTTCAGACAGCGAGAGATTGAATGTAGACTTGCAGCTGTTTAAGACAGCGCTGATAGGCCGTTACAGACTGGGCATTTTTCCCGAGGCCGACACATCCCTCAATAGAGGCGACAATGAAAAGAGCGATATCCTGGGGGGCGGTACCTGCACGAACTTTTCCTGAGGCCTGACCTTCCTTGAGCGCCTCGGCAACTACTTCCACCCAGCGTTCGATAATTTTTTGCAGACCCTGGCGAAAAGATTCATCCAGAGGGCTCATCTCCTGAATCAGATTATTGAGGGGGCAGCCGTAGCGAATGACGGATTCATCGGCTGAGGCAATTTTTTCTTCGATGAGTTTGAGCAGACCACGGATGGGATCACTATGCTGGGCGAGCATG
The DNA here is from genome assembly GCF_018853465.1 of Acidithiobacillus montserratensis. GTDB lineage: Bacteria > Pseudomonadota > Gammaproteobacteria > Acidithiobacillales > Acidithiobacillaceae > Acidithiobacillus > Acidithiobacillus montserratensis. The sequence goes on from NZ_JABBOU010000105.1 coordinate 2,616, forward strand.
TTGAACCAGCGACCTTCGAGTTGAGGGCCAATCACTTCTTGAATCACCGCAAGACCGAGATCCCGCTTGGTGCCGAAGTGGTGATAAAGGGCGCCTTTACTCACCGAAGTGTTGGCAAGAATGCGTTCCAGACTGGCCGCCTGAAAGCCCGATTCCAGAATTTCGGTGTAAGCAGCATCGAGCAAATCATTGCGGGTTTGCTCCGGATTGCGGGTTTTACGTTGAACCATAGTCATCATGGGTGATGAAGATACCGACTAAGCGGTATCTTGTCAATTATGATTGCCCCATCCTGTAATCATCGCAGCAATGCTTGGGCAGAAATCTATGCCGCGCTACACTAAAGCTGTCTGGTGGAGAGGATGGTGAATGAATGAAAGCATCAATGGATTTCAAGCGGCAGGGTGACAAGCAGAATTCGGCTTTTTTTGAGGAATGGTTGGGACGTTTGCTGGAGGATCGGGATCGGCAGGGACTCACGGAGAATATCGGCCGGATTGATGCCTTGATGATTACCGTGGAGCCGGGCCATTCTGCCGCCTATGTCCATGAACTTTGTTTGATGACTCCGTATAATTATCTGGTTACCCTCGAAACCGATCAGCATTCCACCCATATTCTCCGCATTGATATGAATGCGCCCGATGTGCTGGTGCGGGAAGTCAAGGACCCCGGCTTGCACGGCATCTTCCGGAGTCTGAATGAAGTGTATCCGGTGGGTGCCAAACGCCCCAATTCCCGCTACATGGGCGAAGTCTTTCAGGTCAAAAATCTCCATGAGGTACTGGAAGTCCAAAAAAGCCGGGAAATCCGCTTTTTCAACCAAGAGCAGGTGCGGCATCTGGAGTTGCCGGGCAACATGGCCATCGTCAAGCCCTCTCCCTACACCCACAATATTGTCGCTTACTGGGAACGCCCTGATAATGACATCCGGGTGTATTCCCTGGGCCTGTCTTCCATTCGCGATGATATGCAGGTGGCCTTTGAACAGGCCAAGCTGCTGCGGGAAAAACTCGGTCTGGATCAGTTGCTGCTGCCCATTGATCATTTGGCCACCCGGGTGTACAGCCAGAACCGGGAAGTGGCCATTCTCGAATATCTGACCTTATCCAGTTATTATTATTGGGGTTCCTACGATATTCCCGATCAGAACTCTTCCACCAATGTCACCAAGAGCGTTCATTACGACAATGTCCTGAACAGCCCTGCCAAGGTGTTTACGGCGGCCAACCATCCCTACTTCTGCAATCATCTGATCGGCCAACCTTCACCGACCGAAGCTTTTGTGCGTAATTTTGGACCACGTCTGCATCATCTGGCGGTAGGCGTTCAGGATGGTCATACCAACAATCAGATCAACATTGATTATGTGGTGGATGCCCTGCAAAACTGCGGACAGAAATTTCTCCTGCAGGTGATTGGGTCGGAGCAGGAAGGCTTGAAGCAGATTTTTTCCAGCGCTTCGGAACACTCCTCCCTGATTGTTGAATATGTGCAGCGTTTTGGCGGTTTTCAGGGCTTTTTTACCAAGGAAAATGTGGCAGACCTGACCGCCGCAGCCGGAGCGGACGAAACTCTGCGCAGTCTGGATGCTGAAGCCCGGGCCTGAAAGCCTCCGGGCCTGTCAAAAATAGCGCAGGGACAAATCCAGGCTCTGCAGATTGCGGGTCAGGCTGCCAACGGAGATGAAATCGACGCCTGTTGCGGCCACCGCAGCAATATTGTGCAAGCCCATGTTACCGGATGCCTCCAGCGGAATTTTGCCATTCACCCGCTGGACGGCACTGCGCAAGTTTTCCAACGTGAAGTTGTCGAGGAGGATCATGTCGGCACCGGCGGCCAGGGCTTCTTCCAGTTGCTCCAGATTTTCCACCTCAATTTCGATGCGGGTCAGGGCCGGAGCAAGGGCCTGAGCGGCGTGGAGTGCGGCCGTAATGCTGCCACAGGCGGCAATATGATTTTCCTTGATGAGGATGCCATCAAAGAGCCCGAGTCGGTGATTATGACCGCCCCCTATCCGCACTGCATATTTTTGTGCCTGACGTAAGCCGGGGATAGTTTTACGGGTGTCCAGCAGACGGGTGCGGGTGCCTTGCAGTAATGCCACATAATCCTGCACCGCTGTAGCCGTACCTGATAAGGTCTGCAGAAAATTCAGGGCACAGCGTTCGCCGCTGAGTAGCGCCCGGGCCGGACCTTCAATGATGCAGAGCTCCTGCTCGGCAATAACGGCGGACCCCTCGGCAACCTGCCATTGCACATGCAATTGTGCAGACAGGGCGGCAAAAGTTGCGGTCGCATAAGGTTGTCCGCAGACAATGCCGGGCTCCCGGCTGATAATCCGCGCTTTGAGCATTTGCCCTTCAGGAATCAGGGCGGCGGTCAGGTCACCACTGCCCAGATCTTCGCGCAATGCCTGGCGGACAACGTCCGGGAGATCTTCGGGAATCATTCCAGCTCCTTGATTTTGTTGCCGACCCAAAAAAGCCAGAGTAGCCCTATACAGGCAGCAGTCAGGGAGGCCAGCAAAATGCCCAGCTTGGCTTCTTCTACCATCTGCGCATCCTTGAAGGCCAGATCACTGATAAACAAAGACATGGTGAAGCCAATTCCCGCCAGCCAGGCAGCACCCAGCAGATGGGGCCAGCGCACCCCACCGGGCAGGCGGGCGAGTTTGACTTTGATGGCCAACCAACTCGTCAGGGATATTCCCGCAAATTTTCCGAAGACCAGCCCCAGATAAATCCCCAGAGTGACGCGACTGAGTAACATGCTGCTATTAACGTGCGCAAAGTTGATGCCGGCATTGGCCAGGGCAAAAACGGGAATCACCAGAAAGGTCACCCAGGGCTGGATGCGATGTTCCAGATGCTGCTGGGGCGCAATGGCTTCGGCACTGCTGTGTTCGATGCTTTGAATGATGCCCGCCAGTTTGCCATTGACCAGGGGATCCAGGCGCTTGCTGTGAATGATGGTGTCACGCAGGTTTTCGCTACGCGCACTGAGGGTATCGGCCAGTTGATCGGGACGAATCCGTCCTCTTGCGGGAATGGTAAAAGCCAGCAGAATCCCAGCGACGGTGGCATGGATGCCCGACAGCATCACAAAGTACCAGAAGGGCAGACCCAGAATCAGGTAGGGCAGTACCTTGCGCACCCCGCTTTGATTGAGCAGCACCAGGCCCAGGAGCAAAAGGCCGGCAATGAATAAGGCTGTCAGGTTCAAGGAAGGCGTATAAAAAATGGCAATGACCAACACCGCGCCCAGATCGTCGGCAATGGCCAGAGCGGTCAGGAAAACAATCAGATTACGGGGAATGCGCCAGGCCAACAACACCAGAATGCCGATGGCGAAAGCGATATCTGTCGCCATGGGAATACCCCAGCCCCCGGCTGCCGGTCCTGCGGGATTGATCTGATGATATATCAGGGCCGGTGCCAGCATACCGCCCCCGGCGGCAATAATGGGCAGGGCGGCATCCCGCAGCGAGGATAATTCTCCGACCAGAAATTCCCGCTTCAGCTCTAAGCCCACCACAAAAAAGAAGACCACCATCAGCCCGTCATTGATCCAGTGGTGCAGGCTCTGGTCCAGCACCCAATGGCCCCAGTGGATGCCGAAATGCTTTTCCCAGAAGAGGTGATACTGGGTATGCCAGGGTGAATTGCTGAGGAAGAGGGTGAGGACGGTTGCCAGAATCAGGATGATTCCGCCTGCCGTTGCCCGCCGTAGAAACTGTTCGAAAGGCGAAAAGACCTTACCGAAAAGGAGCTCCAGCGGGTAATAGTGATTCTGACGGGATGGCGTATCCGGCATTTTCACAGTTGTTGCAGGCGGGCAGCCTGTTCGGCCAGTTGCTCCAGGGCGGCTTCGATTTCCCGCAAGCGCTCTTCCTCTTTGGCGACGACCTCCGCCGGAGCGCGACTGCGGAAGCTCTCCTGGCCCAGCTTGGTCAGGGTTTTGCTGCGATCAGCCTCCAGACGTTGCTGTTCCTTACCCAGGCGAGCCTGCTCTGCACCCACGTCAATGACCCCCGCCAGGGGCACGAGAATTTTGAGCTCAGCCAATAACTGCAGGGCGGCTGGTGGCGCTTCGGTACTGTCCGGCAGCCAGTCCAGGCTGCTCAAACGGGCCAGGGCAAAAAGCCAGGGTTGGTAATGTTCGGCACGGCGACGATCCTCGGCATCTCCGCCCTGCAGGAGAACCGGCAACAATTTTCCGGGAGGAATGTCCATTTCGCCACGCACCGAGCGCAGGGCACGGATGAACTGGATCAGCCATTCCGTGTCGGCATCCGCCTCGGGATCCACGCGCTGCAGGTCGGCTACCGGGTAGGGCGCCAGGGCAATGCTGCTCCCACTTTTGTCGAGCATGGGGGCAATACGTTGCCAGAGCGTTTCCGTAATGAACGGCATCACCGGATGCAGCAGGCGCAATCCGGCTTCCAGCACCCGCAACAGGGTGTTGCGGGTGCCGCATTGCTGGGCGGCGGTGAAAGCGCTATCCGCTCGCAACACCGGCTTGCACAGTTCGATGTACCAGTCGCAGTAGTCGTTCCAGAAAAACTGATAGAGCGCATGGGCTGCATCGGCAAAACGGTACTGATCAATGGCATGGTTTACAGCGGCCTCGCAGTGCTGCAGGCGGCCGATGATCCAGCGTTCCGGGGCCATCAGGGTCTGATCGCCCTGTAACAATCCTGTTTCTGGTACCTGCATCATGGCAAAACGGGAGGCGTTCCAGAGCTTGTTACAGAAATTACGGTTGCCTTCGACGCGCTTCAGGTCAAATTTGATGTCCCGGCCCTGGGTGGCCAGCGCGGTAAAGGTAAAACGCAGGGCATCGGTACCAAAGGCGGGAATGCCCTCGGCGAACTCCTTGCGGGTGGATTTTTCAATTTTGGCGGCCATTTGCGGCTGCATCAACCCCTGGGTGCGCTTGCTGACCAGATCCTCCAGGCTGATGCCGTCGATCAGATCTATGGGATCCAGAACATTGCCCTTGGACTTGCTCATTTTCTGGCCTTCGGCATCGCGCACCAGGCCATGGATATAGACTTCCTGGAAAGGTACCTCATCCATGAAGCGCAGACCCATCATGATCATGCGCGCTACCCAGAAAAAAATGATATCGAAGCCGGTCACCAGCACACTGCCCGGATAAAAACGCGCCAGATCCGCAGTTTTTTCCGGCCATCCCAACGTGGTGAATGGCCACAGGGCTGAGCTGAACCAGGTATCCAGCACATCCGGATCGCGTTCCAGCACCACCGGCATGCCATAATGGCGGCTGGCCTGGCTTTGGGCTTCCTCTTCATGACGGGCCACAAAAATTTTCCCGTCTGGACCATACCAGGCCGGGATCTGATGACCCCACCAGAGCTGTCGGGAAATACACCAGTCTTCAATGCGATGCATCCAGTCAAAGTAGGTTTTGTTCCAGTTTTCGGGGACAAAACGAATCCGGCCTTCTTCCACGGCCTTGATGGCAGGCTCAGCCAGCGGCGCAACCCGCACATACCACTGATCGGTCAGGTAAGGCTCGATGACCGCCTGGGAACGATCACCACGGGGCACCATCAGTTTATGGGGGTCGGTTTTAACCAGCAGACCTTCGGCTTCCAATAGGGCAATGATCTGTTTACGGGCGGCATAGCGGTCCAGACCCCGCAATGATTCAGGAATGGCTTCGCCTGTGGTTTCGCTAATGTCGGGGCCGGCAAACACTTCCAGCTGCTCGCGGATGCGGGCGTCCGGGGTGAATACATTCATGAGCGGCAGATGATGGCGCTGACCCACCTGATAGTCATTGAAATCATGAGCCGGGGTGATTTTGACGCAGCCTGAGCCAAATTCCGGGTCCACATACTCATCGGCAATAATGGGAATCTCGCGACCCATGATGGGCAGGCGCAGGGTTTTGCCGATCAGACTTGCGTAACGTGGATCGTCAGGATGGACAGCCACGGCGGCATCACCCAGCAGGGTTTCCGGACGGGTGGTGGCGACCACCAGAGAACCGCTGCCATCACTGAGAGGGTAGCGGATATGCCAGAGGTATCCGTCTTCTTCCTCGCTGAGCACTTCCAGATCGGAAACCGCTGTGCGCAGGACCGGATCCCAGTTGACCAGGCGTTTGCCGCGATAGATCAGGCCCTCATCATGCAGTTGCACAAAGACTTCGGTGACTGCCCGGGACAGACCACTATCGAGGGTGAAGCGTTCCCGGGTCCAGTCACAGGAAGCACCCAGACGCCGCATCTGCCGGGTAATATGGCCACCGGAGCTATGCCGCCACTCCCAGACTTTTTCCAGAAAAGCGCTGCGGCCCATTTGATGGCGATCGCCACCAGCTTGAATAATCTGGCGTTCAACCAGCATTTGCGTAGCGATGCCGGCGTGATCCGTGCCGGGCTGCCAGAGGGTTTCTTCGCCACGCATCCGGTGAATCCGGACCAGAATATCCATGAGGGTATCCTGAAACGCATGACCCATATGCAGGTTGCCGGTGACGTTGGGTGGCGGCAACATGATGCAATAAGGCTGCGCGCCAGCGCGGGGCTGAAAAACGCCTTCCTCCTCCCAGCGTTGGTAACAGGTGGCTTCAATCTCAGCGGGAGCAAAGGGGCGATCTAAATGGTCAGTCATGAGCCTTCATCAGTCAGCTTCGGTGGGAATGATTTGTTCCAGGCCATTATGCAGAACGCGCTGGAGGATTTCCGGGAGCGATTTGCGCATCTCCTGGGCAAGGCTTTCACGCAGTTTTATCCCTTCCAGGGCCAGGGTTCGCATCATGGTCAGACTTAACTGTTCTTTCCAGATCTTCTGCAGATGTTCGATCATCTGCTCTTCCATTTCGTTCATGACCCGTCTTTCTATTTCCTGAAATAATAGTTGCTCGAAATCCTTCAGAAAATCAAGATCAAAGGCGGTTTTTTCGAGAGCGGGTTCCTGGGTGAAGTGCCCAGTGCTGTGAGGGATTTCTGCAGGCTCTTGAATGTGTTCTTCGTGGATAGGTTCATCGTGCTGTGAACGAACAGATTCAGCAGGAGGTATATTTTCTGACTCGTGAGTAATAGGGGTTGTTTCATGATCGGTTCGGGTGAAAGCTGGCATGGCAGCCGTATCAGCCGTATCAGCCGTATCAGCCGTATCAGCCGTATCAGTAAATATGGGCTCCATCTCCCTATCATCAGGCGAGCTCAGTGAGCTTGATTCATGATTGTCCGGAGCTGGCTTTAGCTTATCGCTAACAATGCCGGGAACATGAGGCTCAATATCAGCATTCAATTTTTCATCTGCGGTCGTTTCGTGTCTGGAAGCTGTATATTGGCTAAGTCCTTCACGCATCCGCGCCAGTGCTGCTTCAAGATCATTGTCTTCGAAATCCTTTGGTGCTTTGCTGATTTCTGGATCCTGCAAGTACGCATTGCTTTGGGTATAACGAGGGGTGCTTGCAGGGTCTGTGGCAGTTACAGCAGCCGAGGACCTTGCCTCTTCCCACTGCATTGAAAAAGTTTTTTCGGTGGAAGCTGGTTTGTTGTCCAGAGTCTCTGCGGGTTGCTGACTTTGGAGTTTTTTAGATTCTTTTGTAGATTCTATGGATTCTTCATGCCGCCAAAGAGGAGGGGGCAATCCTTCCCTCACTATATTGGTGAGCAGCAGGGGAGCGTCTTCGTTTTCTTCCAGAGCTCCTTCGAGCACGGGTTCCTTACGGTTGTGGTTCATGGCGATTTTTCTCCGCTCAGGCTTCCAGGGCGTGTACTTGCAAAGTGTATCCAAGGCTTTTTAACTGCTTATATCGTTCTCTGGCTTGATTCCTGGCCTCGGACGCGACCGGAATAAAATCCACCAGCCGGTCAGATCTGGGTAACGCTGTAGGCAACTCGGATATGTTGCATAACACTGTCACTTTACAACACTCCGGCCAAGGATCTTGGTGGTATATTCGCACAGGATTACCGACCCCTAATCCATGAGGAACAAAAGCATCGGCTTGAAAAACCCAGAGTGTATTATCCAGGCTCTGGGCAGTTTCCAAATTGTCACAAAGAATATCTGCTTCCCCGGCAACTTGCCAGACCTTGTGGATAACACGACAGATGCCCCGCAGCTGCTCTTGCGGGGTCAACAGGGTTGCGGGCAAATCGTAAAAGGAAGCAGTAGGCAATCTACACCCGGTTTCAGGCAGCGTGATGCGCCCGGTGAAGCAGATACTCTACCAGCAAGGAGACTGGACGACCGGTAGCTCCCTTGTTTTCGCCGCTTTTCCAGGCGACTCCGGCAATATCCAGGTGCGCCCAATGGTAGTTTTCGGTGAAGCGCGATAGGAAAGAGGCGGCCGTAATGGTACCCGCAGGCCGGCCACCGACATTGGAAAGATCGGCAAAAGGACTCTTCAACTGTTCCTGATATTCCTCGTACAGCGGCAATTCCCAGGCCCGATCCATGCTTTCTTTGCCCGCACGGATCAGGTCATGCACCAGGTCTTCGTTATTGCCGAGAACCGCCGCAGTCTGATGACCCAAAGCAATGATGCAGGCGCCGGTCAGGGTAGCCATGTCAATCACTACATCGGGTTCAAAGCGTTCTACATAGGTGAGGGCGTCGGCGAGAATCAGGCGGCCTTCGGCATCGGTATTGATGATTTCCACCGTCAGACCCTTCATACTCTTGTGGATGTCGCCGGGTTTGGTGGCCTGGCCGTCGGGCAGGTTTTCCGAAGCCGGAACCACCGTAATGATATTCAGGGGCAATTTCAGTTCGGCAGCGGCCTGAATGGCAGCAAGGGCGGAGGCGCCGCCGCACATGTCGTACTTCATCTCGTCCATTTTGTCGGCCGGTTTGAGGGAGATACCGCCGGCATCAAAAGTCAGCCCCTTACCTACAAAAACAATGGGAGCCTGTTCATCCGAGCCACCCCAGTATTCCAGAATGATCAGGCGGGGCTCCTGTCGGGAGCCCTGAGCGACCCCAAGTAGCAGCCGCATACCCAAGGCTTCCATAGCGTCAGGGCCTAAAATCGTGCTTTTGATGCCGGTGCGTTGTGCCATGGCTTCGGCTTGCTCAGCAAGCCAGATGGGGGTACAGATATTACCCGGTTCATTGGCCAGATCTTTGGCCCATGCGACAGCCCGGGCCGTAGCCTGAGCTTCGGTGCAGGCACGCCTGATAGCCGCTTCTTCCTCGGCTCCCCCGGATACGTGGATATGCAGCTGAGTCAGGCTGCGCCGGGGCTTTTCTGAAGGTTCCTTGTGATGATCAAACTGGTAGTCACTATCCATTACCGTTTGCACCAGAATTTTACTGAGGGCGGCCGGAGAGCGGCGGGCTACCGGGGTGTCCAGCAGATAAAAACTGGCCTCAACTATTTGGGCCTGCCGCAGGGCTTTGCTGGCGCCCTGAATAGCCTTGCGGAATTTGCTGTCGCTGAGTTTGCCGTGTGTGCCCAGGCCGAGGACCATCACCCGTGGGGTGGCCAGACCGGAGAGTTTATACAAAATTTGGGTTTCGCCACATTGGCCGGTGAAGTCTCCGGTGGCCAGAAAAGACTGTATGACTCCTGCACTGGCTACATCCACCAGGGTGGCCGCCGGACTGAGAATGCCCTGTTCATAAACACCGATGACTATGCAATCGTGATTGTCAGCACTTGGTTTGAGGCTATGAATGGCTATCTCCACGGCAAATCTCCTGATAATCTCTAGGTGAGGAATTTAATATGAACCAAAGTATACAAAGTAAGCCCCAAAGCGGTCGCGAATCAAGACTTGCCTGGCAAAAAAAGCTCTCATGACCCGCATTCGCTGGCAAATCATCCGCAATGTGGCGGTCACTTTTCTACTGACCTGCCTGGTCATTCTCGCCATTCTGGCCATTGGTCAGTTGACCCAGCTCTTGAAACAGGTGGCTTCAGGGCAATTGCCCCTGCCCATTGTTCTGCAACTTCTGGGGCTGGCTGTACCTACCTTGCTGGTGACAGTGTTGCCCCTCGCCTTCTTTTTTGCGGTTTATCTGGTTTTCAATAATCTTTATCGTTCCAATGAGATGGTCGCCATTCGCAGCACGGGTACGGGGCTGATTGGTTTGTTACCGGGAGTAGCGTTTGTGCTCGGTGTGGTGTTTTGCCTGGAACTGGCTCTGTCCTTATCCTGGGCCCCTGCCGCCCAGCGCACGCTCCAGGCAGAATCTGAAAGGCTGGCCAATGCCGCCGCTGAAGCCATGCTTCAGCCCGGTAGTTTTACTTCCTTGCCGGGGGGGCGGGTGATTTATGTAGGTTCGGCCATAGGCAAAAACACCCATCGCTACCATGAAATCTTTCTGTCCATTGCCCACGGCAAACAATCGGATATGGCTTCGGCAGCCTATGGAGAAATTATTCCGGGAAGTGACGGCGGGCTCAGTCTAGTGCTGATTGATGGTCAGCGTTATCTGGGGCTACCGGGACAGAATGGCTTCAAGGTGCTGTCCTTTGCGCGCTATCGGGTGATGCTCGGGAGCACTGTGGCAAATAATAACCAGGCAGGCGGAATCAACTGGGATAGCGCTTCCCTGCCGACCTTGCTGAGTCACATGCAAGACCAGGACCGGCGCTATGCGGTGACCGAACTGCAATGGCGGCTGATATGGCCTATCGCTCTGCCACTGCTGGCGTTACTGGCGATACCGTTGGCCTACAGCGAACCGCGCGGTGGCGGTCGGGCGGCGGGCATGTTGCTGGGCGTTTTATTGCTGCTAGCCATCAATAATATATTGATTTACTTCAAGGAACACATGATGTCCGGGAAAATGCCACTGTATCCCGGATTTTTCTGGGTGGTGCTGTTTATTGGCGTCATCGCTTTTTACACCTTCTGGCGTAGAAATCGGGATCTTGGCCTGCTGCCCGTTTTGTTCAGGCAGGGGGTGTCATGAAACGCGCTGATCGACTGCTGTTTACCGGCCTGCTGTCCTACAGTGGAGTGGTTCTGGTGTTATTGCTGGGACTGGTCTATGTCGCCCAGCTCATTGCTAAATCATCGGGTCCCGGACATGGGGTCTGGAACATGGCGCGGCTGATGCAATATGCGGCGCTGCAACTGCCAGATGTCGCCTATGATGTCATTCCCCTGGCCTTGCTGCTCGGTACGCTGATCTGGTTAAGTATTCTCAGCGGACATTCTGAGGTGATTGCCTTGCGAATGTCCGGCTGGTCATTGTGGCGCCTGGAACAACCCCTGCTCCTGGTGGGTTTGATAGGAACCCTGTGCATGTTTGTGCTGGGTGAGTGGGTGATTCCGGTGACAGCGCCCGCCGCCGAGGCCATGTGGGCCAATGCCAGTCAGCCGGGGGCTGGATTTCATAATATGGGAGAACAGGGGCTCTGGTTGCGTCGGAATCATCAACTGATCCAGATCGGCGCCGTGGGAAATGATGGTAAATCGTTGCAGGATTTGCGTATGGTTTCTCTCAGTCCGGGTATGGTGGAATTAAAAACCCTGACCAGCGCCAGCTCTGCGCACTTTGCCGGCGGCCACTGGGTTTTGCAAGACGTGGCAATTTCGTCGATTACGCCGGAGCGGATACAAATTCGTCATGAGTCAAGTCAGCCCTGGAGCATTGATCTTCCACCCTCCACCCTCAGCAGTTTCGCCCATCCGACGCGGACCATGACCTTGCCAACGCTCTGGCGCAACTATCAGCATCTCCAGACCGGGGCCCTCAAGATGAACCGCTTTGCCCTGGCCTTCTGGCGGCGCTTGAGTTACCCATGGGTGGGACTCATCATGATTCTGCTGGCAGTGCCTTTTGTTACCCGTAATCCCCGGGGAGGCGGGCTGGCAGCGCGGATCATGGCCGGTCTGATCCTCGGGCTGGGCTTCCATTTTCTGACCGAAATGTCAGGGTATATCAGTGTATCAGGCGGTATCAGTCCATCTATAGCGACTATTTTACCCATTGCATTATTTGCGATTATTGCTTTTTTTCTGCATCGCATGGCGGAGTAGAAATTTTTCGAACCCTTTTTCATTGTGGCAAGATCACTTTACATTATAATGTGCTTGATTCCACCGGAAGCGGCCAAGCCAATCTCGGATGATCTGTTGCTTGTATGGAGAGAAGAACATGTCCCTGCCTTTGCTTGTTGAGCGTTTGCGTGAATATCATCAATGGCGCTTGCACATCGCGAATGCTGTCCACCAAATTGCCAAGCTCTCCGTAGAGTTGGAAATTCTTCCCAGCGGTACCATGCTGCGTATGGATAATCTTTCCCGGGAAATTGCCAGTGACCAGCTCCGTATTTCCTTTTTCGGTGAATTTGCCCGAGGCAAATCCGAATTGATCAATGCCCTGTTTTTTTCGGACTTGGGCACGCGCTTGATGCCTTCCGGTCCCGGACAAACGACCATGTGCCCGGTGGAAATCACCCACAGCCATGAGAGTCCTTCCTTGCAGCTCCTGCCCATTCGCAGTCGGACCCTCCATGATTCTGTCGATAAGCTCAAAAAGATTCGTGATCTTTGGACGTTCTCTCTGCTGAATCCTGAAGATAGAAAAGACTGTAGCGAAAAGATGGCGCAATTGACGGAAACTCTTTGCGTACCTCTGGAGGAGGCGCGTAAATATGGGCTATGTGCACAAATCAAGGAGTTTGGCGGGCAAACAGAGGCTACTCATTGTAGTTCTTGTGGTGAGGGCAAAGTAAAAATTTCCCGTTGGCGCTATGCGTTATTGCAATGGGCGCATCCAGTACTGGAAGCAGGACTGGTCATATTAGACACACCAGGCCTTAATTCTCTGGGAAGCGAAGCTGATTTGGGTCTGGAAGCAGCCCGGGGTGCTGACGCTTTGATATTTGTACTGAGCGCCGATTCTGGTGTGACCCAGAGCGATCTGGCCATATGGGAGCAGTCCTTGGGCCGTAATGCCATGCAGAATCAATTGGTCGTACTGAACAAGGTGGACACTCTTTGGGATGATTTGCGTTCTTCTGAAGAAGAGGCCACAGCTATTTTGATGCAGCGGGAAAGAACCGCAAAGAGCTTGAATTTAAACTTGGAGCAGGTCATTGCCGCTTCTGCGCAAAAGGGTTTGTTGGGGCGGATACGCCAGGATCAGGGCTTGTGCGAGCGCAGTGGGCTGGCTGAACTGGAGAATGCCATCGCCGAAATTCTGATTCCAGGAAAGCGAGCTTCCATTCTGTCCAGTGCGCAAAGGTTGATCAATCGGGTAGTCATTGATCAGCGGGTACTCCTGGAAGAGCAGGTTAAAAATCTCTGTGGTGAAATTGAAAGTATGGAGCGTCTGCAGGCGCAAACGGGAGAGCAATTACCCCGGTTGCTGGAAAGACAGCAAAAGCTGATGCGTACTTTTGCCGGGGACCGCGATACCTTTATTATGAAAGAAAAAGAATTCCTGGAATCAGCCAACACCTGGTTGCTGCAGGCACTTTCTTTGGAAAAACTGGATCAGATTGTAGCTGCTGCACGTGCGGAGTTGCTGGCAGCCTGGACTACTGTGGGTATTTATGAGCGATTCTCAAAGTTTTTTGAGGAAACCATTGCCCAGTTTGACAATGCACTGGAACGTGCCAACCGCTTGTCGGCGCTGATGCTGGATGCCTATCGGGTACTGGAGCAGCAGTATGGCTTACCTAAGCTGGATACCATGCCTTATGCTATATTGCCCCGTCGGGCAGAGCTCTTGGCGATGGCGGATCGTTATGAGCGATTTGGCAAGCGTCTGGAAATTGCGGCCTCTACCCAGGGGTCTGTAGTGCGCAAGGCCTTTTTTTCTCTCGCACAGCAAGTTGAAGCTTTTGTCGAGGAAACCCGGAAAGATTTACGTAATTGGGTCAATGAGTCTCTCGATCTAATGAATCGGCAGCTGGAGCTTTTTGCCACGCAGTCCAAGGAAAAATTGACGGCATTGGAATCCATTGTCGACTCATCGGCCAACATCCAACCGCGTATTCAGTCCCTGAGCCAACAACGGAAAGTCAAAGAAGATAATTTGTCGGCGCTCAATGATACTTATGCGTCACTCTGCAGTTTACTGCAGATGGATAGAGATGTTGCCCTGCAAAAAAATCATGCTGAAGCATTTTTGGCTTAAAAAAATCTGCTTATTACAAGTGGAGATATTTTTATGCTGAAAGTATTTCTACTTTTATTGCTGCTCTTCAGTTTATTTTTTACCTATCGCGCACTCGTCATAAATCGTAAAAACAATAAACAACTGAAAGCACAATTTACTTTGCAAGCAGCTTTGCTGGAAGTGAATCGGTTGCTGGGAGATTCCCTGACCCTCGAGCTCCCTTCAACGATGCAGCAGATGGTGGAAATTTTAGCCAATCGTCTGAGCGCTTCTCTGGTATGGGTTGGTGTACAAAAGACCATGGATGATTACGTCAGCATCCTGTCAGTGGGTGGACCGCGCCGGGATGTGATTGTGAGCGCAAGGATTATGGCTGGTTCTGATGGGGTTGATGGATCCGTGTCTAAAGCCCTGGATAGCGGAAGTGTTCAATACCAGCTGTTGCAAACAGACCCTTCTTATCGTGCTTGGTCCATTCTGGATGATGCTGTTTTTCATGCCAGTCTTTGTGTGCCTTATCGCAGCCTGGATGGCGCCAAAGGCGTCATTGTTTTTTTTCTACCGAAATCCGCAGAATTCGTTTCTCCTAATCATACCTTGTGGTCGCGACTCGCGGATGATTTCGCAGTTTATATGGAACGGCGTAAAAATGCTGTTGATGTCAGTCGTATTTCTGGTTACCAGCTGGCTGTAGTCGATTTACTCAAGGATATTCTGGAAGTGAAGGATCTTTCTGCAGCCCGTGATCTGGTTCTTTCGGTCTTAACAACGCGAGCTGAATCTTGCTGTGCCTGGATTATGGCTGTTACAAAGCAGAAAGATAGTCTGACACGCACGTTGCTGTCAGCTCGCGGAAGCATGCCGGAAGCTACGCTCAGACATTGGTTGGAACAGATTCCTGCGGGTCAACAGTGGTTGGATGACGCGATTCGAAGAATGTCCACAAGTGGTCATGCATTCGTAGACATAGTCAGAACCCATTCACTTCTGGAAGTCTGGCGTGACTCGCAAATCGAGATGAAAAAAGTCGCAGTAATAGGCGCATGGCCGTTATGGAATGAATCGGGCCTACAAGCCGTTTTATTTGTCAGCAGTAATGACGCCGCTTATTTCAGCAATAACCTACAGGTTTTTCTGCATCAGCTTACCGAAATACTGCATATGGCCGAACAGCAACTCCTCAACAAATCAGAGATCGTCCGTCGGACCCGGTTATATCAAGCTCTCCTGGATGAAGCGGATGCGGTTCTGAAAATGCAGACGGAACAGCCATTGATAGAAGAAATCTGCAGAAGACTGGTTGACAGCACACTTTTTGAAGCAGCCTGGTTAGTACGACCTGAAAAGAGTGGCACTTTGGCAACGCTGGCATTTGTATCATCTGTTGCCAAAGCCATTAACCAGCAAGTCAATGGGCTGAGTGATGAATCAGAACAGGATCTGATTTTGCATGCCTGGAAAACAGGTCAGGGGATTTTCCCCACTCGGACCCATTGCAAAGATGCTTCATCAACTTGCGTTTTTCCAGTGGCTTTCTTGCCGGTGCTGCGTGGCTCGAGGGTATGGGGAATATTGGCTGTCAGATGCTCCAAAGTGGAATACTTCAGTGCAGATGTCAATGAGCTCCTAAAGCGGATTGCTTCCCTGCTCGGACGGGGGTTGGATGAAATAGATCTCAAGCTCCAACTGGCTGATGAACAACGCCGGCAAAGTTGGTTGGCCAGTCATGATGCCCTTACTGGATTGAATAATCGTCGCGGTCTGGACGCTTTCTTTACCCATGCCGTTTTGCGTGCCCAGCGAAATAACACATTGTTAGCGGTGATGATAATCGATTTGGATGATTTCAAGCCGGTCAACGATACTTATGGGCATGAAGCGGGTGATCTGCTGCTCATTAAAGTGGCCCAAGCTCTGCAAGCGGCTATTCGCGGTACGGATTTCCTGGTGCGTCTGGGGGGAGATGAATTTGTTCTGTTGCTGGAAGGACTGCATAGTCGGGATGATCTGCAGCCGATTCTGTCCAGTATCTGCAAACTGGTGAAGGCTCCTGTCCTGCTTGGCGGAGATGTCTCTGTTTCAGTAAGTTGCAGTGCCGGGCTCACCCTGTATCCCGAAGATGCTTCTCCTCCGGATCGACTTTTACGTCATGCCGATGAAGCCCTGTATGTTGCCAAACGCAGCAAACAGGACCGTAGCCGCTACTGGGTCAATTATCTGGATTTACCCGCCGCTGAAAAAGGCGACTAGGGTCTGCCTTCGGGCGGATAACTTCAGTAGGTAGCATTTATTGCCTTTGTCGGATTAGCTCCTGATCAAAGGCATTATCCAGTTCCTGGGAGAGTTTGAGAACCTTGCGGAACATGACCGGGTCGGCATCGTCGGCCTGAGCGCGCAGACGCAGACGCGCCAATCCGTCAAAGCTGTGGGCACGATCCACCGGATCGCTCACCGATTGACACTGGTTGCCTTGATAAATCGCGTTCAGTATTTCTGCTGTCAGGAGATCGTCCAGGGTATTGTTCCGGGCGGCTTCCAGGGCAGCGGCAGGACTGGATTCGTGTAGAAATGGATAGCCCAGGTGCTGGTTGAGAAATACTAACAATTCTTCATAAGTCATCATGCACTCCATAAGTTAGAAACAAATTTCACAGCGACTGGCTCATGCCGTCGCTCAGCGAAAGCTGGCAGGCGTCGCTGACACGTTGAAAATAATATTGCAGGTCCAGAGGAATGGTCACGCCATCCAGCAAGCGGAGCAAATGCAGATCTGCGGTCAGGACGATGTCTATCAGTGACAGCTGACCCGTATAAAAACGCTGACGAGCGAGAATTTTGCCCAAGTCGCGCAAGCGCCCCCGGCTTTCAAGTTGCTGATAGGCTCCGTAACGATCATTGGCCAGGGCCTCCACAGACTGCAGGAAGCGCCGTTCGCATTCGTTGCGATAGAAAGCCATATCTTCTTCATGATGACAGATTTCATCATAGGCCGGCAGAACCGGAGCGATCAATCTTTCCAGGAGCGGTGTCAGACTGCTCCGCCATTGGCAGAATGCCGTCCACTCGGCTTCGCCAATCGGGGCATGCAAGGGCAGCGTTTCCGGATAACGCTGATCCAGGGCGGCCAGTTCGGGCAGCGTGCCTTGTTGCTTGCATCCGTCGGCGTGAATCAGTACCGGGAGGTCGCCATAACCGAGATCAAAAGCCGTTTCCTGATCCCGCAATGCACAGGGATGGTCCTGCCACTGCAGATTCTTGGCGCTCAGCACCATGCGCAGCATCTGCCCGGAGGCGGAAGACCAGCGGTGATAGAGGTGCAGGTTGTCAGCCGGATCAATCATGTTTGATCTGCAAGCTGCAGCACATGCTGCCACTGGCTTTCGGTGATGGGCAGGATGGACAGGCGGTTCCCTTTGCGCACCAGAGGGCTTTCTGCAAATTCCGGCATAAGACGCAGGCTTTCCAGGGAAATACAGCGGGCAAAACTGCGACCATAAGCCACATCTACCAGATCCCAGCGCGGCTTTTCGAGACTGGAGCCCGGGTCGTAATAGTGGCTTTGCGGGTCAAACTGAGTGGGATCCGGGCGGGCTGTGCTGGCCACGGTGGCCGCCCCGACAATCCCCGGCACAGCAACCCTGGAATGGTAGATGAAAACTCCATCGCCCACCTGCATGCTGCGAATGAAATTGCGTGCCTGGTAATTACGGATGCCATCCCAGGGTTCCTGACCGCGTGCTTGCAGGTCTTCCAGGGAAAAAGCCTCGGGTTCA
Source organism: Acidithiobacillus montserratensis (assembly GCF_018853465.1). Lineage (GTDB taxonomy): Bacteria > Pseudomonadota > Gammaproteobacteria > Acidithiobacillales > Acidithiobacillaceae > Acidithiobacillus > Acidithiobacillus montserratensis. The sequence goes on from NZ_JABBOU010000105.1 coordinate 20,464, forward strand.
GTTTTCATCAACCAGTAAGCCATGTTTCTAGTCCAGATTGACCGGTTCTGGCAGGCGCCGGCTCAGCAATCGTCCCAGCGCCGCTGTCAGGGTTTCCCCGTTCTGGCTGTCCACCCATTGATCTTCCTGCGCTGAAAAGCGCGCCGGACCATCACTGCAAGCCAGCCAGATTTGCTGGACGGCTTCCTGGCGGTTGATGATGATCTGGCTATCATCGGGCAGCAGCAGGGTCAGGACGCTGTCCACCAGATCACATTCCACATCGGGCGCCCGCTCTTCTATGCGGGTCAGCAGGTCGGTCAGGGTATTTTCGACGGCTACGGCAAAACTTTTTTCATTCATTCCGGATTCCCTCAAATTTGCCCTATGATGGGGCCGGACCCGTTGCAGGGCAAGTTTTCAGAACGGGCTGCTGCCAGTTCATCCTTCAGGACTGCGCAGCATGGCCCTGTAATATGGCGAGGAATGAGTCTCCATAAGCCGCCAGTTTACGTTCACCCACTCCAGGCACATGGGCCAGACTGGCGAGATCGCGCGGCCGCTGGCGCAGCATCTCCATCAGGGTGGCATCATGAAAAATCACATAGGGAGGCACGCCCTGGGCTTGCGCCAGATCGCGACGATGCTGCCGCAATGCTTCCCAGAGCAGTTTATCGGCGGGATGAATGTCCTGCGTTTTTTCTTTTTTTCGGGAGGCGCTGTTGTCATGCTGACGCAGGGTCAGGGTTTCCTCACCACGCAACACGGAACGGCTCAAGGCACTCAAGCGCAAACCCCCATGCCCCTCACTGTCCACCTCCACCAGACCCCGCAGCAGCAGATGGCGGAACAAGGCCCGCCAGGCGTTGGCGGATAAATCCTTGCCAATCCCGAATACCGCGAGTTGATGATGCCCCCATTGCTGGATGCGCGGATCTTCCCGGGCCATTAACACATCCACCAGATACTGCACCCCGAAACGCTGACCGGTGCGGTAAACGGCGGACAGCGCTTTTTGGGCGGCGACAGTCGCGTCCCAGGTGGCCGGAGGGTGCAGACAGTTATCACAATTGCCGCAGGGCATTTCCAGAACCTCGCCAAAATAGCTGAGCAAAGTCTGACGCCGGCAGGCGATGGTTTCGCAAAGTGCAAGCATGGCATCCAGCTTGTGTCCTTCCATCTGCTTGCGTTGCTGGTCGGCTTCCGATTGTTGAATCATCTGCCGCAGTTGCACCACATCCTGCAGGCCATAATACATCCAGGCTTCAGCGGGCAGACCATCGCGTCCGGCACGGCCGGTTTCCTGATAATAGGCTTCGATACTTTTGGGCAGGTTCAGATGGGCGACAAAGCGGACGTTGGGTTTGTCGATACCCATGCCGAAGGCGATGGTGGCGACCATAATGACCCCCTCATCGCGCTGAAAGCGTTGTTGATGGTGGCGGCGCTCCTCGGCCCCCAGGCCGGCATGATAGGGTAGGGCGTCCAGGTGTTCGTCCTGCAACCAGGCAGCGATTTCCTCCACCCGTTTGCGCGAGAGGCAATAGACAATGCCCGCTTCTCCATCATGGCGGTCACGGATGAAACGTAGCAGGGCCTGACGCGCACCCTGGCTGCCGCTGTGAATGTGGTAGCGGATATTGGGTCGATCAAAAGACCGGCTGAATATCCGTGCCCGTTGCAAGGCCAGGCGCTCGATGATTTCCACCCGGGTTTTCGGATCAGCTGTGGCGGTCAGAGCGATGCGCGGAATGGTCGGAAAGCGTTCGTGGAGGATTTTCAGTTGCAGATATTCCGGGCGGAAATCATGACCCCACTGGGACACGCAATGGGCTTCATCAATGGCAAACAGATTGATAGAACACTGCTGCAAAAGGCGCAGGGTGCGCTCCTGCAGCAGCCGTTCCGGGGCAATATAGAGTAAATCCAGTTGTCCCAGGCGCAGTGCTGCTTCGGTGGCGCGCACTTCTGCTGGAGAAATACTGGAATTGAGGGCGGCTGCCGCCACTCCCGCCTGCCGCAGAGCATTGACCTGGTCTTCCATCAAGGCGATGAGCGGCGATACCACCACTCCCGCACCGGGCTTCGCCATGGCGGG
>NZ_JABBOU010000106.1 GCF_018853465.1 Acidithiobacillus montserratensis
AACCGCCTCTTTGTAGATTTTCGGGGTAGAAAGCCATAAATAATGCACGGCAGAAGTCTTGGCCATGGCGGTTTTGGCTGCCGACAAAGCCTGCTGGGCATCTGCTGCCGTCACATCGGACGCTACCGCAAAACCTGCCATCATCAATGTGCCTGCCGCCACTACACTCATTATCACACGCTTCATAAATGCACCTCCCTCGGACTCTGTTTGCCAATACGGACAATACTCCAGACGATGTACTAGCAGGATTTGTTCCTTTTTTGCATCCGGCTGAATAAGCTCAACAATCCAAAACAACCAGGAGAACACGGCAGCAAAATGGCCGATATGGGCCAGACACCCCAGCGTGCAGGGGGACCATTTCGGACCATTTTCGGGGAGCCATCGACTAGATGAGCAACGGCACAGCCAGAGCCAGCGCATGAATGAGCACGCCCACCAATCCCCCCACCAGCGTTCCGTTCACCCGGATATATTGCAAATCAGTCCCAACACCCTCTTCCAGCAAACGGATCAGGTCTTTTTCCGGCCAGTCGAGAATGGTTTTTTCGATATGCTGGGCGAGCCCATCCCGCACTGCCGGGGCCAGGCGCCGCACACTGCTTTCCAGGTAAGTGTTGATGGCTTCGCGCAAAACCGCCTGCCCCCCAAGAAAAACGCCCAGTTGCGCGGCCAGTTCCTGGACTTGATGTTGCAGACGGGAGTCGGGACGTTGCAAATCCCGATCCAGCCAGGCGCGTAGATCACGCAGTACGCCGTCGGCATATTCCTGCACTGCAGGATGGGCAATCAAGCCCTGTTGCCAGCGCCGGATGCGCTCCTGGAAAGGACCATCCGTCTGTAACCGCTGGATAGCTTCGGCCATCCAACGATCAAAGGCCAGACGGCGGGGATGTTCCGGATCATCCTCGATCTCTTGCAGCAGCTGATGCGCTGCCTTGACCAGATTGCGGGCAAGATTATCGCTCAGGGTAGCAGGGTCCATGAGCGTACTCATCCACGCAAACAAGGTGGGATAAGCCCGCTTGAGAATGGCGGCAATATGCTCTGCCAACAGACTCCGGGTATCTTCTCCATCCAGCCACTGGCGCAGGCGTTGAATACCATCATCCAGCAGCGCCTGATGACGATGGTCTTCGGTCAGCAAGGCCAGGATACTCCCTATCCAGCGGGCGCCATCCACCCGCTGCAGTTGGCGGCCCAGTGCTCCCCGCAAAGCCTTGCGCAATTCGGCATCATCACTCAAAGCCAGGGCTTTTTGCAGCAGGGTCAGCAACTGCCTGGCCAATAATTCGCTGCTTTCTGGCTGGACGAGCCACTGCGCCAGCCAGGCGGCGGGGTCCGCACGGCGCAAGAGGCGCACGATGGCCTCACTTTCCAGAAAATGATCGCGGATGAAGCCGGACAAGCGTTTGGCCAGCCGCGCCTTGTTACGCGGCAAAATGGCCGTATGCGGGATGGGTAAACCCAAGGGATGCCGAAACAGTGCGACCACGGCAAACCAGTCGGCCAGGCCACCCACCATGGCCGCCTCGGCAAAAGCCCCGGTCCAGGCCCAGATACCCTGAAAATCCCGACTGGCCGACAGTATAAAAAGCAGTAGCGCCAGCACCAGTAAAGCCAGCGCCCCGCGCCGCATATTCTGCAATGACCGGCGCCGTGCCGGGGTGCGGGGATTCAATGGAAGTTCAGGAAATTGCTCTGGATTCGTGGTCATGTTCGGGAGTTTAGCACAGGGGCTTGCCTTCAGGAGAAACTGCCATTTACTATGCAGACATAATGATTCAAAGAGAGGGAAAACCATGCGTCTGCTACTGGCTATTTTTTTACCATTTCTGGTGTTTTTTACCATCGGCCGGCCGGTAGCCGGGATTATCTGCTTGATCCTGCAGGTCACGGTACTGGGCTGGATTCCAGCTGCCATTTGGGCCGTGTATGCCTTGAGTCAGTATAAAACCGATCAGAAAATCCAGAAAGCGCTGGGGCGCTGAAAAAGACCGCCGGCAGTTCGCGCTGGCGTTGTTTTCAGTCTTTACGTTCGTCGAGTTGCGTCGCGCCCGTCCTGGTCATCACCGGGCGCGATAATGCGATTTCCAGCGCCGTTTCCAGGCGGATGACCCGTTCCGTCAGCGTTTCGATTTTACCCTGCTGGGATTTTACGGCTTCGGCCAGACGCTCCACCTTGTCATTCATCTTGATGACCGTGGTCAAGGCCTCCCACATTTTGTCGGTGATAGCCATCACTCTTTCCGGCTGGATTCCAGACTGGCAATACGTTGGTTGGACGCCTCCACAAAAGATAAAGTGTCATCAATGACCCTGCTGGCCTGGGCGGTGGTCTTTAACATCTGGTCGATCAAGCCCTCCAGCATCTGCTCATCTTCGCCCGGGCGGAAGGACGAGGCGGCACGGCGCAAAAACTCCCCCATGGATATGTGCGCCTCCTGGGCCATTCTGGCAATCAGCGCCTTTTCCTGTACCGTCACCAGAACTGGAATACGTTCACTATACGCTGCCATTATTGCCTCCTTTATGTGCATGTTCGGCACATATTGATTGTAGATGGGGGCTGCGATAAATCAAGCTGGTGGGTAGATCATGCCGGTAACGAGACAGTGCGGACTGTGTAGCGGCTTCGTCCAACCTCTCGTTCAACGCGGACGCGCCAAGATCGGCGCGCCCCTCCACTTTACGTTGGGACTTTCCATATCTCCGTATGACTTTTTGTATGGGCTAGTGCTACTCTGTGTCGATGGCAAAAACTCGCTTTCATTGGGATCCCGACAAGGACGCAGAGAATCAGGGAAAGCATGGAGTCTCTTTCTCACGCGCCCAATACGCCTTTGCGGATCCACAACGCGTGATTGCCAAGGACGAGACACACAGCCAGACCGAAGAGCGGTTCTATTGCTTTGGCGAAGTTGATGGTGGTGTGATCACAGTGCGGTTCACTTACCGTGCTTCGGTTATTCGAATCATCGGCGCCGGTTATTGGCGCAAAGGAAAGGCCATCTATGAGCGCGAAAATCAAATACACCGATGAACCCCTTGGCAAGGTTCAGGTGGTTCCCGACTTCCTCCCTTCGCCGGCCGAATTGGCATTTCGTGAAGAAAGTGTGAAGGTAACCTTAGCTCTGAGCAAGAAGAGTATTGAGTTCTTCAAATTGGAGGCTACAAAGAATCACACTCAGTACCAACGCATGATTCGGCGGCTCATCGACGCATATGTGGATGCCCAAGCCCCAACCCGGCAGTCCACACGGACGCTGCGCGATAAAGCCGCGCAGCGCCGGTGACTTCTACGTTGGACGTCTCATGTCAGTAGTGGAACCGAAGTTGCGCGATTTCTAGCGCATCATTGACGACGCGATACACCATGCGATGCTCATCCGTAATTCGGCGCGACCAAAAGCCCGACAGCGCGTGCTTCAGTGGCTCTGGCTTACCCACACCACTGAATGGTTCGCGTTGTATCTCCCGAATCAGCTTGTTGATCCGCTCCACCATTCGCTTGTCTTGCTTCTGCCAATATAGGTAGTCTTCCCATGCCTCGTCTGCAAAAATCAACTTCACTTTGCCAGTTTCCGCTCGACACCCTTGTCTGCGTTCAGTTGTGCAACGGCGGAGAGAAGACGCTTGGCGTTGGCAGGTGTGCGCAACAGATAGGCTGTTTCCTCAAGCGCTTTGAAATCTTCAAGCGAAAGCATCACAACGGATTGTTCGCCGTTGCGCGTGATAATCAAAGCTTCATGATCATTACAAACCCTATCCATTGCGCTGGCGAGATTTGCACGAACAGTGGTATAGGTAATTGCGTCCATGGGTGGCTCCTGAAATGTACGTCTTACTGTACAGTATTAGGCGCTAGGTGTCCAACCCGTCGTTCTAGGGGACGCGCCGCGATGAAGTTGCGTCGCGCCCCCTGAGTTTCCATCATGATTGTAGGATAGTGTCTCGTACTGTATGTCTGTTAGACTCGTACTAAATAAAGGTAGATCGGTGTAACACTGATTGCCCATTTTGCAAACTTCGCCTCGGATGACTCTAAAAATCCCGTTATGTCCAAACTAGATAACATCCCTGAACCCAGCGAGACTTCTTCTCTTCGTGCCGTCGCTTTCTTCTGCGGTGCTGGAGGCATGAGCTTTGGGCTGTCACAAGTTGGGATCCAATTTCTGGGAGCCCCTTACCTTCAACGTTAGGAGTTACCAGTGGAATCAGATCGTTATAAACGTGGTTGGGAAAAACTCAAGGAGATCGACGGTCACGCCGGCGAGAAGGTGATTGATGCATTGAAGGACATTGCGCCGGATCTCGCCCGCTACACCATTGAGTTTCCTTTTGGTGATGTTTACTCCCGTGGAGTTCTTTCGCTAAAGGAGCGGGAAATTGCCACCGTTGCTGCTTTGGCCGCCTTGGGTAATGCACAACCCCAACTCAAAGTACATATTCATGGAGCACTCAACGTCGGTTGCACAAGGCAAGAGATCGTCGAAATCATGATTCAAATGGCTGTGTACGCCGGGTTTCCTGCAGCGCTCAATGGTATTTTTGCAGCCAAGGAAGTCTTCGCCAAGCGTAATCATTTGGGGCAGGTGAATTGACCCTCCTAACTCTGCATTCGAGCGGGACGCGCCAAAAGCCGCGCGCTCCTCAATTTGAACGTTGCACGATCTAACCTTATTCGTTAGGCATCTCACCAGAAAGGTGACAATAGGCACACATCAAGATAGACTTGGGGCATGAAACCATTTCGCTGGAACCACGAAAAGAATGAGGCGCTGAAAATTGAGCGCGACATTTCATTCGAGATTGTAGCGCTTGCTATTGAGGCTGATGGCCTGCTGGATGAATTGCGCCACCCGAACACGGAAAAATATCCGAATCAATCCGTTTTCGTCGTAGCATTTGATGGTTATGCTTACTTGGTGCCTTACGTTGAAGAACCGGATTACTATTTTTTGAAGACAGTAATCCCCAGCAGAAAGGCTACCAGAGACTATTTGCTGAGGGGTAATCCAGATGAAAAAGCTTGATGCGTTTGAAGAAGACATTTTGGCAGCCTATGAAAGAGGGGAGTTCAAGTCCACATCCCCTTCAAAAGCAGAGTTGGCAAAATTCAAAGCGGCTGCTACAGCCACCTTTCTGAAAGAAAAGCGGGTTAACATTCGCCTTTCCGCGCCAGACTTGATGGATATTCAAGCACGTGCGCTTGAAGAAGGTATGCCATATCAGACGTTAATCGCCAGCGTCCTTCACAAGTTTGTGTCGGGGCGCCTTGTAGAATCTTTGCCCAGTCTAACTTCTCATTCAAGCGGAACGCGCCAAAAGCGGCGCACTCCTCAATAGCTCCGCGCCTGAATTTCACGAGCTCGGCGATCCACACTGGTTACGCAACGGCTGCGTCTTCTTAAGTCGACACCCCGCAAACGCATTGCCTCCCGGCGAGGGTGCCGCACAACTCGGGATCCCTTTGGACCACCCGCAAGCTGCGCTTGAGGTCCATAACACCACCCCAGAAATCACAATGATGTCTGGGTTTTTGTTTACATAATTTTATAGGTACAGACTAAAACGGAATATCATCATCAAAATCTTCCATGGGCGGGGGAGCATCCTGCTTGCGTCCTGCTCCGGCTGCTGCGGGGGCAGCTGAGGAGCGTCCACCGCCATGATCTTCTTCATCAAAACTGGCGGCACCGCCACTACCGCCGCGTGATCCTACCAACTGCAGGCGGTCGCCGATGATTTCCGTGGTGTAGCGCTCCTGACCGTCCTTGTCCGTCCATTTGCGGGTCTGCAGGCGGCCTTCCACGTAGGCCATGCTGCCCTTGCGCAGATACTCCCCGGCGATTTCAGCGGTACGGTTGAAAAACACTACACGATGCCATTCGGTGCGCTCCTGCTTGTTGCCGTCCCGATCCTTGTAGGTTTCAGAGGTAGCCAAACTGAAATTGGCGATAGCCGCCCCGCTGGGCTGATAGCGCATCTCCGGGTCCCGGCCCAGATGTCCTAATAATATGACCTTGTTCACTCCCGCCATTGTCAGATCTCCTTATGTACAGGGGGACGGCTGTCCCCGAAAGCTCTATACTAACTCATTCGCAGAAAATCTCATTCCCAAGGCAAAAAAAGGCTGTGGCTAGATGGAACACATCCATATCCGGGGCGCACGCACCCATAACCTCAAAAACATCTCATTGACTCTGCCCCGGGACCGCCTCATTGTCATCACCGGCTTGTCGGGTTCAGGCAAATCCTCCCTGGCTTTTGATACCCTCTACGCCGAAGGCCAGCGTCGCTATGTGGAGAGCCTTTCGGCTTATGCCCGACAGTTTCTGTCGCTGATGGGCAAGCCCGATGTGGATGCCATTGAAGGACTGTCTCCCGCCATTTCCATCGAACAGAAATCCACTTCCCATAATCCCCGCTCGACGGTCGGGACGGTGACCGAAATTCATGATTATCTGCGTCTGCTCTATGCCCGCACCGGCACGCCCTGGTGCTGCGGCGCACCCATCCAGAGCCAGACCATCAGCCAGATGGTGGATCAGTTACTGGCCCTGCCCGAAGGCGAAAAGCTGATGATTCTTGCCCCTCTGGTGCGTGACCGCAAAGGCAGCCATGAAGAAGTGATCAGCACCCTGCGCGCCCGGGGCCTGATCCGCGCCCGGGTGAATGGCGAGATGCTTGAACTGGACGAGATACCCAGCCTGGACAAAAAACGCAAGCACCGCATTGAGGCCGTTATTGATCGGCTGGTACTGCGCCCAGACAGCGGACCACGCTTGGCCGAATCCCTGGAAACTGCCCTCAGTCTGGCCGATGACCAGGCCATTGCCGTATTGATGGGGCCGCAACATCAGGAAGAACGGTTGTTTTCGGCGCACCATGCCTGTCCCAGCTGCGGCCGCTCCTTTCCGGCCCTGGAGCCCCGGCTGTTTTCCTTCAACAATCCGGCGGGAGCCTGCCCGCGTTGTGATGGTCTGGGGGAAATCACTTTTTTTGATCCCGATCTGGTGGTGCCTGACCCGCGACTGAGTCTGAGTAGCGGGGCCATTGCCGCCTGGACCAAGCGTCACAAGGAACACTATGCCCCGCTCCTGAAGGCACTGGCCGCCCATTTTCACTTTTCTCTGGAGACTGCCTGGGAGGATCTCCCTTTTGAGATGCGCGAACAGATATTGCACGGCTCTGACGAACGCATATCCGTGCAGCAGGGCTCCCGCAGTCATCAGATGCATTTCGAGGGGGTCATCCCCGGCCTGGAGCGCCGCCTGCGCGAATCCCAATCCAATCTGGCCCGGGAAGAAATCATGCGCTATATGGGTCGCTTGCGTTGCCCCACCTGCCAGGGCAGCCGCCTGCGTGAAGAGGCGCGCATGGTCAAAGTCGGGCCGCTGGCTATTCAGGAAGTCTCGGCCCTGCCCATTCGCGAGTCACTGCAACATTTTGAGCAGCTCCAGCTGGAGGGTCAGGAAGCCGTCATCGCCGAAAGAATCCTCAAGGAAATCGGCAGTCGTCTGAAATTTCTGGTGGACGTGGGGCTGGCCTATCTGAGCCTGGATCGTTCGGCAGAAACCCTCTCGGGCGGAGAAGCCCAGCGCATTCGCCTGGCCTCCCAGATTGGGGCCGGACTGGTGGGGGTCATGTATGTGCTGGATGAACCATCCATCGGCCTGCACCAGCGCGATAATGACCGGCTGATCGGCACCCTCAAACACCTGCGCGATCTCGGCAATACGGTCATTGTGGTGGAACATGACGAAGACGCCATTCGCGCTGCGGATCATGTGGTGGATATGGGACCCGGGGCCGGCACCCACGGCGGTTCGGTCATCGCTCAGGGTACCCCAGAGGATATCCGCGCCAATCCCGATTCCCTCACTGGCCGTTATCTGACCGGCGACCTGTGTATTGCCGTTCCTGAACGGCGGCGCCATGACCAGCAACGCTGGCTGGAAGTCATCGGCGCCACCGGCAACAATTTGCAGGCGGTCCATGCCCGGATTCCTATCGGCCTGTTTACCTGCATCACCGGGGTCAGTGGTTCGGGCAAATCCACCCTCATCAACGACACCCTGTATCCGGCCTGCGCGCGGGCACTGATGGGCAGCACCCAGAGCCCAGCTCCCCATCAGCAAATTCTGGGGCTGGAAGCACTGGACAAGGTGATTGCCATCGACCAGAGCCCCATCGGTCGCACACCGCGCAGCAACCCGGCCACCTACACCGGACTGTTCACGCCGATTCGGGAACTGTTTGCGGCCACCAGTGAAGCCCGGGCCAGAGGCTACAATCCCGGTCGCTTCAGTTTCAACGTCAAGGGCGGGCGCTGCGAGGCCTGCGAAGGCGATGGCGTTATCCGCGTGGAAATGCATTTTCTGCCCGACATTTACGTCCCCTGCGACGTCTGCGCCGGCAAACGCTACAAGCGGGAAACCCTGGATGTGCATTACAAGGGCAAAAACATTCACGAAATTCTGGAGCTGACCGTGGAAGATGCCCGGGAATTTTTTGCACCGGTTCCGGCCATTGCCCGCAAACTGCAGACTCTTTTGGACGTGGGACTGGGCTACCTGCGCCTCGGCCAGTCCGCCACCACTCTGTCGGGAGGGGAGGCCCAGAGGGTGAAGCTGTCCCGGGAATTATCCCGGCGCGACACCGGACGGACCCTGTATATTCTCGATGAGCCGACCACCGGCCTGCATTTTCATGATATTGCCCTGCTCCTGGTGGTGCTGCAAAAACTCGCCGATGCCGGCAATACCATTGTCGTCATCGAACATAATCTCGATGTCATCAAGACGGCCGACTGGATTATCGACCTCGGTCCGGAAGGGGGATCTGGGGGCGGCCAGATTATTGCCACGGGCAGCCCGGATGAAGTCGCCCACCATCCGGCTTCTCACACCGGTCACTACCTGGCGCGACATTTGGCCCGATAAATTGCACAATATGTCGGTAAATCTGACCTGGAGCCGTGAATATGTCCGTTCTCCCCGAACGTCGTGAACAAATCCGTAGCGCCCACGCCGCCCTCATTCTGCAAGTGGTGGCCGCCTGTCAGAACGCCCAGTTACGCCCGCCGGTGGAAGATCATCTGCGCGTCGCCGCTGCCAATGGCTGGGGTGATCTGGTGACGGTACTGCAGCAGATCCTGGGCGGCAAACGCGACTTGGGCCTGTTGCAGGGGCTGGATGAGGAAGACAGCATCATTGTCGAATCCATTCTCATGGGCCTGCAAAATCCCGAAACCCTGCCTCAGCCTACCGGTCAAGCGGACCCGGGCATGGCCGCGCCCGGGCTGGCCAGCGTCATCCTCGCCGCCCGCCGGGGCGACCCCCAGGCCGTGGCCTGGCTCGGGCAGATGGCCAGCCAGATGCAAAAGGCGGGGGGTGACATGGCGCGCATGGGCGCCGCCCTCGGTCCCTTGTCCAGAGGCCTTGACGATCGCCGCAAACTGGAAAAAGGCATGGGCCCTTTGGGGCGTAGTCTGCTGCAAGGCGTGCTGGATGAACTCGCCAAGGCCGAGCTGCATTAATCTCAAATACGTCAGGATAACTTGAAATAGTCTTTTCCTGCCCTTATTTCCCAAGCTAACGTCATTTTATTTTTCAGGAGTATTGCATGGCCACTGGTGAACATATCCTCGAAGTCAACTTAGGCAATTTTCAGGAAGCCGTCATTGCGCTTTCCCAAAAGACCCTGGTCCTCGTGGATTTCTGGGCGCCCTGGTGCGGGCCCTGTCGCGCCCTCGGTCCCATCCTCGAAAAACTGGCGGAAGAAATGCAAGGGGCTTTTGTTCTGGCTAAAATCAATTCCGATGAAAATCAGGAGCTTTCCCAAAAATATCAAGTGCGGGGGATTCCTGCCGTCAAGGCCTTCAAAAACGGTCAGGTCGTGGATGAGTTCACCGGCGCGCTCCCGGAATCCGCCATTCGTCAGTTTCTGGAAAAGCACCTGCCCAAACCCGGCGATGACCTGCGCGCTGCAGCCATGGATGCCATGGCCCAGGGCAAAACTGCCGAAGCCCAGGCATTGCTCGAAGAAGCCCTCCAGCAGAATCCCCGGAATGACCAGGCACGACTGGCGCTGGCCCATCTGGCCATCCAGCAGGGCCAGCACGCTGAGGCGCAGGCGCAGATTGATGCCATGTCGCCTCTGTTTCAGATGGAAACCGAGGTGGAGGGTCTGAAGGCGTTGCTGGAGTTTACCGCAGAAGCCCGCAAAGCGCCGCCCATGCCGACCCTGGAAGCAACCATTGCCCAGGAAAAAGGCGACGCCCGCGCCTTGGCCATGTATCAACGCGCTCTGGTCCTGCTCCTGCAGGGCCAGGAAACAGCCGCCTTGGATCAGCTGATCGAAATGGTGGAACGCCATAAAAATTACGAGGATGGCCTCGCCCGCAAAACGATCCTGAAAATTTTTGCCCTGCACGGTAATCAGGGGCCGATGGTGGAACAATATCGGACCAAACTGTCCCGCGCCTTGTATTAAGTGCTATGGTAGCTCACATACAGGAACCAAACCTTTCAATTTAGTGTCCTAGAGAATCAAAACTCCAAAGGAGAGTCCTATGGCGAATAGTCGCCCCAACAGCCTGTTAAAACGCCCGAAACTACTCATCACCGCCATCGTTGCTGCCTGCTTTGGTTTTAGCCTCGGTGCCACGGAATGGGCCCAGGCGGATGCCACCGCGCCCGCTTTATCCATCAATACCAATACGGCGCCGCAGCAGGCCCTGGTGGCTCTCCCGGATTTCACCCCCATTATTGACCGCTATGGTCCGGCGGTAGTCAACATCAGCAGCACCACCAACAAGGTCATCCATCAGCAGACCAACCCGTTTCCGCCCAATTCACCTTTTTATCAATTCTTTCAGCATTTCGGGGCTCCCGGACAAGGGGGCGGACCCCAGCATCAGCAACACGAAAAAATTCAGTCCCTGGGCTCGGGCTTCATCATCAGTCCCGATGGCTACATTGTGACGGCGGGGCATGTGGTGCGTGGGGCCAATCATATTGTTGTCACTCTGACCAACCACCATGCCTATCC
>NZ_JABBOU010000107.1 GCF_018853465.1 Acidithiobacillus montserratensis
GCCGGGGGCCGGATATGCCAGGGGCGGGGGAGGCGGAGGCGGCGGGGCTGGCACATAATACACGCGCCGGGGTGGTGGCACGTAATATACGGGCGGGGGCGCATACACCGGAGCAGCATAATACCCCGGGTTATTCCCGAGAAACACACTCAAGCCCGGGACCGCGACCCCCAGAGATAAATCACCATCCGCCCAGGCAGGGCGGCTTGCTACCGCAAACAGCACTGCAAAAATTACCGCAAATAGCGTCCATTGCGGCAAGCGTTGAACAGAACCTATCTTTTTCATGGGTTCTCCTTGAGTATTTGACTCATCCATATACTGGTCATCGCCGATAATCATCGGAAACCATCCCGTCATTATCGGAGCAACTCTTTGTATTAGCAAGAACCTTGCCAGATTGACTTCCTGGTTTTTCAGGAAGTTAGCCAAGCACTCTGTAGCCAAATAGCTACATAAATTCCCCATAGACCAAATACCAACTATTTTTTAGTCAGTTACTCTGTCGTCCAGATCATGAACCATCCAGAAATGATCGCGCGTTCTTTTCTGCGCCTTCATGGCATACAAAGCCTGATCAGCGCAGCGGAACAAATCATCCTGATTTTTCAGTTGACTTAAATTCTCGCAAAAACAAACTCCCAGACTGATCCGCAGGGGCAACAACGCCCTGTCTGACAATTTGGCCGGAGAGTCCATTATTCGCTCAAGGCGGGCCAGCACTTCTTCCAGCACCCGGCGACTGGGCAAGCCCTCAAAAAGAAGGACAAATTCATCACCTCCCCAACGAGCCACGCAGTCAGAGGCTCTCAGCGCCTCTTCCAGCCTTCTGGCAATAATGACCAGCAAGGCGTCACCCGCATCATGCCCGTATTGGTCATTTACCCCTTTGAAATCATCGACGTCCAGAATACCCAATGCGACAGCTTGACCGGAGGCACACGTCAGAGTCAGAGCTTTTGCCAATTGCTCGTTGAACAGACGCCGATTGGCCAGGCCGGTAAGGCTATCGTAAAAAGCGATCTTGCGTATTTCCGCCTCGGCATTGGTCAAGTCATGATGACGCCTCCAGAGCGTCAGGGTCAGGCCCATACTGCTCGCCAGCTGTCCGATCAGCATTTTCAGAGGCTGACTGAAATGCCGGGTGGCAGCACTGGCAACTATCAGCACCAGTTGCTGCTCGTCGTCCTGGGTGTATATCGGGTAGGCGATCATGCTGTGCAGACGACGCAAAGCTGGTCGGTTCTCCGGGAGTTCTGGAGATCCGACCAGCGCCTCCGAAAAACGGAACTCTTCGGCTCGGCCGCTACGTAATACCCGGGCCGGAAGAAAATGCTCATCCCGTAAACCGTTCGGACTCCACGCCGAGAACCATACTTGCAGACTTTCCTGCAAATCGATTCCATCCGCTTCCAGAGCCATGAGTTGCCAGAAACCTGTCTTGTGGTCGGGCATCATTAGCCATGCCGCAGTGGCCCGGGTTTCATGCACAATGTCTTGCACCAGCCGGGCATACATGGCTTCAGGTTCTGCCAGCACCAGCAGGGATTGCTGGGTCAACAGTGCCGCCTGCTGATACTGGCGCAAATCCAGAAGCTGACGGAGAAAGCCCACGGACAGACGATCGAGGAGTAGGAGAACGCACAAAATAATCACAAAGGGCAGGCCCTGCCATACATTCTGCTGCCAGAATTGACTGGAAATCATTTCAGGAGACCAGCGTGCAGAGGCGGTCCACGGATATCCGGGTACAGCCACCTGCAAACTGTTACCCGCCCAGCGCTCCTGTGGGGCAGGATTCTGCCACACGCCGCGCCTCCAGAAAGCTACCGGAATCTGCCCCGCCCCCATGATCTGAATATCCATATCCGCCGGCGTATGTATGTTTTTCAGTTGCGACAAGCGAAAAGGAGAACCAATATATCCTGTTACCTGCCCCTGGCGGTTTAATAAGTGTTCGCGCATAGGCATTACCCAAACTTTGTCCGGTAATGATAATACTGGCTGGCCCACCAGGTAATCCGGATTTCTTTTGAGCTGTGTGAAGGCGCCAGCCTGTAACAGAGGCGTAGACCACTGTTCGGAACTGGACCAGATGATTTTTTTCGCCCGCCTATCCAGCATGTTGATAGCGACAATACCCGAATGGGTTTTCTGAAAAGCACGCATGGCCGCTTTTTTACCTGGAGTCAGCACCAGCGGATGGTCGTTCAGCTCCAGCAGAGAGCGACGAAAAAAGGTCAGGTCATGAAAATGACCATCCAGATTGCTGGCCAGTTGATCGGCGATACTGCGCAGAGCAATCTCACCCCGGTATCGGAGCTCCTGGTGGAAGGAGGCCCGCGCATCAACATAACGCCAACTCCACAAAGCAATAAACAAAAGTCCCATGATCAAAAAAAACAGGTGCAACAATATAACGGGGGCGGCCCTTGTAGATAAGAAAAAGGCACCCCTCCAAATCATGAGGTTTCAATCATTGTGTTCATGGTGAATGGCTTCACGAACCAATTCCTGGATTTCCGCTTCCATACGCGTCAATGCCTGATCCTGATACCCCTGTGCCGGGTCAGACTTGATCTGGCGCAAGCGGCCATGGGCCCGCAAAATGGGATGATCACCCGGCGCACCATGCTCCTGCAGATAGGTCACTAGTGGACAAGGTGGAGGCTCGGCGGCAAGAGAGACATCAATCCAGCCCCGCCGAAGAGCATCCATCAGGGGGCGGCGCAACAGGTGCGCCGCGTAAGCCCCCAGCAGGGTTGAGGGATGGCTGGCTGTTCCTGCAGGCATGGTATAACCCGATTGCAGCATGGTCAGCAGTGCATCAGCGGGCATGGGTCTGGCAATGGCATAGCCCTGCACATGATCCTGGTGCAGGGCGCGCATGGCATCCAGTATGGGCAGGGTTTCCACTCCTTCAATGACCAGTTCGGCATTGAGGGTATTCGCCAACAGTTGAATACTCTGAACAAAAGCGAGATTTTTGGGCTGCGCGCACAAATCGCAGATGAAACCTTGATCCAGCTTGATTTTGTCGATGGGCAGATCTTTCATGCGAAGCAGGGAAGAATAGGCCGAACCCACATCATCCAGGGCAATACGTACCCCTGTTGCCCGCAAAGCCAACAATCGCTCCTTGGCGATATCCCGGTTCAGGAAATCGCCACTCTCCAGAAGTTCCAGAGAAATTCTGGATGGTGCAATAGGACTGGTAGCCATCGTCCCGGTAAAACAGGTCGCACAATCATGGTCCACCATAAAATCGGGATCCACATTGAAGGACAGATTCAGAAAAATCCCCAGTGCATCCAGGGATTCGAGAACCTGGAGGCCGGCCACCAGCATCAAGCGACTGAGCTCCCGACGCTCATCCATATCCAGAAACGGAATAAAGCTATCGGGAGAGAGAATCTGCCCAGAGGCATCGCGCATACGTGCCAGGGCTTCAATGCCGACTATTTTTTGCTGGTTGATGGAGTATTCGGGCTGAAAATAGGCAAGCAGATCCTCGGGGAAGCGCCAACTTGCCTGCTGTGGAGGCTTCACAGTAAAAATCCAGGTGCCGTCTTAAAAGCCCCGAAACAATCGCGACGAAACATTTTTCGATTATCCAACCCGATCAGCAAAGTAGTGCCTCTGAATACATACGCTTACCATATATCTCTATAATTAGCACACTATGGCAACAAAGCAATTTGTGTCAATCCAGTAGTCTCGGGCAAGGCAAACAAGCGGTTCATGTTCTGAACCGCCTGACCGGCCGCACCTTTGACCAGATTATCAATGACCGACAACACCACGACCTGCCCCGGACGGGGCTGGTGCACGGCGATCCGGCACACATTGGCGCCGCGCACCGACCGGGTGGCCGGATGGCTTCCAAAAGGCATGACATCCACAAAAGGCTCCTGCGCGTAGCGTTCTGCAAATACTGCCTGCAGATTGGCGTCGCTCATGGGCTGCCGCAGGCGTCCATAAAGAGTGGCATGAATACCGCGAATCATGGGCATAAGGTGCGGAGTAAACTGCAATTCGATGTTATTCCCACTGATTTCCGAGAGAATCGCCTCAATTTCCGGACGGTGACGATGGCCACTAACGCCATAGGCATTCACACTGTCGGCAGCTTCGGGAACAATCAGGTGCACCTTTCCGGTACGTCCTGCACCACTGACGCCTGATTTGCAGTCGGCCACCAGGGTTTCCTGTTGCAGCAAACCCGCCTCCAGCAAGGGGGCCAATCCCAGAATGACTGCCGTGGGATAACATCCGGGATTGGCAATCAGGCGCGACTGGGCAATGATTTCCCGATAATACTCGGGAAGCCCGTAGCGCGCTTCGCGAAGCACATCCGGGGCGCGATGCGCCATACCATACCACTGCGCAAACACTTCAGGGTTCGCCAAGCGGAAATCTGCGCCAAGATCAATCACCCGGACATCCTGCGCCAACAGTTCCGGGGCACTGTCCATGGCTACCCCATGAGGCGTGGCAAAAAAAACAACATCCAACTGCGTCAGCACCAGAGGATCGGGAGCGGTATAGGACAAATCGCACACCCCGCGCAGGTTGGGAAAATGCGCATCCACCCTTTCTCCAGCTTCGGCGCGGGAGGTAATAACTTGCACCTCCACTTCGGGATGGGGAAGCAACAAGCGCAACAACTCCACTCCGGTATAACCGGTACCGCCCACAATCCCTGCCCGAATCATGTCATTTGTCCTTTATTACCGTGAAATATATTTGAAGCAACAACAAAAAAGCCGCCCGGAGGCGGCTGATTTCAATTCCAAGCGTGGTCTTAACGTTTGGAGAACTGATGACTGCGCCGTGCCTTGTGCTTACCGACTTTCTTACGCTCCACTTCGCGGGCATCCCGGGTCACGAAACCTGCACTGCGCAGCGGCCGACGCAAGGTTTCATCATACACCATGAGGGCACGGGTGATGCCGTGACGAATGGCACCCGCCTGACCACTGGCACCGCCACCGCTGACGTTCACCAGAATATCAAACTGACTGCCGTGTCCGGTGAGCTCCAGGGGCTGCATGACCACCATGCGCGAGGTTTCGCGGCCAAAGTACTCTTCCAGACTCCGCTTGTTGATGACGATCTTACCGGAACCGCGCCGCAAATAAACCCGTGCAGTGGCGCTTTTGCGCCGACCCGTGCCGTAATATTGTTCCATGATAGTACTCACCTTAAATATCTAAAGTCTGGGGCTGTTGCGCTGAGTGGGGGTGCTCGGAACCGCTATACACCTTGAGTTTGCGGTACATGGCGCGGCCCAGGGAGTTTTTCGGGAGCATACCCTTCACCGCAATTTCGATAATCCGCTCTGGGTGGGTTTCCATCATTTTTTCAAAAGAGGCGCTCTTCAGATTGCCGACATAGCCGGTATGATGGTAGTACATCTTGTCTTTGGCTTTGTTGCCGGTCACCGCAATCTTGTCGGCATTGATGACAATAATATGATCACCAATATCGGCATGGGGGGTGTACTCGGGCTTATGTTTGCCGCGCAGACGTGTAGCCACTTCGACAGACAGGCGGCCTAACACTTTATTGGTTGCATCCACTACGAACCAGTCTCCCTGGACTTCATGAGACTTGGCAGAATAGGTCTTCATCACAAAACTCCGGCTTCGGGTTTTTCACTGAGGGGCGGGAGATTAGCGACGAAACGGGGTCTTGTCAAGGCACTTACAGCATCTGCCAAACGGTCAAACGTATGCAGGTTGGCGGCAAACAACAGATATTGTGGCAACACAGCCATATTGACCATAAATTTAGAATAAGTAATTATGCTAATTAGTTCTTAATGTCAGTTGAGGAGAATGAGCGTATGAAACCCAACGTTGAATGCTTTTTTGATGAAGCCACCTTTACGGCCACCTATTTGGTCCGTGAACCCGAAGGTTCTGCCTGTGCCATCATCGACCCGGTGCTGGACTTTGACTATGCCAGCGGACGCACTTCCACCAGCTCGGTAGAACGGATTCTCGAAAAGGTTCAGCAGGACCACCTGCAGGTGGAATGGGTGCTGGATACCCACGCCCACGCCGATCACCTCAGCGCCGCCCATTATCTGCGCGAGAAACTACACTGCAAAATTGGTATTGGTGCGCACATCACCACAGTACAAAGCACTTTTGCCCAACTCTATAATGAGTCACAGCAAATCCCTCAGGATGGTAGTCAATTTGATCATCTCTTTGACGATGGCGAGACTTTTTTTATCGGCGCCATGCCGGTACGCGTCATGCACACACCAGGACACACGCCCGCCTGCCTGACCTATGTAGTTGATGACGACGCTGCCTTTGTCGGCGATACCATTTTTATGCCCGATTATGGTTCGGCGCGCTGTGATTTTCCCGGCGGCAGCGCTGATACCTTGTACCGCTCGGTCCAGCGTATTTTTTCTCTTCCCGATGATACGCGCATTTTTGTCGGTCATGACTACAAGGCACCGGGCCGCGATGAATTCCGCTGGGAAAGTACGGTAGGCGAAGAAAAAGCGCGGAACATTCATATGGGAAATGGTCGGACCCAGGCCGATTTTGTGGCTCTGCGCCAGCAACGCGACGCCACCTTGGCCATGCCCAAACTCATCCTACCCGCCCTGCAGGTGAATATTCGTGCCGGAGAACTCCCGCCGGCAGAAGAAAATGGGGTGGCCTACCTGCGTATTCCGCTCAACGCCGTCTGAATCCATCATAGGGAGAAGTATCCATGCAACAGGAATGGGTGATGGGTTTTCTGGGCGGTTTGTTGATTGGTTTGGCCGCCCTGACTTTTTTACTTGTGAATGGACGCATCATGGGAGTGAGTGGTCTCCTCGGTGGTCTCATTGATCGTAGCGGCTGGGGAAATGGGGCGGAACGCCTGGTTTTTCTGTTTGGCCTGTTTCTGATTCCCGTTCTCTGGGCACATTTCGTCGCTCCGGTAGACACCCACGTTAGCAGTAACATCGGGCTGGTGATTTTTGCCGGGGTGCTGGTGGGTATCGGCAGCCGTCTGGCCAATGGCTGCACCTCCGGTCATGGCGTCTGCGGTATTTCCCGCTTTTCAATCCGCAGCATTTTCGCGACGGCGGTTTATTTGCTGAGCGGAGTACTGGCCGTTTCCCTATTCCGGCACTTCCTGGGGGTATTGCCATGATGCATCTGCTTGTAGCTTTGTTTTCCGGATCACTGTTTGGCCTGGGCCTGGTGGTTTCCGATATGGTCAATGCCCAACGGGTCCAGGGCTGGATGGACGTGTTGGGAAACTGGGACCCGACGCTGGGCTTCGTGTTGTTGGGGGCCATTTTACCCATGCTGCTGGCCTGGCCCCTGGGGGCCCGGCGCGGTAAAGCGTTGCTGGGCAATGCCCTGCCGGGTCCGGCCTCGGTGCAAATCAATCGGGAACTGTTTTTGGGCGCTGCGTTGTTTGGCGTGGGTTGGGGACTGGTTGGGCTTTGCCCCGGGCCCGCTGTTGCCGGGCTGGGTCTGAACGGCAGCAGCGGTTTGCTCTTTTTTCTGGCCATGGGAGTTGGCATGTTTGCGGTGCCCTCCCTGCGGCGTGCCTTTCAGCGTGCAGTCCCGGCTTGAAGGCTTGCAGCTTATCATCTTCCCGCAGGAGCAGCTGCGGGAAGGTTTTTATATGGGGCAGACACATCCTGCTCATTATTCTCACCTGGCCTCCACCAACCCCTAACTTCGGTTTATTTCAGCTTACTCCATAAGGCAGCAGCAGCCAGGCGAAGAGCAGAATCACGATTCCCAGCGCTGCAAAAGACTCCCAACTGCGACGGTACAACAAGCGCTCCGGATTGCTGAGCACGGCGGGCTTCCACAAGGCGCTGAGGTAGTAGGCGAAGGAAAAGGCACTACCCAGGGCCAGCAAAATCGCCAGCCAGTACGCCTGATCATGCACATCGGCAATAATCACCAGCAGCTTGGCAAAAAAACCGATGCTGGGCGGCATACCCGCCAAAGCCAGCAAAGTCAAGCCCAAAAGTCCGGCCAGTACCGGCTGGCGTTCCCGCAAGGCTGCCCAAGGAATCGCAATACTGTTCTCGGGCAGGGCTGAAAGGCCCATGAAAGTGCCCACGTTCATCAGTCCATAGACCAGAGCATAAATGGCGGCGGCAATAATACCCAAAGGACCGGCGGCAAGCGCGGCAAGAAAGTATCCGGCATGGGCAATGGCCGAATAGCCCAGCATTCTGCGGATATGTCCGGCCCGATACGCGAGGACATTCCCTACCACGATACTGCTTGCAGCGATGATGGCTATTGGAATTTCCAGTTTGGGGGTCGCCGCCGCCAGGGTAATCAGTGCGCCCATGATGGCCACCTTGCCCACCCCCCCCAGAAAAATCAGGAAAGGGGCAGGGGCACCCTGGTAAATATCCGCCACCCAGGCATGGAAGGGAGCGGCGGCGATCTCGAAACTCAAGGCAACCAGCAGCGCAAGAACCCCCATCAATCCGAACACATTCGCACTCATGTCGCCCAGGGGGGGAATCACCGCCAGGCTGCCATCACCCAGATAGATCAGGGCAATGCCAATGGCGAACTGGGCCGAGGCCAGACCCGCCAGCAGCGCATATTTAAAGGCAGACTCCAGTGCCGCACGGCCGCTGCCGGGCCAGGCCAGCAGGGCGAAAAAGGGCAGCACCTGCAGTTCCAGGCCGATAAATAACAACAGGAGATTCTGGGCGCTGACCAGAATCAGACTGCCCACCAGAAGTGTCAGTAACAAACCCACCAGACTGCCGGTCATTTTTCGGGAAAGGGGATGAAACGCAATAAAAAACAAGCCTGCCGCCATGGCAAGACTCAGATATATGCCTAAAAGACTGGCACTGAGATCCCAGTACAAATCGGCACCAAGGGCCATGTGGTCCACAAAAATACTGGCACCCGCCGCTATACTGCTGAGTCCACCCAGCCAGGGCATGAAGCGCCCCAGACCCAGGGCATCAGCCAGAAAGGCGAGCAGCGCCGCCGCACCGACGATGAGCAATGGCAGCAAGGTCGGATTATACGCCATGACCGCCTCCCTGAATGAGCGCCATACTATGGGTCGAGAGTAGAATGCCCAGATGGGAAAGAATGGCCTGTGGATCCAGCCCCAACCATAAAGTCAGCAAACCCAGCACCCAGAACAGCAACCACTCGCCCCGCTGCAAGTCTTGCAGGGTTTCGGGCAGGGTATGATTCAAGGGACCCAGCATGATCCGCTCATAGGCCCGCAGAAAATACACCACCCCCGCCAGAATCCCCAGGGTAGCGAGGGCAGCCGCCAAGGGCAGTATCCGGAACGCACCGGCCAGACTGAGAAACTCCCCCGGAAAATTGGCCAATCCCGGCAGCCCCATACCGGCCAGAAAGAAAAACAGCATCCAGGCCCCGAGACGGGGAGCCCGTCTAAACAAGCCGCCTAATCCAGCCCATTCACCCGTGAGTCCGCGACTTTCCATGACGCTGACCACACCGAACAGCCCCGCCGACACCACACCATGGGCAATGAGCAAAAACACGCTGCCATGAATGGCCTGACTTTGCAGCGCAAACAATCCCAGAGCCACCAGATTCATATGACTGACGCTGGCCCAGGCCGCAAACAGGCGCAAATTGGCGGCATTCAGAGCCAGAAATGCGCCATACAGTGTGCCTATGGCACCCAGAATGATGCCGACCGGGGCGAATTCCAGAGCGGCCTGGGGCAGCATGGGAATCGCAAAATGGATCAGACCATAAGCCCCGGCGGTCACGGCCGCCCCCGAGAGAAACACACTGCCCGCCGGGGCGGCATGCCCATAACCCGAAGCGGCCCAGCTATGCAGGGGGAAAAGTGGCATTTTGACGGCCAGACCGGCAACCATACCCAGAAACAGCCAGATGCCCAGCCCCGCGCTGATCCGGGTGTCCGCCAGCTGCAAAATGGAAAAGTCATACACTCCCGTCTGTTGGCCATGAAGGACATAGACCACTACCAGGGCCACCAGAAACAGTAATGAACCGACAAAGGTGTACAGGAGGAATTGCAAGGCAGCTGCACGATTTTTATGACCACTGCGCAAAATCAGAAAAGCGCCGGCAAGAGCCAGAATTTCGTAGAAAATATAAAACATCAGGACATTCTGGGCATAAAATATCCCGAACAAGGCACCGGCCATGACCAGAACGGCATTGGCCAGGGACCGGAATTCCGGCAGGCGCCAGGCAAAAGCCAGACTCACCGGTATCAATATCGCACAAAGCAAGGCCAAAGTGCTGCCCAGCGGACCCGCATGCAAAGTCCAGAGACCACCCAGATAGGGGATATGCAGACCATGTCCTAAAGTGCCCATGCTGTCGGGAGCAAAACGCAAAATCAGCGTCAGCAACAACTCAATCAGGGCGATGGTCATGGCCAGACGCTGTCCCGCCTGTTTTTGTGCGGATAACCAGAGGGCGGCGCACCAGGGCAGGAGAATCAATACCGTCACGAGGATCACAACAAGTACCCCCAGGCGACAAAGAGCAGCACCACCAGCCCGAGAATCATGCCACTGGCATAGCGACTGAGCAGACCGTCTTCACCGCTCTCCAGGACCTTGCTACCCAGCCCGAAACCATCTTTCAACCCCCCGAGCAGGAGGAGTTGAAACCCCGTTTGCTCCAGCAAGCGGTCCAGAACCCGGGCCAGGGCATACCAGACCGGCGGAAAAATACGCAGGAAAATCCGGTCGAAAAACCAGGCGTTGAAGAGGAAGGCTATACGACTGAGGCCACGGCCTTCGCGCTCCCATTGGGCGGCCTTGTAGGCAATGGCAATACCAATGAGGGTGGCTACTGATCCTGCCACCTGCAGAAAAATATTCACATTCCCGGTGGGGGCTGGAGGCATGCCCAGTTCCGGGGCCAGCCATGGTAGCCAGATTTTCGGTCCCGGCCAGCCGGGTGGAAACTGCAGCCAGCCAATACCAATGCTTGCGACAGCCAGAATGCCCAGCGGAACTTTCATGCCCCAACCCATCTGGTAGGACTCACCCGGTTTCTCCGGCCCTTCAAATACCAGAAAATACAGCCGAAAAGCATAGATCGCCGTGAATACCGCGCCCAGCAGGGCCAGCACCCAGAGCAACTTACCGCCGGGAACAATAAAGGCCGTGGCAATAATCGCATCTTTACTATAAAAAGAGGCGGAAATCACCGGCACGGCGGCCAGCGCAAAAATGCCTGCGAGAAACGTCCAGCGTAAAAAGGGTTGCTGTTTTTTAAGGCCACCCATCTGACGAATATCATGATTTTCGTTATAGATAATAATGACCACCCCGGCGCCCATGAACAACAGTGCCTTGAAACAGGCATGGACGAGCAGGTGGAATAAACCGAGGGAAGGTGCGCCGATGCCCACCCCGAGAAACATGTAACCCAACTGACTGATGGTGGAATAAGCCAGTACCCGCTTGATATCCACCTGGGCAATACCACAGCTTGCCGCGTACAGGGCGGTAAAAGCACCGCTCAGGCCAATCACCCAGAGCATACCGGGCACTGCTGCAAAAATCGGATAAAGACGGATACAGAGATAGACGCCCGCCGTGACCATGGTCGCCGCATGAATGAGGGCAGAAACCGTACTGGGTCCGGCCATGGAATCCGGCAGCCAGATATGCAGGGGAAATTGCGCTGATTTGGCGACCGCAGCAATCAATATGAGGATTCCAGCTATGAGCAGCGCCAGATGATCGGGGCTGGCCGCGACTGCTGCAAACAGCGGCGAGTAATTGAGGGTATGGTACTCGGCAAAGAGAATGAAAATGGCCAGGGCCAGGGCGGTATCACCAATCCGGGTCACCACAAACGCCTTACGTCCCGCCCAGGCATTTTCCTGCTTGCGGTACCAGTGCGCCACCAGCGCATAAGAACACAGGCCGACGGTTTCCCAGCCAAGATACAGCAGTAACAAGTTATCCGCCATGGTGAGAATGAGCATTCCGCCCACAAACAGATTCAGATAGAAATAATAACGCCGCTCGCCATAGTCTCCGCTGAGATACTGCTGGGAAAAGAGGTGAATCAAAAAACCTACAAAGGCGGCAATACTGATCATGACCAGGGTCACTTGATCCACATGAAACGCGACGCTGGCCTGAAAATGGCCCACGGCCATCCAGGTCCAGACCTGATCATGAAGATTGGGATCGCGGCCGTGGGTCATCCAGACCGCAAATACCACCAGAGTCGACAAAAAGGGCATGGTAGCGGCCATCCGGCCGATCTTTCTTGGCGAGAAATACTCGCCAAAAACAGCATTGAGCAAAGCCCCCAGCAGGGGCAAACCCGGAATCAGAAAAAGCCATTCACTCATCGACTTCCTCCCGGAGTTGACGCAGATCATCTACCGTATCGCCGCCCAGCTCGTGCTTGACCCGCAGCAACAATGCCAAGGTCAAAGCCAGAGCAGCGCCGCTCAGCGCCATCATGAACACCACCAGCACCTGGCCGGTGCCTGAGTGCCAGCGCGCACCTCCCGCCAGGGCGATCACCATGGCGGCATTGAAGAGCAGTTCGATGCCCAGGAGCAGAAAAATCAGATTGCGGCGCAACAGGATCAACGCCACCCCGACCACAAACAGCAGTGCCGCAATGACCAGCGCCAGCTCAAGTGTCATGCGCATCCCTCCGATGAATGGCCAGCACCGCCGCAATGACTGCAAATAGAAGCAGCGCTACGGCTTCTGTCAGCCACAGATAGGGACCAAAAAGAGCACGTCCCACGCTGGCGGGGCCTATTTCCTGTATCATCACCTGAAGATCAGGACGCTGGCTGAAGAGAAGAATCAAGACAACGGTCAGCAGCACGACCAGCACAGCAGGCCACCAGAAACCCCGACGCCAACGCGCCTCCTCCCGGACTTGCAGAGGCGAACGCAACAACATGATGGCAAAAAGAAAAAGGACGAGAATAGCACCCACGTACAACATTACTTCGAGGGCCGCAATAAAGGGCGCCCCCAGCAGCAAAAACAGAATACTCAGCGCCAGCAGGCTAATACCCAGGTTGACAGCACCGTGCATGGGGTCGCGGACGACCAGCAGTGCCGCTCCCGTCATCAGGATGATCAGCAGCAGCAACAATATGAGCAGAATCATCATGGCAGATTGCTCCGGACATTGACCGGGGCTTTTTCATTGATTCCCTGACCTTTATCCTTGTCGCCCAGAGCCACCCCGGAATGACGGTAAAAGTTGTAATGCGGATGTTTGCCGGTGCCGTCGATGAGCAGGGCATCTTTTTCATAAATGAAATCGGCATGATGTTCTTTGCTGAAAGCAAACTCATCGAGGAGCTGGATGGCCAGGGTGGGACAGGCTTCCTCACAGAGGCCACAATAAATACAGCGGGAAAAATTGATGCGGAAGGTCAACGGATAACGCCGGGTATCAGCACGCTCTCCCGCCTGTAACTCGATACAGCGGGTCGGGCACACGGCTGAACACAACTGACAGGCCACACAACGTTCGTCGCCATCGGGATCCCGGGTCAGGGTCGGCCTGCCGCGCCAGCGGGGCGGTAAATTCAAGGGCTCTTCCGGATAGCTGACCGTTGAGATGCGGCCGATCTGACGCAAGGTTGTCCACAGCCCCGCTCCAAGATCGACAAAATTTCGCCAGACCTTCATGCCAGCCTCCACAGAGCTGCTGCCAGAGCCGTTGCCATGATGTTGAACAACGCCAGGGGCAAAAGCACTTTCCAGCCGAGGCCCATCAATTGATCATAGCGGGGGCGGGGCAAGGTGGCCCGCAGCCAGAAAAAAACAAAAATCACCGCTCCGGTCTTGAGCAGCAGCCAGATCCAGCCCGGCAGCCAGGGACCATGCCAGCCGCCCAGATACAGCAGGGCCGTGAGCACAGCAATCAGGGTCATCCCGAGATATTCTCCCAGGAAAAAGTAGCCAAAGCGCATACCCCCATATTCGGTGTTGAAACCCGCCACCAGTTCACTTTCCGCTTCGGGCAGATCAAAGGGCAGGCGATGGGTTTCGGCGACCCCGGCAATCATAAAAATGACAAAGCCCAGAGGCTGCAGGACGATAAAGGGCAGATTCTGGGCCACCACAATGCCATTCAGGGAGAGGGAACCACTCAGCAGCACTACCCCGAGCAGCGCCAGACCCATGGGCAACTCGTAGCTGACCAGTTGTGCCACTGCCCGCACCGCACCCAGCAGGGAAAATTTGTTTCCCGAAGCCCAGCCGCCCAGAAAAACCCCGTAGGCATTCAGGGAACTCATGGCAAGAATGAACAGGAGGCCGATATTCCAGTTGCCCGCCCAGGAAAAATGCTGATCCAGGGGCACCACGGCAAAACTGACCAGAGCACTGAAAGCCACCAGCACCGGCGCGGCCCGGTACAGCACCGGATCCGCAAAGTCCGGGACAAAACTTTCCTTGCTCATCAGTTTGAGAGCATCGGCCAGGGCTTGACCAACGCCCAGCGGCCCAAGGCGGTTGGGACCCAGACGATTCTGCAGAAAAGCCAGCACCCGGCGTTCGGCAAACACCAGAAAACCGGCCACTCCCAGCAATATCATGGTAGTCAGCAACATACCCAGGGCCATGAGAAAAAGCCTCATGATCCTTGCTCCCAGGTCACCTCGACCGGATCACCGGGATATAATCCCAGCTCGGCGAAGCCTTCCTGATCAATGGCAATCACCCCCTGGACCATATCCTCACAGGGAATGACCGGCAAATGCAGTTGCCCGCAAGGGCCCTGCAAGGTGGCCCATTCGGCCTGAACGTCCGGATGCACCCGCAAACCCCGGAGAGGCGCCAAAGATTGCAGGTCTTCCGCCGTATCCGCCAGGGTCTCGCCACCATACCAGCGAAATATATCCAGCTCCCACTGCCCGGATTCCACAGTCGGGGTAGTCGGCAGCGCCGCAATTGCAAAGCGGGCACGAAGGGTATCTGGCAGCAGTACGCCCGGACTTTCAGGGTCCGGCGCTGTGGGACAGAGAAAATGCAGATAAAAATCGAGGCGCTGCTGCCAGGCTTCGTGAACCTGCAAAAGCTCGGCCAAACGGCCCAACCAGAACAGCGGCGGCGGTGGTCCCAGGGGATGCTTCATTCCTCCGGCGGCCTCGGGAAAAGCACTGCCATGCACTGCCGAGTGCAATACCTGGGCTTCCCGTCGGTATACCGGAGCAAACGCCTGAATCCGCCCTTCATAATTCACGAATAACCCGGCCCGCTCCGGGAAAGCCGCAACGGGTAACAGTGCCTCTGCCGCCCGGGCAGTTTGCGAGTCCACCATATCCAGCAAAGCCAGGCCATCCAAACCGGGAGAGAGGGTGCGCCAGGTACCCGCACCCCAATCCTCGCCCAGAGGATCCGCCCCCAAACACAGCAAATGGTGGATTTCGCGCTGTCGCAGAGCCTGCTGCAGGCGCTCGGTATGGCCATCCGCCGCAAAATAGGCGGCTCCAAACAGGTTAGGACGATTGACAAAAGCCCCGGCGCGGGCATTGGCGGGCAGCTTTTCCAGGGTTTTGCGCAGGGCAAACAAGCCTGCTGGCCCCAAAGTCTCAGCCGTTGCCAGCAATACCGGCAGACGCCCTCCCTGCAAGCAGGGATCATCGGCCAATCGGGAGACCACATCGGGCAGAGCGCTGGGCCGCAGGGGGCGATAATCGCCTTTGCGGGCAAGCCCGGTTCGGCTGCTGGCCAGCACCGTCAAACGCGCGCCACGGCCTAGGGCCTGCCGCACAGCAAATCCGGCCATGGGCGCAATACTATCCAGATCTCCGATAACCACAATGCGATCTGCCGCTGCGACCTCCTGCAAGCTGGGCGCCTGGGGTAGCGCCAAACATTGTTGTGCCAGAGCTTCCGCCCAGGAACTGGTCACTGCAGCAAAAGGCGCATGTAAACAATCAGCCAGCGCAAAGAGGCCGAGATTACTTTGCAGATCTTCCCGAGGGGAGCCGAGAAATCCACTGCGCCCCTCCTCCAGACGACTGGCTAATTGCCGCAACACCGCTTCCTGGCGACTGGTTTCGCCTTTCAGACGGGGCTGCAAGGGTCGGGAATGGGCGGTCACATAAGGAAATGCATAGCGGCCCCGGTCACAGAGAAAATGGCCGTTGATTTCAGGATTCTGGCGATTGCGAATCCGCCGCAGGGTGCCCAGTCGAGCTCCGGGAGTGGTATTGCAACCCACCGCACAATGGGGGCAAACCGAAGGTCCCTGCTGCAGATCCCACACCCTGACATAGTCGTGGCGAAACACCTTGTCGGTAAACACCCCGGTCGGACAGACTTCCACCAGATTGCCGCTGAACGGACTTTCCAACGGGCCATCCTCCAGACGTCCGAAGCTGACCCGGTTGCGCGAGCCGAACACCCCGAAATCCTCTCCCAGGGCGGCATCCTGATAAAAACGCACGCAGCGATAACAGGTAATGCAGCGGTTCATTTCCTGATAGACCAGAGGACCGAGATCCTGGTTGCGATAGGTGCGCTTCGGGCCACTGTAGTGGCGCACACTATGACCGGTTTGCACGGTCATGTCCTGCAGATGACATTGCCCGCCCTCATCACAGACCGGACAGTCGAGAGGATGATTGGTCATGAGCAGCTCGATGATCTCCCGATGTTCCGTATGCACATCGGCTTCCAGTGTCACCAATTGCAGATCGTCACTGGCAGGCAGCAGGCAGGCCATGGTGATCCGGGGGGGATGCTTGCTGTCATGGGGATACATTTTCACCGCACATTGGCGGCAGGCCCCCAGACTGCCGAGGGCGGGGTGAAAACAGAAATAAGGAATCTGCCGATCCTGACCTGCGGCAATGGCGGCTTCCAGCACATTTTGACCGGGAATGAAGGGAGTTTCCTGACCATCCAGAAAAAAAACATGCTTCATGACTGGCTCTCCCGATACGGACAATGGCCGAGACGCACATGGGCCTGAAAATCATCGGCAAAGGCATGCAGTCCCGAAAGCACCGGCATCAGGGCTCCGGGAGCCAGCGCACAAAAGCTGTTGGGGGCGATCTGCCCACCCAGATGGTGCAGGGTATCAATATCTTCCGTGCTGCCTTCTCCCGCCTCAATGCGCTCCAGCAACCAGCGCAGATAAGGCAGCCCCTCCCGACAGGGCGTGCAAAAACCGCAGGACTCCCGGGCAAAAAATCGGGTGGTCGCGACCAGAAAATCGACAGGACATTGCTGGTCGTCCAGCAGAATGAAGCCTCCTGTACCCAGTCTGGAGCCCACCTTGGCCACTGCATCAAAATGCATGGGCGTATCAAAATGCTCGGGCATCAGAAAGGGTGTGGAGGAACCGCCGGGCAACACCGCGCGCAAGTTACGCCCTTCCTGCATTCCTCCGGCATGCTCAAACAATATCTCCCGGGCGGTCGTGCCCATGGGCAATTCAAAGACCCCCGGGCGTTGGGCAGGCCCGCAGACACTGTATAGCTTGCTCCCGACGCCGCCGTTCACACCCAGACTGCGAAACCAGTCGGCGCCATGGGCCAGGATGCCCGGTAAATGCGCGATACTTTCAGCGTTATTCACTGTCGTCGGCTGCTGCCAGAGCCCTTGCTGACTGATATGGGGCGGTTTTTTGCGGGGATTGGCCCTTTTGCCCTCAATGGCATTGAGAATGGCCGAGTCTTCGCCGCAAATATAGCGACCCAGAGAAATATGAATATCCAGGCGCAGGTCACCGTCGGGCAAGCGCAGCAAACCGGCTGCACGGGCCTGATGCAGTGCTTTTTCCAGAACCCTTGCACCGGCGGCATATTCCCCGCGCACAAAAATGACCGCATAGCTCACACCCAGAGCGTGAGCAGCAATCAGCATGCCCTCGATAATGTGGTGGGGCGCCCCGAACAGCAGCGCCCGGTCCTTGATACTTCCCGGCTCGGTTTCGTCCAGATTACAGACCAGATAGCGGGGTTGCGGTGCGTCAGCACCGCGCAGACGCCATTTCAGCCCGGTGGGAAAACCAGCACCACCGCAACCACGTAGTCCGGATTTTTCGACCTCGGCGATAATATCGGCAGGATCCATCTCTATCGCTCGAGCCAGACCGGCGTAGCCGCCAGCTTGACGGTAAACCTGCAAATCAGCAGGATCCGGATCCGCAAAGTGTCGACTCAGGACGGCTTCCATACATCCGCCTCCAGTTGTGCCAAAAGCCGGGTCAGTGCCTGCTTATCCATCGGTCCGAGTGCCTCATCATCAACCATCAAGGCCGGTGCCCGATCACACATGCCTATACACACATGGGGAATCACCGTCAGCTTGCCACTCCGGCTCACTTCCCCGAATTCGACGCCACAGTGCTGACGGGCTTGGGCCAGAATATCCTGGGCACCGGCCATATGGCAGGCGATGCTGTCACATACCCGCATGACATGGATGCCCACCGGTTCGCGCAGCAACAGACTGTAAAAAGTGCAGAGTTCCTCGACTTTTACCGGACTTAATCCGGTCATTGTAGCCGCCAGCTGCAAGGCTTCGTCATCAATGTAGCCCCGCGCCTTCTGCAGAGCTTGCAGGATTTCACTGATGGCCGCCTCCGGTACTGGCGACTCCGCCACCATGGCCCTTAGCCTGGCTAGAAGTGCCTCATCGTGCAGATCAGCGGTCGAGATCGGCGAGGACATAGTCGATGGATCCAATGGTGGCAATAAAATCCGGCAGAGCGGTATCACGTCCCAGCTCGGTGATGAGCTGGACATGGGGAAACGAGGGCGTGCGCACCCGCAGCCGGTAAGGGTGGGCGCTGCCATCGGCGACCAAGTAATAGGCCAGCATGCCCCGCGCCGACTCCGTGATACTCAATACCTGCCCGGCGGGCGGGCCAATTTCTCCGGCCATTTGTTCAAAATGGTGGATGAGTGTTTCGATATCCCGCAAGGTATGGTCTTTGGGGGGTAAGGCGTAGCGGGCATCAGCGGCCAGCGTCGGGCCCTCGGGCATATCCTCGGCAAGTTGCCGTAACATGCGGATACTTTGACGAATCTCATCAATATGCAATTGCGTCCGCGCCAGAGCATCGCCGTCCGTAGATGTGGGCACCTCAAAATCAAGATCGGCATAGAGCCCGTAAGGAGCGGCTTTGCGCATATCCCAGGCTTTACCCGTGCTGCGCAAGACAATCCCCGAGGCGCCCCACTTTTCAGCCTGTGCAGCGGACAGCACCCCGATACCCCGGGTCCGGGCGCGGAAAATCGGATTACCGACGGTGAGCGTCTCAGTATCACGCAGTCCCGACTCGACTTTCTGCAGCACTTGCAGCAGATCCTCCCGCCAATCCTCGGGCAAGTCAGCAGCTACTCCGCCAATCCGGAAAAACTGCGGATGCAGGCGCCCACCGGTATATTTTTCAATCAGGTCCAGGAGCAGAGCCCGGTCCCGAAACGCATAAAATGCCGGACCCATGGTGCCGAGATCATTACCATAACTACCCAGCCAGACCAGATGCGAGGAAATCCGGCAGATTTCCGCGAGCAGGGTGCGGATGCCTTCGGCGCGGGCGGGCAAATTGAGATCCGCCAGCATTTCCACACCGCGCACATAAGGAAACTCCCCCAACACCCCCCCCAGATAATCGACACGATCGGTATAGGGAATGAAATTATGGAAAGTATGGCCTTCGGCAATTTTTTCCACACCCCGGTGGTGATAACCAATTTCCGGATCCACGCTGGCAATTTTTTCTCCCGAAATTTTCAGGATAAAGCGCAAAATGCCGTGGGTTCCAGGATGATGCGGTCCTACATTCAGCACCGTGTATCCCGCTTCCGGAGCAGTCACTTCTGCGCTGTAAGCCTTGAGGGCATCCTGAAGATCCGCCTTGCTCAAACGGTAGGCAGGACGCTCCGTGGCGCGAATGGCTTCCGCCTTGCGCAGCGGGTGTCCTTCCCAGAGGGGCGGCAGCAAAATCCGCCGCAAGTCCGGGTGACCGCTGAATTGCAAGCCGAAAAGGTCGTAGACCTCGCGTTCATACCAGTTGGCGTTCACATAAATACCGGTGATGGAAGGCACCGGGACTGCTGCATCGGCGTGAGCCACCCGCAGGCGCAGCACGCCACAGGCTTCCAGACCGTGAAGATGATAGGTCAAGGTATAGTGGGCAGAGGCTGCTGACGCATTTGCCGGTCCCTCATCCACAGCCGTCAAATCCAGCAACATGGGAAAGCGCGGCTGCATCTCTTCATGGAGAAACTGCAAGGCGGGCAATAACTGCTCCTCGGGCAGCTGGAAATCCGGCCAGCCGTCCCGCCCTTCCGTAAGCGGACTGGCCGCAAAACGCTTCTGCAAAACCTCAGCCAACAGCATGATTCAATTCCCGCTGCAATATCCGGGGCGGATGCCGGCGGATTTTCTGCTGCAACAACAAGAGTCCGTCCATCAAGGCTTCGGGCCGGGGCGGGCAACCGGGCACATACACATCCACCGGTAAAAGCCGGTCAATGCCCTGAACGACGCTGTACACATCGTACATCCCTCCGGAATTGGAACAGGACCCCATGGAAATCACCCATTTGGGTTCCAGCATCTGTTCATAAATTTCCAGGATCATGGGCGCCATTTTCACGAAAATCGTCCCCGAGGTGATCAGCACATCCGACTGCCGGGGTGAGCCGCGCAGCACCTCTGCGCCAAATCGCGACAAATCGTGGCGGGGAGTGACCGCAGCTACCATTTCGATGAAACAGCAGGAAGTACCAAAATTCAATGGCCAGAGCGAGCCAGCCCGACTCCAGGCCAGCATTTCCTCAAATTTTCCTACCAGCAGGGACAAGGGCCCCGGACCTAGTGCCATTGCAAGCCTCCCATGCGCCACTCGTAAAATAAACCCAGGCCCAAAATCAGCATAAATGCCAGACCAGCAATGACCGGTCCCCACCCCAGGCTATGAAAAGCCACCGCCCAGGCAAAGAGAAAAGCGGCTTCCAGCTCAAAAACCAGAAAAGAAACCGCCAACAGGTAAAAGGCTACGGGCGTTGCCGGATGGGTCGTGGTATTGGCGCCAAGGCCACTTTCAAAAGGCACATTTTTGTTGCGATTCGGGTGACTGCCACCCAGCAAGCCCGAAATCCAGAGTATGCCCATCAATACCAGTAAAACGGCGGCAGCAAAAATGCCGACAATCATGGCGGGGCCGGGAGTCATAACGGTTTCCCACCAAGTGCGATTTTTGTCTGTGAATACAAAAAGCCCCCTTTTCAGCATGCAGGCATGCCCTGAGCATACGCAGCGTCATCCTTGGACTACGCTATATAGTATAGACCATGAATTGTCGTGCATCGGAGGAGCGCTACTGATGAATATCTGGGAAGATCCCGCCGTCCAGTCGGGCATACTGGACTATCTCGAGCAAAAACAACTGTTGGCGAGCTTCACCAGCATGGGCGGGGTGGCGATCCGGGAGGGCGCACAATGTCATTGCAGTCTCCCTGAACATGTTGATAAGCAAGTGATAGTGCTCTGTCAGTTCGATTTTGATGAACTGGTCCCCTTCGGGGCGGCCGGAGATCAGCGCCTCCGCCAACAGGGGCAGGTGCATGTGCGCCTGGATGAGGCCGGCAAGGTGGTCGATGCCTGGTTATGCCGTCCCGGATCCTGCTGACTAACTTTTCGTGTGCAGAAAAGGCGCTGGCAAAGTCCGCGCGTAACGCAGGGCAATGACAGCAAAACTGGCGCAGCCCAGAATGGTGATCCCCAGAGCCAGGGCACTATGCACGGTCATGCTGCCAATGACGATGGCAGCAAGTGACGCGGCCGTAAATTGCATGGCGCCCAGCAGCGCAGAAGCGCTTCCGGCATGGCGACCCTGCTCGGCCATCGCCAGGGCGGTCGCATTGGGGCCGACCAGGCCGATGCTGGCCACATACACAAATAACGGCAAGAGGATGGCGAACATCCCGATCCCGGGAGTCAAGGCACTGATCAGCAACAGCAAAGCTGCCAGGGATTGCACCCAAACTATGGTCTGCAGAATACTCTCGGCATTGTGGCGACGATGCAGGAGACGATTAAGCTGCGCCATGAGCACCAGACCTAGGGCATTGGCACCAAATATCCAGCCAAAACTGCTCGCGGGAACCCGGTAAAGATCAATAAAAACGAAAGGCGATCCGGCGATATAGGCAAACATGCCGGCGTAGCACAGGGCATACACCATAGAGAACGCCATGAAACGCTTGTCCTGCAGCAGTATCCGATAACGCCGCAAGACCTGGACGATGGCCAGAGAATGCTCCGCCGTAGGTTCATGACTCTCCGTCAGCCCCAGATAAACCAACAGTAAAATCCCTATCCCGAACAGGGTCAGCAACCAGAAAATACTCTGCCATCCCCACCATACCAGCAGATAACCGCCCACCAGCGGCGCAATGATGGGGGCCAAACCCATCACCAGGATCATCGCGGCAAAAATGTGCGGTGCTTCTTGGGGAGGAAACCGGTCCCGCACTACCGCCCGGGAAATCACGATTCCCGCACAGGCACCCAGACCCTGAACAAAGCGCAGTACAATCAGCGTTCCGATGGATGGAGCGAGGGCACACCCCGCCGAAGTCAGCACATATAGCGTAAGTCCCAGCAGCAAGGGGCCACGCCGCCCAAAACGATCCGAGAGGGTACCAAAAAATAACTGTCCCAGAGAAAGTCCCACAAAAAAACTGGCCAGGGTTAGCTGGACCGCCAGATGCGAAGCACTAAAAAAGCGGGACAGCGTAGGCAAACTGGGAAGATACATATCAATGGACATGGGACCAAAGGCACTCAGCATACCCAGAATGAATATCAGCCGCTTTTTATGCTGCAATGTCCTTCCTTTCCCTTTTCACGTCCTTTCCCAAAAAAAGAAGGCACGGAAAATCCGTGCCTGTGACCGGCAACGCACTCAAAACGAAAAGCGATAGCGCGCAGTGTGCAGTGCTACTTTTTTACCGGGCAGGTCCTGATACCCAGCAAGGTATATAAACCGCAAAAGCCGGTGATTCCGGTAATCAGCGGTATCAAGCCCAGCAAAGCCCACCACTTGCTGGCTCCCGGTAAAAATACTGCCAGTACCACAATGATCACCAGTCCCAATATCACCCGAATCAGACGATCCCACTTTCCTTCATTGACAGGCATTTTCAACTCCCTCGCAGGCGGTGCCTGCATATACTTATTGGAACCACAGTTTAATCTGTCACGACTTCTGGAATTCAGAAATGATCCACCTGCACCAAAGACTGCATATCGATCCGGTTACGTGGCCAGGCATTTTCGGTGCCCTTGCCCACAGCAATCATGTAAGCAATGGCGTAATTTTCGGGCAGATGAATCAGCTTGGCTACCGCCTCAAAATCAAAGCCATCCATGGGACAGGAATCATATCCCAGATCCTGGGCCAGCAGCATCAGGGTCATCCCGAAAATGCCCATGCTGCGCATGGCTTCGTCACGCGCAATCTGCGGCTTTCCACGATAATATTCATCCAGTTTGGGCAGCAAAAAATCCTGTACCGGCTGCGGAGAAGTTGCCCAGTAACGCTGCGGTTCTTCCTGCCAGGCCTGAAGATCTGCACATAATACAAAAAGCGCTGAAGCATCCGTTACTTGTGCCTGCCCCCAGGCCTGTTCACGAATCGCCGCACGTAATTGCGGATCCTGCACATCGACAATACGCCAGTGCTGTATATT
Organism: Acidithiobacillus montserratensis; assembly: GCF_018853465.1. Taxonomy (GTDB): domain Bacteria; phylum Pseudomonadota; class Gammaproteobacteria; order Acidithiobacillales; family Acidithiobacillaceae; genus Acidithiobacillus; species Acidithiobacillus montserratensis. Next base: position 23,707 of record NZ_JABBOU010000107.1, read on the forward strand.
GTAAGCACTCGGGGCCAGTGCGGCGTGTTCAAGCAGGGTTCTTTTTGTCTCAGCAGACATCTGGTGATGCGGATCAAAAGATTTGGCCGCCCGCCGTTGCTGGACTGCAGTAATGACATCCATATACTCACCTCGTTTATCTAAATCATTGGGTAAGAGCAATTTAGGACCGACCGGTTGGTATTGTCAATAACCGTTTTGCCAAGGAGCGTATAAACCAGCATGGCTGAGCACACAGAGGTTTTCATTATCGGTGCCGGCGCTGCCGGTTTGATGTGCGCCATCACCGCAGGACAGCGGAGCCGTAGGGTCATACTCGTCGATCATGCCAACCGGATCGGCAAAAAAATTCTGATGTCCGGCGGCGGACATTGCAATTTTACCAATACCACCGTGAGCGCCCAGCACTATCTCAGTGCCAACCGGCATTTTGTGAAATCGGCACTGGCACGTTATACCCCCGAACACTTCATTGCCCTGGTGCAAAAACACCAAATTGCCTTTCACGAAAAAGAGTCTGGCCAACTATTTTGTGACCAATCTTCCAAGCAAATTGTAGCCATGCTCGAACAGGAGTGCGTTGCAACCGGGCATGTCAAGATCCGTACCCAGTGCAGTCTGTTATCCTGCCGGAAAGAAGACGGTATTTTTCATATGGAAACCAGCCAGGGAGCGTTCACTGCAGAATCCCTGGTCATCGCCACCGGTGGCCTCTCCATTCCCAGTCTGGGGGCTACGGGCTTGGGTTACCAATTGGGGCGCCAGTTTGGGCATAGTGTCCAGACAACACGACCAGGACTTGTACCCCTGACCTTTACAGGCCGCCCTCTGGAACAATGGCGCGGCCTTGCCGGCGTATCCCTGGCGACAGTGGAAACCCGTTTACAAAAGCAGCGTTTTCGCGCGGGCCTGCTCTTTACCCATCGCGGTCTCAGTGGTCCGGCGATTTTGCAGATTTCCTCTTTCTGGCAGGAAGGAAACCCCTTGGACATTCAATTGCTTCCAGAAACAGATCTCAGCGCCCACTTACTGCGGCAAAAAAAACGGCAGCCGCAATTATCCCTGAAAAATGCCTTATCGGAACTGCTGCCCAAAAGCCTCGCCCAACATCTGTCTGAACAATATCCCCTGCAGCAAAATCTGGGCAATTATACAGATGCCGAACTGGTATCCCTGGCTCCGCAGTTGCAGAACTGGTCTGTGCTACCCAGTGGCAGCGAAGGATATCGCAAGGCAGAAGTCACCCTGGGCGGGATAGATACCTCCCAACTCTCCTCCAGTTCTATGGAATCCCAATTGGTATCCGGCCTCTATTTCATCGGTGAAGTCGTCGATGTGACGGGTTGGCTGGGTGGGTACAATTTTCAGTGGGCCTGGGCCTCGGGTCATGCCGCAGGCATGCAGGTCTGAGCCTGTTCAGCACAAAAAGTAGCCCCGCTTTCATCAGGAAGCGGGGCTGGATATAGGTGTCTGGCGGTGACCGACTTTCGCGGAGGGAGGCCCTCAACTATCATAGGCGCTGCAGTGTTTCACGGTCCTGTTCGGGATGGGAAGGGGTGGTTCCACTGCGCTAT
>NZ_JABBOU010000108.1 GCF_018853465.1 Acidithiobacillus montserratensis
CCTTAACTTCTGCCGAAGCGGCAGTCATTTCGCTTTTCATGACTTCTTTCTGGGTGCGGAACTGTTCAATATGATCCTGCAGTTTTTGTTCATAGTCCTGCAGCTTTTGGGATTGCGCCGCTACCGCATCGTGGGCTTCCTTGAGGCTCGCGAGCTTCTGCAGTTCCGACTGCTTCTGAGTCAGTTCGGCCCGGGCCAGATCTTCGCGATTGGCGGCCAGCGCGGTTTTGGCATCGGCATCGGCTTTATCTGCCGCTTTTTGCGCCTGTGCCATCTGGCTTTCCAGAGAGACCTTTTCGGTGACCACATCCGCTAAATGGCGTTTGGTTTCCTGCAGATTGCTGATCATTTTTTCATAGGAAAGATCCAGGGTTTCTGAAGGATCTTCAGCATTATTGAGAAAATGATTGATCTTGCCCTGCAATATTTCCGAAGCATGCTTGAATAATGACATGAATACACTCCTTGCGATGACTATCGCGCTTTAATCGTTGACTGGGATGACCAGTTGCGGACTCAGACCGTCCACCAGAGCATCGGCATTTTCCATGGCCTTCACTGCCGTACCGACGGCAAAAAATTCGATGATATGGGGTTTCCAGTTATGGCTGCCTTCATGCAGTTGCACGCCGGTAATGCCGTCCGCCTGGGCTTCCTGGGCCTCATGCTGCATCCGTTCCATGGCCAGTTCGCGGGCGTCATACATGGCTTGGGTGAATTGCTCCATTTCCGTATTGCGGCCGATGTTGCCCATGGATTTCAGCAGCCCCTGATGCGCGACATGATACACACAGGAGCCCATGACCATTTCCATGGGTCGATACCCCGCCTGCAAGAGCATCCAGAAGTCCTGGCCACTGAGATCGCTGGTAAAAGGCTTACCACCGACCCCCTTGAAACCCGAGGCGCCACTGCGATGGGCAATAGCCGTACCAATGGCCATGAATTCGAGAATATCCTGATCCCATTCCATGCGCTTCACTTCGAGACGCACCCCGACGATTCCATCGGCTTGCAACAAGATAGATTCCTGTTCCATGCGGCTAATGGCCAGTTCCCGGGCCTGATACATCGCCTGGGAGAGCACATCCATTTCCATGTTCTGATTCCAGTTTCCATACTGGATACCCATGTGATAAATGCAGGAGCCGACTACCAGTCCCAAAGGCTCAAAGTTGGCCTTGCGCACCATCACAAATTCATTGACGGACAAATCTGAAGTAAATATACCTTCATGACTTCCCTGGGAACGCAACCCTTTGAGACGTTCTACGGCATGAGGAGCAAGATGTTCTGCACTATCGGTCATATCAAATCCTTTTTTAAGTGAGCAGCACGGGTCAGGGGATGATCCGCCAGCGACACCATGGCCAGCAGTTCATGTTGCGGCGGGTTTTTGGGTAAATAGCTGATGGCGGTACCAATACTGATGTGGCGGCAGAGAAAACGTTCGGGGTTGTCCTGATCAGCGGGCACCTTGAACATCTGGGTATAACTGGTGTGGCCGAGGACGCCGGCGGCCATCTTGCGGCCATCCTCGCGCAGATCATAGAGTGCCCGGCGCCGGACATTTTCCTGAAAAGTGGAAAGATCGGTGATTTCCATATTCCAGTAGCGCGCCGCAAAAGGCGCCTGCTGGGCAGCCTGATCGGCAACGGTTCCCATCCACGGCATATACCAGTCAAAATTAGCGCCGATGGCAATGCCCACGGGAACCACGCCATCTTCCAGCAAGCGCACAAATTCCAGAGCCGATACGGTAGCCACCACAGGCACTGCCGCCGGAGGAATACCCGCCAGACGAATAGCCGTGCCGGTTACCCCGTAATCCATATCATCCCCTTCGCCGTGCCGCACTTTCATGCGCACATCGACAATGGCATTGGCACCCAGGGCAATGGCTTCCAGACGCATGCGCTCAACGGCTGTATGCCAGCCATCGTAGTGCCCCTGGGTCCAGGAATAACCAAAGTGGTACCAGCAATTACCGGTCACCATGCCAATAGGCTGAACGCCATGACTACGTTGCAAGAGCAACTCGGCAGCTTTGGCCGTACTGATCCAGGGTAGATGTCCCTGACTGGTCTGAAATAGGCGGTTTTGCACAAAATTGGGGAGACGATGCTGCTGCAGGGCCTGTTCCCACTCGGAATAGCGCTGCATTTCTTCGGGGGTTTGCGAGCGAACCCCCTGACTCACATTGTGTCCCAGATTTTCGGCGGCACGCTGGGCGTCCTGGGTGACTTCTTCAATGCCGTGTTTGATCTTGTCCCAAATGGACATAGCGCCTCCTTGGGCTTAGCCCATGAGAAAATCGTGCAATGTATTGCTAGCGCCCTGCATTTCACCGGATAAATCGGCGAGATCCTTCACCAGACTTTCCAACCAGGCGGCAAGGGGTAAATCCTCGTGCTTGAGGACCACGCCACGCACCGTCTTAGCCCGTACTGTGGAAACATGTGCACCTTCCTGGGTCAGCAGATAATCATTGTTATCCGTATGAATGGTGATCATGTGAACATGACTGGTCTTGGCAAAAAAACCATCTTTTTTGCGTTCGACTTCGACCATGCCGGGCATATCCCCTTCCAGTCGAGCCGCCAATCCTTCAATAAAAGCCTTCATGTCGCTTTGCGCGCGCCTGATCCAGGCGGTACTTTGGTCAAAATCTGTGCTCATGGAGGGCCTCCCACCCTTTTTTGCCACATCGCCTTCCCGTAATACCTTCCCATAAAGGCAAAGGCTTTATTTCAGACCGCCAGCTTTGACTATAGTTCGCTTTTTTCTTCAGGCGCGTTTTTTGGAGGTTACAGCTAATTCTGAAGATTGTTCGTGCAGTCGCTGTAATTCCGCAAATTGGCGATAGGTAGGACAGCTAACCAGCAAATCTTCATGGCTACCGAGGCCAATGAGACGCCCCTGATCCAGTACTGCAATACGGGAGGCATGGACGATGGTCGCCAGACGATGGGCAGCCACCAGTGTGGTCCGCTGGGCAGTCAGGTTGGCCAGCGCCTCCTGAATCAGTCGTTCGTTTTCGGCATCCAGTGCACTGGTCGCCTCATCCAGAATCAACACCCGGGGATTACGCAAAATGGCACGGGCGATGGCAATGCGCTGGCGTTGTCCACCTGACAAGGTCACGCCTTTTTCGCCCACATGTGTTTGCAGTCTGGCTTCCAGTCGATCAGAAAATTCGTCCACCCGGGCGGCATGTACCGCCGCCTGTAATGCGGCCTCGTCGGCATCGGGTCGGGCCATCATAATATTTTCGGCAATGCTCATGGAGAAAATGACCGGATGCTGGGGGACCACCGCCAATTGCTGACGCAAGCTGCGCAGGGGCATGGCATCGATGGCGGTGCCATCCAGCAAAATTCGGCCTTCACTGGGTTGATAATGGCGCATGAGCAAAGAAAACACAGTACTTTTACCCGCCCCGGAAGCGCCCACAAAAGCGACGGTTTCGCCGGGCTCCACATCCAGGGAAATATCCGTAATAGCGGGCACATCCGGCCGCGACGGATAACGAAAAGCGACATGTTCCAAAGTCAAACGTGCGGGATAACGCAGCGAAAATGCAGGTGTTGCGGGAAAATCCCCCGCCCCGTCTGGCGCGACAAACTCAGGTTTCAGGGCAGCGGGGTTCCGGATATCGGGCAGTGCTGCGCCGCCATGCTCCACTGGTTCATCCAGCAGGGCCAGCAGACGTTCTGTCGCTCCGGCCAAACGCGACATACTGCCCCATAATTCCCCCAGAGAAGCCAGAGAAGTCGCCGCCATCAGGGCATACAGCAAAAATGCAGCAAGCACGCCCATTCCTACCTGCTTTTCCAGCACCGCCAGCCCACCCAGGTAAAGCATGGCACTCAGGGCGAGAAATACCAGACTGCCCGTTAAAAAGGTGGACCAGGACTGCACTTTTACCCGCGCCCAGACTTGTCCCAGCAAGAGGCGAATATCCTGGCGATAGCGGGTTTCAGTCTGGGGTTCGAGGGTCAGGGCCTGGATGACCCGAATGCCGTTGATGGATTCCTCCGTATGGGCACTGAGATCGGCCAGATAATCCTGTTCCTTGCGGCTGTAACCGCGTTGCAAACGCCCGGAGCGCAGATTCACAAACACCAGCAACGGCAAGGCGATCAGCCCCGGAATCAATAACTGAGGCATGGTTACCAGCATCATGACCAGAGCGCCAATCAGAGTGATCCCGCTTTGCAGACTCCGCCCCAGCACTCCCGTCAAACCAAATCGCAAAATGGTGACATCGCTGCTCAGTCGCGAAATCACTTCACCGGTCCGGAAAGTTTCGTAAAAAATCGCGGGAAGATGCAAGGCATGGCTGAATACCGCCGTCCGCAAATCCGCCACTACCCCCTGCCCCAGCCAGGTGGCCAGACCATCACGCAGGCCGCGCATGGCAACGGTAAACATGCCCAACAACAACAGAGCAATACTGATCCAGAGCAGCGCCTGGTAACTATGAAAGCCTTTGTCCAGAATGAAACGTGCACCCTGGGGCAACACTAAAGAAGCCGCCGCGCTGAAGAGCATGGCCAGCAAATATGCGGATAGCAGCAGCAGACGCGAACGCAGAAAGGGCTTGAGCTTCCACAATACCCAGAGATTTTTATTGACCGGACGCTGCCAGGGATTTTGAGCCACTTGTCACCTTGTCGGTAAATTTCAGGGATGCCGCAGTATACGCCTGATGGCAGATTTTAGCTCGCGGATAGAGGGTCTGCAGCAGGTCTTGATTGACCGGCAAGCGTCTCCCGCCGCAAAATGCATCGAGTTTACTCTTGCTCTGGAAAATCCATGCAATCACTTGATGCGCTGAATCGTTATGCCATTCCCGAACACCTTTTTTTTCGCTTTGGTCCCGGTGGACAAATTTTTGCGGATATTCGCAATCGTAGCGCCAGCGCCAGTGTGTTCCTGCAAGGCGCCCATCTCACCGCCTTTCAACCACGTTCCCAGTACGACCCCCTGATCTGGCTTTCGGAAAAATCCCGTTTTGCCGTCGGCAAGTCCATTCGCGGCGGGGTTCCCGTCTGTTGGCCCTGGTTTGGTTCGCATCCCGATAATCCGCAATTTCCCGCCCATGGTTTTGCCCGCACCCATTTGTGGACCGTCAGCGACAGCTCCAGCAGTGCTGACAGCACCCGCATCATCCTGACTCTGGAACCCACCGAAGAAACCCGGACGCAGTGGCCCCATGCAACCCCGGTGAGTCTGGAGATCGTGGTTTCCGAAACCCTGGAAATGCATTTGACAACCCACAATGGCGGTAACGAATGCATTTCTCTCAGTGAAGCCTTGCATACTTATTTTCAGATAGGGGACATTCAGTCGGTTTATCTGGAAGGACTGGATGGCTGTGAGTATCTCGACAAAACCATCGGTTTCACCCGCCAACTTCAGGAAGGCAATATTACTTTTACCGGCGAAACCGACCGGATATACGTCAACACCCCAAGTGATTGCGTCATTCATGACCCGCGCATGCATCGCCGTATTCGCATCAGCAAGAAACAGGCAGATTCTACGGTAGTGTGGACGCCATGGGCCGACAAAGCTACCGCCATGGGCGACTACACCCCGGAGGGATGGCGACAGATGCTCTGTGTGGAATCGGCCAATGCGGCCGAGAATACGCTGCAGCTGCAACCAGGCCAAACCCATACCCTGAGCGTACGTTACAGCGCTGAACCTCTCTGATAAAGCTCTTTTGCGCGAGGCCCGTGAACGGAACGCCTCGCAAAAGTTCTGGAAGCTACCCGTTCAAGCCGGGCGAGCCATCCAGGGCCGCATCCATTTCAAACGTAAACTGTTGCTGAGCACAAATACCGAAGACATGCCCATGGCCAGTCCCGCCAGCATGGGATTGAGCTGAAAACCCCAGGGTATCAGCACTCCTGCGGCCACCGGAATCAAGAGAATGTTGTAAAAAAATGCCCAGAATAAATTGCCACGGATGGTCGCCATGGTTTTTCGCGACGCTTGTATGGCCGTCACCAGTGCGGCCAGATCCCCATGGGTCAGGGTCAGGTCGGCAGTCTCCATCGCTATATCAGTACCAGTGGCCATGGCCAGACCCACATCCGCCTGAGCCAGAGCGGGAGCATCATTGATCCCGTCGCCCACAAAAGCCACTTTGCCCCCCTGAGCTTGCAACTGCTTGACAATATTGGCCTTGTCCTGGGGGAGCACCTCAGCATGGAATATGGGCAATTGCAGGCTTTCCGCCAGCTGACGCGCCGCAGCCTGACTATCACCGGTAATCATCACCAGACGCAAACCCATACGGGTCAAGTAGCGGATGACGGCACCCGCTTCGGGGCGCAGTTGATCCTGAATCAAGATGTTACCCGACATCTGCCCCTCCACGGCCAGATAAACCCAGGTTCCGACAGATTGCATATCTACTAGATCGCATGTGTCCGTGGCGATGCCTTGCTCCCGCATCCACGCCGCAGAACCCAGCAGCACCTGTTGACCGTGCACGACACCCGCGACGCCGCGTCCGGCTGTAGCCTGAAAATGACTGACGGAAGGCAGGCTGATTTCCTTTTCTCTGGCAGCCCTGACAATGGCGCGGGCCAGGGGATGCTCCGAGGCTGATTCCAAAGCAGCCGCCAACTCCAGAACCTGCCGGGGATTATCCGCCCTGATTTCCCCCACCGTAGGCTTTCCCGAAGTCAGGGTACCCGTCTTGTCCAGACAGATCGTGTTCACCTGGGCCAGAGTCTCCAGGGCCAGACCCCTGCGGAACAACACTCCCAGTTCCGCCGCACGCCCGGTGCCCACCATAACGGCTGCGGGAGTCGCAAGACCCATGGCACAGGGACAGGCTACCACCAGCACCGCCACCGCTGACAACACCGCGATGCTGATGGCCGGGCTCGGTCCCAGCAGCAACCAGAGGACAAAACTGAGCAGAGCAATACCAATCACCAGTGGCGTGAATACCCGGACCACGCGGTCGGCCAGCCCCTGAATCGGTAATTTGCCCGCCTGGGCCTGCTCGACCATGCGAACAATATGCGCCATAACGGTATCCTGACCAACAGCTTTCGCCTCGATAATCAGCCGCCCCATGCCATTGATCGTAGCACTCATCACCGCGTCCCCGGCTTGCTTGGACTCAGGGAGAGGCTCACCAGTCAGCATGGAAGCATCTACCGACGATTCTCCTTCCAGCACAACGCCATCCACCGGCAAGCGTTCTCCCGGTCTGACCAGCAGGTGATCCCCCGCCCGGATCTGATCTAAAGGTACCCGCTGCTCCTCTCCGTTCCTGATCAGCAGGGCATCTTTGGCCTGCAGACTGGCGAGATGCCGAAGCGCCGTCGATGCCCGCCCCTTGGCCAGTTCTTCCAGATATTTACCCAGAAGAATGGCAGCAATTACCACAGCTGCAGAGTCAAAATAGACGTGCTCCCCGACCTGCCGGAACCATTCCGGAAATATCAGCACGATCATGCTGAATAGCCAGGCGGCCCCGGTCCCTGTTGCCACCAGGGAATTCATGTCGGGGGACAAGTGGCGGTAAGCGATCAGCCCGGGACGGAAAAAACGCCGACCCGGACCTGCCAGCGCCAGCGT
>NZ_JABBOU010000109.1 GCF_018853465.1 Acidithiobacillus montserratensis
GACTTTGGCCCCATCTCTGCCAACCCCCTCATAAATCATTCACTCAGATGCTCATGCGTATGGTGGCGTAGCATGCGGCGACTTATTCCTCATGAAAATCGGTGAAACTTCAGTTTCATCTGCAGCCTGCTGTAAATATTGGCCCAGATCGGAAAAGGCGGCTCCACCCAGGTCGGCGATGACCAGATCATAAGTGGACAAAATCAACACCAGCAGCTGGTAGGCATCGGCAATTTTCAGCCCCCGCAAATCTCTGGCCTCGTGGAACAATGGGAGCACACCAATCCCGCCGGCACTACGGGCAATGGCGGTATTCAGATAGGTGCGGTCACAGCGGTCGAGATTGCGAACGGCTTCAGCAAAGCTGATATGCGGGGCAATGCCCAGTTGTACGGCGGCATCTCCTACGGGGGTGGCGAAATCAAGTATCAGCACACTGGCATGGGGCTGCTGCGCTTTGAGCATGGTGGCCAGATTGCAGGTGAGCGTGGTGCTGCCTGCGCCAATGCCCCCGCAAAGGGCTACCAGGCGACCCGTACGCAGACGCCGCTGACGGATTTCCGCCAAAACCCGTTCCACCGCCTTGCGCAGGTTGGCTACCGGGGATTCCTGCTCGACATAATCCACTACCTGGGCACGCATGGCGGTCAGCAAGGCCTGCTGGTCAGACAGAGAGCCTACGCCAATGACTTTCAGATCAGGAAAAGACAGGCGGATCTGATCGAACAGTTCCGTTCCGGGGTGTTGATCACCAAAATCGGCAATCAAAACGGATGCACCACTTTTGCCGACGGCCTGGATAATTTCATCCGGCCGCAAATCCACCGGCAGGACGATGGCCATTCCATCCAGCGCCAAACGCATCCACGCCAGACACTCGGTACGCTGGCAGAGTGCCAGAACAATGGCCTGGTTACCGGTGCCGGGGCCAAGTGTCTCGTTGAGGCGAGTCATCATTGCGTATATCCGGGCCCTGTGGAAGATTCGTCATAGTGGCTGCCGGGCAGGAACAGGGCCTTGCCCAGATTCAGATGGTTATGGGCAAACTTTTCACCGGGCATGGGCGGCAGTTTGACGCCTGCCGCAATGGGGCGCACCAATTGGGGGGTGACGATGATGGCCAGTTCCATGTCCTGCTTGGAGTACTGGATAGAGCGAAAGAACGCACCCAGAATCGGTAAATCGCCCAACAACGGCACCTTGTTGATGTTTTGCTGCATCTGGCGGTCCACCAGGCCGCCAATGATCAGACTCTCGCCATTGCCCAGTACCACCGTGGTATTCGCCTGGCGAACCGTCAGGGCGGGCACGGAGTAGCCATTGAGCGTCAGGGCATTGGCATAGTCCAGCGAACTGACGGATGGCGCAATATGCAAGGCGATTTTATGGGCGCTGAGAATGGTGGGCGTCAGATCCAGGGCGACACCATATTTTTTGTATTGAATGGTAATGGTCGGTGCACCCCCCACGCCTCCAGATTGCGGGACCGGAATGGGAATTTCTCCACCCGCCAGGAAACTGGCCTTGTGCCCGTTCATCGCCACCAGAGTAGGTTCCGCCAGCACGCGCAGAATATTGTTGCCCTCCAGCATGTTCAGGTAACCCGAAAAATTCTGGTTACCACCCAGAATGGAAAAAGCCTGCCCAATAGCGGTGGCATTCGTCAGTGACGTAGCTGCCGTATAAGCAGGGATAGCCGAGGCCGAAGTGACGGTAGAAGGATCAAAAGTGCCCAGGGTGAAATTGCCACTGGTGGTTCTGCCGAAAATATTGATGCCGATATTCTGGAGTTCGGACTTGCTGAACTCCACCACCTTGACTCCGACCTGCACCTCGTCATCCACCGGAATGGTACTTTCATCGATGACCTTGCCATCCTTGCCAGCCATGGCGGCGGCGGCTTCGAGGGCGGCTTCCTGTTTCATCTGGCTGGATACTGCTCCGGACAGGGTCACTACATTGCCTTGGGCCGTAATTTTCGGCATACCTTGGGCCGGCGCGGCCAGAGGGGCTTGGGGCACAGTGGTATTCACACTCAGTTGCCAGACTTCGGGGGACTTGTGCCCCAGTTTCCAGACCATCAGGCTGGTTTGACCGACGCTCACCCCGGTAATCAGCAGGGATTTACCCTGACTCCGGTTGAGAGGGTGCACCGCAGCCACCTTGGGGTTGCCTACCGCAATCCGGTAAGCGGGTTCATCCAGGCTCAATACCTGCTGGGTGCCTACGGTAATATTCAGGGCGCGGTATTGGTTGACCGGGTGGGCAGACCAGTTGGCGGCCGAGGCGGGTTCCACAGCACCCGGCACCGGGCTACAGAGCAATCCGAGCAGGACCAATGGCAGGGTGCTCCGCAGACGTTGGCGCAGGCAACCCGATTTTTGATGTGCGTTCATACTGGTGTCTCGCTTTTTATCAGTGCGGTGGAACATTAGTAGGGAACAGCGGTTTTTTGGCTGCCGTTATACACCTGCATCATGGGTGGAGGGGGTGGCAAGGGGCGCATGGCCTGCGCTTCGGCCTTGCTCTTGCCCGCCAAGCCCGGCAGCGTCAAACCCGCGTAAGCCCGGTTTTCGGGTTTTTGCAGCGCTGCTTTGCGCTGACTGAGAGGGATTTTGGTCGGTATCAGTGCCGGGGTGGGGATGGGGAAATCCTGCACATCGGGCATTCCGGTACTCTTGGGGTTGCGCAGCGCCAATAACAGATGCCCCTGGGCGCTGGCCAGGGCCAAAGTGGCGGCGGAAGCCACCGGTACCTGGAGTACGACGGTGCTGGGGGGCTGTTGCTGGCCATTGGCGTTTTGCCCGTTGACAATACCGTTGTCGCCCTGCTGACCGGCCACCGGTTGCAGGCCGTGCGCCACGGTCTGCGGCCCTACCGCCAAGACGCGCAGCCCCGCCAGCAGCAAGCGGCTCTGGGTCGGCCAGCCACCGTGCATCTGGCCTTCGTTGCCGGGCAGGGTGGTGAACACATCCACAAAATCCCCCGGATGCAGATGATCGCCCACGGCAATTTCTTCATTGACGCGAATGGCCATGGCGAGATTTCCGGCGGGCACCTGAGTGGCCAGACCGGAAACCATGTTGCTGTGCAAAACCGGCACTCCCGCACCAATGCTGGTGACCGGCACCTGACCAATGACTGACCGGGTCTGATGATAGGCACCACTGGGGAATTGCGGATAGTGGAGCACTTTCAGGGACTCCGCTGGAATGGGCTGGCCCGCCGTCAGCGGCTTGCTGGCAACCACGACCGCCACGCCGGCGGGGGGAG
>NZ_JABBOU010000011.1 GCF_018853465.1 Acidithiobacillus montserratensis
CTGGAGTGAAATTTATCGATGGATTACCGGCCAACCAAACCCTGCCGGATAACCAACAGGATGCCGCCTGAACCTATGCCAGCAAATGCTGATACACCAGAATTGACTATAGCTCGCGTCTCGTGGGGCACCAGCATTTCGTTGGGGGCGAGCTGGTAGTAGAGCGGCAGTGTGGTGCCGTCCTCGATGCTGTCGGCGATGGAATACTTGTGCAGGTAGCCTTGGCCGTCCTCGCAGCCGAAGGTCTTGAAGGTGCCCTTGCCATACACCGTCTTGTCCACCGGCGTGCCGGTAAAGCCGATAAAGGTCGCGTTCGGTAGGCCGGCCATGAGGAAGTTGCCGAGGTCGCCGCCGGTGGTGCGGTGGGCCTCGTCGATCAGCACAAAGATGTTCGTCCGCGTGTTTAGGTTCGCCGGCATGTCGCGGAACTTGTGGATCATGGTCACGATGATGCCCCGGTAGTCGTCGCGCAGCAGTTGGTTGAGCCGGGCGATGCTGCTGGCGTGTTCCAGGTTGCCTAAACCCAGCGCGGCCAAGTTCTTGAGCATCTGGTCTTCCAGCTCGTTGCGGTCGATCATCAGCAGCACGGTGGGCTTGTCCGCTCCGGGCGCGCGGAACAGCCGCTCCGCCGCCTTGATCATGGTGAAGGTCTTGCCGCTGCCCTGGGTGTGCCAGACGAGGCCGCGCGTGCGCCGGGGATCGAGGGCGCGGCCGACGGCTGCCTCCACCGCGCCGGTCTGGTGCTGGCGCAGGATGTATTTGTTGAGTTCCTCGTCCTTCTCGGCAAAGACGATGTAGTCCTTCAGGAAGGCGAGCACCTGCGGGATGGCACAGAAGCTCTTCACCTTGGCCTCCAGCTTGCCGACTTCCTCGTCCTTCCAGTTGAAGATGTTCCGCCGCACCGTGTTCCAGCTCACCCCGTAGGAAAAGCCGATGGCGTCGGTGGCGGTGAAAAGCTGCTGCGACACGAACAGCTCGGGCGTCTCGCGGTGGTAACGGCGAATCTGATCCACCCCCAGGGCAATCGCCTCGTCCTTGTTGGCGTTCTTGCATTCGATCACCAGCACGGGGATGCCGTTGATCAGAAAGACCACATCCTCCCGCGTGCCGTAGTGGCCATTGTGAAAGGCCCATTCCTCGGTGACTTCATACACATTGCGCTCCGGGTCGTCGTAGTCGATCAGGATAAGATCGCGCTCGCGCTTCGCATCAACGTCGAAGAACTTGCCCCGGTTGCGCAGGTGCTCGACGAATTCCCGGTTGCCGTAGATGTCGGTGTGGAAATGGCGGAACTGCCCGAGCAACGCGCCCTCGGCCTCGGCATAGTGCGGGTTGAACTCCCGCAGCTTGGCGTCGAGCAGGTCGTCGAAGTAGAGCGAGCGGTTTTTGGCGCGGTCGGCGGGCGGCACATCCGGATCAAAGCCGCGCCGCTGCTCGGCCTCCTCGCGGGACACAAAGGTCCAACCGATGGCCTCGGCGTAGCCGAGGATTCGGGATTGGACGGTTTTGTGTTCGCTGGGGGTGGGCATGGCTATGCAGTCGCCTCTCGAATTGCGGTAATCAGCGGTGATTCGTTGTGATCATATAAAAGATGTACCTCACTTTTTGCCCGAGTCACACCGACGTAGAACAAACGCGCCGCCTCCTCAATTTCATCTTTATCAGTTGCATACTGGCTTGGAAAGTCACCGCGTTCGAGACCGACCATTACAACCGCTTGAAACTCCAGACCCTTGGAGCTATGCAAAGTGATCAGATTAATCTGATCCTTGCTTCGTCCTTGGTTGGCGAAGATCTCGACGGTGAAGTGTTCCAGAGGTTTCCCTTCTTTTGTCAACGCATAGAGGATCTTTAAAGTCTCATGCTCATCAGTTAAGCCTGGCTCTGCCGCAAATGTATCTTTCAAAGCAGCGTTGTAGAGCAGGCCAATCCACTTCTTGAGAGGAATTGAACCGTCGCGATTCTCAAAAAGGCAACGAATTAGAGGAACCCTAGCCGTAAGGGCGCTTGTTTCATTCTTGAGGCTCGGACGAAGGAGTCGCCATGACTTCAAAATCTGCCCAAGTGTGATACATCCGGTTTTCCACCCGCCGGCACACCAGACAGCAGCGTCCGTCAAGAACTCGATCAGTCGCGTGCGCTTGATTAGAACTCCGTTATCCAGTCGGAAGTAACGTATGTCGAGTTCGTCTGCAATTTTCGCAATAGAAATCCCTTCGCGAAATGTTCGGTAAAGAAATGCGATGTCACCGAGTTGCCAATCGGGATTTTCTTCAAGCATTCGGGGAACCATTTCCTCCAAGGCGTAGCGTGCTTGGCCTTCAACGTTCGCGCCGACTTCATGGATTGTAATTACGCCTTGCCGCCCATCATGCGACTCTGAATCAGGAGGATCATCAAGCAGAGCCTTCGACGCATCAATTATCTGTGTTGCACAACGATAATTTAGCTTGAGTTGAATGCCTTCCACCTGGGGCAAGCCATGAAGATCCCGCAACAAACTTGGCTTGGCCCCGGTGAATCCGTAGATTGATTGATCGGGATCCCCAACAGCAATGATTCGGACACCAGCTTCCAGCATTAGGGCACACATCATTCGGTGCAGTGGCAGACCCAGGTCTTGATACTCATCGATCACTATTACCGGAAACTTCGATCGAAGACACTTCCGTACCCATTCAAAGCGTTCGACGATTTGAAGACCGGCCAAAACCAAGCCGTCAAAGTCGATCAAGCCGCTATGAAGTAGTAGTCGCTCATATTCTTCAATAATCGCTGTATGCTGGGCGTTGGAGGCTTTCCATTCAGCAGAGCTTTTGTCAGGGACAGTCCTCCGAAGCCGATCAAGGCTCATTCGATACCATTTACCTGGCGGAACCCCCTTGATTGTCTGATAGGCCTGTTTGAAGAGTTCCTCGGATTTAGAGGGTGCAGCGACGGCGATCGGATTCGGAACTGCGATTCCTGCCATTGCCGCATAAGGCATCACTATTTCCGTTAGCGCGAACGAATGGACGGTGGAAACAAGAATTCTGGATCGATCATCAACACCCAGAGCATTGAGCCGACCACGGAGTTCTCGGACACATTCATTGCTATAGGTTATGCAAGCTAGGCGCTGAGGCCGGCGTATCTCCTCCTCAAGAATTCGGGCAATCTTAATTGTGATCGTCTTCGTTTTTCCGCTGCCGGGGCCCGCGAGAATGGCGCAGTTCTTTTCAGATGCATACGCTCGCCACTGACCTTCGTTCTCACGAAGTTCTTCGGCCGCTTCGACGTATGCCGCCGAACTCATTCCAACTTCCCTTTCAAATATGTCAGGGCGCCAGCTATGTAGGGTGGGCACACATCGACATTATTCTTCTGTAGTACTGCGGCTAGGCGCTGGGAAAAACGACCTTTGCCGACGGAATTGACGTCTTTCAGAAGTTGTTTTGGGTCCAGAGCGTCCGGGTCTTCGGCAAGTGCATTAAACCTCTCGTGGATCTTCTTGTTTGATGTGAGGTCCTTGATAGCCACAGCGAATGCCTTATGCGCACCGTTCTTGAACAGGTCAATTTCGAAGGTGAACTCGTTGACGAAAATTCCATGCCCTGACGCGGAGCTATGCTCGAAAGTGGTGTACAGGCAGATTACAACTGACTTGAATAAGGTGGCGTACTGTTGCTACAAAGGGTTTCCGACCAAGTAAGCAACGTAAGGAGTACGCCGTGGGAA
>NZ_JABBOU010000110.1 GCF_018853465.1 Acidithiobacillus montserratensis
GCTGGGCAATATCCACTTCAATGGCTTCGGGTAGGCGATCCACGGGGGCTTCCACTTCGACATCATTCAGGGCCCGGTGCAATACACCGCCGGCCTTGATGCCGACGCAGGTATTTTCGTGGAGGAAGTGAATGGGCACATGCAGGCGTACGGTTTCACCCGCATGTACGCGCATGAAATCCAGGTGCAGGACTTCTTCCTTGTAGGGATGCATCTGGATGTCGCGAATCAAAGCGGTTTCCTTGCCCTTGGGGAATTCGAGGGTGATGACATGAGTATAGGCGCGTTCGTCTGCGAGCAGCTTGCGCAGCAGACGGGCTTCAATGCTGAGGCCGGTGGCCGGTTTCTTGTCCCCATAGAGCACGGCCGGAACCATACCCGTACGGCGCAAACGGCGGCTGGGACGCCGCCCGTTTTCTTCACGCGGCATGGCCGCAATTGCAAAATCTGTCATTGTCAGGACTCCTTATTGTGTCGTGGATTGAGCGGGGCGAGGGTTGACAGAACCTTTCTCCCCAAGACTAAGGGGCGCATCATAATGCGCAGTTACGGATTGAGCAACCTTTGCCGGATTTTTTGCGGGTTTTTGCGCGGGCGCTGTGGCCGATTCGCCGGGCGCAGCATCGGGTGACGCTTTTTGATCGGGTTGCAAGTAAGCCTTGATGACCGCCCGCGCTACCGGCAGGGCTTGCCAGGCGTTGTAGCCACCATTTTCCACTACCACAGCCACGGCAATTTTGGGGTGATCCAGGGGTGCCCAGCCAATAAAGAGTGAGTCATTGTTGTAAATGGTGCGGCCATTTTGGTAGCCCATGGGTACCTGCGCCGTTCCGGTTTTACCGGCGATGCTGATGCCGGGAATGCTGACCGTATGGCAGGTGCCGGTATTGACACAAGCTTCCATGCCCAGATGTACCGCATGCATGGCCTCTGCAGAAATATGCAGATTCACCGGCGCGGCATTGGGAATGGGGATGGTCTTACCGTTCTGCGGATCGATAAATGCCTTGGCAACCTGGGGTTGGACCAGATAGCCGCCATTGGCCAATGCTGCTACGGCGCGCACCAACTGCAAGGGGGTCTCCAGCAGATAACCCTGGCCGATCCCCAGAATCACCGAATCCCCCGTATACCAGGGGGCATGGAGATGGGCAAGTTTCCAGCTCGGAGTAGGTACCAGACCACTGGCCCCGCCGGGCAGATCGATGGGGGTTTTGCGGCCGAAACCGAAGCGCCACAGGGTGTTGTCCTGCATGTTTATGCCCATTTTGACGGCCAGTTTGTAGTAGAAAACATCCACGGACCAGGCCAGCGCCTTGGTGATGCCGGTGTCGCCGAAGCCGCCCCGGTTCCAGTCCCAGTAGGTGTGTCCACCGAGTTGGTAATTGCCTGGACAGTAAGTGTGAAAGTCGGGACTGATCACCCCCTCCTGGACAGCCTGGATGGTATAAAAAGGCTTCGCGCAGGAGCCCGGGGGATACAGACCATTGTCTGCCCGATTCATCAGCGGGCGCCCAGGATTACCGAGCAGCTCCTGCCAGTGCTTGTTACTGATGCCATCCACAAACCAGTTGGCATTGAAGCTGGGGCTGGTCACCATGGCGAGAATCCCGCCATTTTGCGGATTCATGGCAATGACGGCACCGCGATAACCTTTATCCTGCAGGGCTTGGGCACCTGCCTCCTGCACCCGCAGACGCAGATGGGTAATCAGATTGCCGCCGGGGTGGGCGGCAATCTGGCGAAGGGTGCCGACCGGCAGGCCACGGGCGTTGATGTCTTTGATTTCATAACCCATGGTCCCGCGCAGTTGCCGCTCGTAGTAGCGTTCCAGGCCGTTTTTGCCAATATAATTACGGCCTACATACTGGCTGGCATGAAAATCCTTGAGGTCGGTCGCGGTGAGCGGTCCCACATAACCCACCACATGGGAAAACAGGGCATCATAGGGATAATGGCGATGCAGCATGGCGACAATGCGGACACCCGGTAACTCCATGGCGCGGACGGACACTGCCGCAATCTGCGTCGGATTAAGCTCCGCCTTGAGGACGATGGGATCGAAGTCGGGCTTGCCAGCGCGTCGGGCGGCAAACTGCTGCAGGTCTTCGGGGCTCAAATTCAATAGATGCTGGAGATATTCCAGACATTGCTGCAGATGGGG
Source organism: Acidithiobacillus montserratensis (assembly GCF_018853465.1). Classification (GTDB taxonomy): domain Bacteria; phylum Pseudomonadota; class Gammaproteobacteria; order Acidithiobacillales; family Acidithiobacillaceae; genus Acidithiobacillus; species Acidithiobacillus montserratensis. The sequence goes on from NZ_JABBOU010000110.1 coordinate 2,165, forward strand.
CACCTGATCGGGGGTGATTTCCAGCGCATAGGTGGGCAGGTTTTCAGCCAGGACTTCACCATGATCGGCGAGAATCAAACCGCGTGGCGGCGACAAAGGAACCAGGGCGACATGATTGTCATAGGCCAGTTCGCGAAACCGGGAATAATGCAGTACCTGCAGATCCACAATCCGCAAAACCAGGGCCAGTATGGCCAGAAGCATCAGGGTGGCCGCCACGCCCAGGCGAAAGCGAAAACTGCGCGTACGTTTTAAGGATTCGGATAAGGGCATGGGGGCAAAAACCTGCTTCAATTTGCAAATGACAGAGGCGCTTCGTACACTCGGTATCGGAATGTCCGACTAAAAGTGGGTGGCGCAGTGTTAGAATCCCGATATGAGTCCCTGTTTGCAGAGTTGGAGAATGCTATCACGGATTATCGCGGATTGCGTCGCCAACGGGAAGGTGATGGTCGCAACCGCCATTCGGTGCAATCCCTGCAAGCCCAGATTCAAAAGCTGAAAACCGAAAATCGTATGCTGCAGGAGCGCCAGGAAGAAATTTGTGCGCGCCTGAATGAGTTACTGGCACAGGTCAACTGCTGGGAAAACGAGCTATAAAATCATCAGGGAGAAGTTAAGGTGTCCGAAGCAAAATCCTCAAATTCCATCAGGCAGATTACAGTCACTCTGTTGGATCAGCATTATCAGGTTCCCTGCGCGGACGAAGAACAGGAACTCTTGCTGGAAGCGGTGCGGCTGCTCAATCAGCAACTGGAAGCAACGCGTAGCCGTGGCAAGTTACTGAATCGGGAAAGAGCTGCCTTGATGGTGGCCGTGAATCTCGCGGCAGACTTGCAGCGTGCCCGGCAAGCCCTGGAAGAAAGGGAACGGGACCTGCAATTGGTGGAACAACGCCTGCAGCAACTGGTTGACAGAGCCAGGGGGTCAGAGTAGCTTGAACTTGCCTCCTGCGAGGCACGAGTGGCCGAGACGATTCCTGAACCAATACTGTCTATCCAGGGAATCCCCAGTCATCATCGCGGTGTGCAGTGCCCTTGCGGCGTAGCCTGAAGCGATGTGTGGATTCCCACCTGTTCATCAGGTTCTGGGGGTAGCGGGCCGCACGACCATCGCGGGAGGTTTTTTGTTTTCAGACAGTACCAAGAGCGATTTGCGCAAAAAAATGCGGCAGCAGCGCCGTTCTCTTTCTCCGCAGGCATTGCAGCAGGCATCCCTGGGTCTTTGCCAGCAGATTCTCCAGCTTCGGCACTACCAGAAAGCCCGGCACATTGCCCTATACTGGCCAATGCAGGGTGAAATCAATCCGCTGCCATTGCTCTATCATCTTCGCAGTTTCCGTAAACACTTTTACTTGCCGGTATTATCCGGGAGCTTCGCCCAAAAATTGCGCTTTGCGCCTTTCCACGCCAACAGCCGGATGCGTCCCAATGCTTTTCGTATTCCTGAACCTCTGGTGGCCGTAGCATCTTTGCTGGGGCCGCAGGATCTCGACCTGCTGATTCTGCCGCTGGTGGCTTTTGATGCGGAAGGTTACCGTCTAGGTATGGGCGGAGGATTTTATGATCGCAGTCTTGCCAGCTTGTCCCATCGGCAACATTGGCAGCATCCACATCTGTTAGGTGTGGGGCATGCCTTTCAGCAGGTGGCGCATATTCCCCGCGAGCCCTGGGACGTCCCTCTCGGCATGGTGTGTACCGATCAGGCTTGCTACCGGATACCGCTCTGAACGGAAAGGTTTTTTGGGATGAATCGCCTAGTTCTCGTTCAGGGTTGCCATTATAAAAAGGGTGATACCCAGAGTCATGAAAATACTCCCCGTAGCGCGCTGCAAAATCTGGTTTGCGCGAGGAGTACGTAACAGGCTACTGATTTTTGTTCCCAGTTGTGCATAAACCATATACCAGCTCATTTCGATGAGCCAGAAGGTAAAAATCAACTCCGCAAATTGTACCCATGGGTTTGCATGTGGGCGCATAAACTGAGGAAGAAGGGCTACGGTAAAGAGAATAGCTTTAGGATTGGTGATGGTCACCAGCATCCCAGTGCGATACAGGGTCGCGGGACTTTGTGCTTTTAATTGCGCAGTAGCCAGACCGGAAAGCGTTTCCGGGCCATGGCCGGCGGCTTTCCAGGCCCGTATCCCCAGATAAATCAGGTAAGCAGCCCCAATCAGGCGCACCAGATCAAAAATACGGGGCCAGGTTTGAAAAAAAAGCCCCAGGCCGCCTGCTGACAGGGTGATCATCAGCAACAGGGCGCTCATGCACCCTGCCATAGTGGCCATGGAGCGCTTCCAGCCATACAGGGCGCCATGGCTCATCACCAGCATCATGTTGGGGCCTGGAATGGCGGAAATCACCATGACGGTGAGCGCATAAAATATCCAGACATGCAGGCTCATGCCGGGGAAAGCCAGGCGTCACGGCGGGCACGCACGACTGCATCGACATCTTCCAGACATTCCAGCCAGTAGGTGTCCTGAACGGGAGTGACCGGCGTGATCTGCGTGCTGTAAAGTACGTCATCGCGAAAATACTGCAGTTGCAGCGGACAGCCTGGAATGCTGCTGGCGATTTTTTCGGCGAATTTTTCCGCTGTGGCCCGCTGTCCCTCCAGGGCGATAATAATATCGTCGGGAGACAGGCCCGCCTGTTCGGCCGGGCTGCCGGAAAGTATCTGACGCAATTGCACGCCCAAGGCATGGGATTTCCAGTGCGCACCGATCCAGGCCGACGGTAAGGTGCGGGCGTCCTCTCCGCCCGCATCACTGAGGCTGCTGGCGGGGCGCTGCTGCAGGGCGATACCCATGCGTGCCAGCAAGGCAGCCAGAGGCAGTTCGGCGCGTGCTTCCAGCCAGCTTTGTACCTGACGAGCCATGTCACCTCCGGCCAGATCGGCGATCAGTGACAGGGCGGCACCTTCCGGCAAAGGCTGCTTGGTCTGTCCGTAATCCTTCCAGAAGCGGGCGAGCAGGTTGTCCAGGGACAGCTTGCCAGCGCTGTCCAGGCGCAGGCTCAAGTCCAGACACAAGGCCAGCAGGGCGCCCTTGTTGTAGTAACTGATTTCAAAATTGGCGCTGTTGACGTGGGGGTGATAGAGCTTGAGCCAGGCGTCTTCGCTGGATTCGGCGACACTCTGCAGAAATTGACCGGGGCGGCGCTGCAGGCGGGTCCATTCCTTGGCTAGACCCTGTAAATACTGCTCGGCAGAAAGGAGTCCTGCCCGGCGCAGGCATAAATCGTCATAATAGGAGGTGATTCCCTCAAATACCCATAAATCCCGGGAGAGCTCCGCCTTATCCAGAGCGCTGGCGCTGAACACCCCAGGCCGGATCGCCTGAACCAGCCAGCTGTGAAAATATTCATGGCTGACCAGCCCCAGAAAGCGGCGATAATTGTTCGGATCGCGACCGTTAAGGTCATCCCGGGCACAGACGAGGGCGCTGGAAGCCCGATGTTCCAGGCCACCATAGTCATCACTACGCGCCTTGCACAGAAAATGATATTCCTGAAAGGGAGATTCTCCCCAGAAATTCTGCTGCCAGGTGCAGATGCGGGCCATGTCACGCCCCAGCGCCTGCAGATCGGCGTCATGGCTTCCCTGAATCAGCAGGTGGTGAGGGAGTCCTCCGGCCTCGAAATTCAGCAGGGTAAGGGTCCCCATCAGCATGGGGTGGTCGATGAACGCCCGATAATTTTCGGCCTGAAAGTCTCCCCAGCCCCATGTTTCTCCGGAAACACGGGGCATGGATGTACCTAACTGCCACTGCTCCGGACCGCTGATGGATAGGGTATGTCCGCGCTCTTCTTGTCCCAGCACCCGTAAAAACAAGGCAGGGCCGTTAAAAAAACCGCCGAGATGATCCAGAAAAGCGGTGCGTACCGATTGATCCAGAGCATACACCCGGTAAGTGATCCGCAGCGCTCCGCTGATGGCCGCGCTGATCCACCGATCCGTGGCGATTTTACGTAAAGAAACAGCCTCTCCCAGAGATTCTGCGGTAATCTCGGTAATATGCCGGGCCAGATCGCGGATGGTATAGCTGCCCGGAACCCAGGCTGGCAGAGCCAATACCTGCCCGTCGGGATCCGGTTCGGCAATATCCAGCACAACCTGAAACAGATGTGCGTTGGGTTCCATGACGACGGTATAGCGGATAGGGGATTGCATTGAGGGAAAACTCCGGTTCAGCGCCAGGCCGGAGCCAGGCTGCGAAATTGGGGATGGGCAGCATCCCCAATCCATTCATAAAAAACCGACTCGGCCACTGCCACCGTAACGCCAGCCTGACCCAGGCGTGAGAGCGCAGACTCGGCCTTGCCGGAGTCACGACTGGCGCAGGCATCAGCGACGACAACGGGCCGCCAACCGGCGTGATGCAGATCCAGAGCGGTTTGCAGCACACAAATGTGGGTTTCCACCCCGGTGATCATGACTTGTGGGTGGGTATTATAGCTTTCCAGCCAGTCGCGAATGACCGCATCTCGCCAACAGGAAAAAGCCGTTTTGGCAAAAGTCTGCGGACAGTTTTCGCGCAGGTCATCACGAATCGGACCTAGACCCTGGGGATACTGGGCGGTAGCCAGACGGGGAATTTCCAGGGCCGCCGCTGCAGCCAGCAGGCGCCCGCTGTTTTGGATGGCCGCATTGCGCGCCGGCTCAGGAATGGCACTCAGCAGGCGGTCCTGCATGTCGATGTTGAGGAGCAGGCTTTGCCGGGCTTCTATACGCATATTCCCTCAAAAAACAAAGGGACGGGGGACCGGTGGATGACGCAGTGGCGGGACTTCTGTCTCAAAAAGATCGCTGCTTTCATAGGTGTCCAGCCGGGTCCTGGTGATGCGCCGCATGTGCATGGCTGGCCCCGTACCGACGATAGCCAGCAAACGTCCGCCCACGGCCAGTTGTTCCTTGAAAACCTCGGGTAAGACAGGCAAGGAGCCGGTAATGCAGATGGCATCATAAGGCGCATGCCTGGCCCAGCCCGTCGAACCGTCACCGACATGAATCTGGGCGTTATGAATGCCCTGCACACGCAGATGACTTTCGGCCTGTTGGGCGAGATCAGACCGGTCTTCAATGCTGTGCACCATGCCAGCCAGCCGTGCCAGGAGTGCTGTCAGATAGCCGGTGCCGGTGCCAATTTCCAGCACCCGGTGATTTTCGTGCAGATCCAGTTCCTGCAGCACCCGCGCTTCCATTTTGGGCGTCCACATATACTCACCGTGGGCAATGGGCATGGCGAAATCGGCAAAGGCCAGATGGCGATAGGCCGTAGGAATAAACAATTCCCTTTTGACTTCCGTGACAATGGCCAGAACGCGCGGATCGAGCACGTCCCAGGTGCGAATTTGCGTGTCGATCATGGTCCGACGCAGGGTATCAAAGTCCATAGCTTACAGGGGCTCCAGTGAGTTTGCCTCATTTAGTCATGGGTTTTCGGGCAAGTCAATTGTTTGTCCTGTATGCTGAGGATTGGCTTGCCCCGTTTCCTGTGCTCCAATAGGCAGATATTAAATGCAGGAGTCACTTTCTTGGAAAGTCGTGCGCACGCCTTGGTTGCTGTGGTGTTTTTGCTGGTGCTGGGTGTTGCCGTGGCCATTGTCGGCCTGTGGATGCATCACGGTGAAAAACCCGGGATAAATTTTGATGTGATATCGCCTTATAGTGTGACCGGCCTCAGTCTCCAGGCGCCGGTGCGTTTTAAGGGCGTGCGGGTGGGCGAGGTGACGGCCATCGGTCTGGATCCGGGCGATCCACGCATGATCCGGGTGCGAATCAAAGTCGATAAATCCACCCCCATCACCCGCGCTACCTTTGCAGAATTGGCACCCCAGGGAGTTACAGGACTCAGTTATTTATCGCTGACGGATAAGGGCACCGATTTTGCGCCCATTACCCGCAAGCCGGGACAGGTGGCGGAAATCCCCATGCACCCGAGTTTTTTTGAGGTCCTGTCACGTAACGGTGAATCCTTGGTCAACCGCAGTAATGAACTGGCCGACCGTCTGAATGATCTGCTCAATGATCAGAATCGGGCGCGATTCGGGCAGACTCTGACCCATCTGGATCAGGCTACTCAGGACCTCGTGCAAATGGAAAATGCCCTGATGCCGGCGCTCAAGGCGCTACCGGCTATGGTCGCGGCGACTCAATCCACCATGGTCGCCAGTCATCAATTGATCCAGCATCTGGATGTGCTGGCGGTGAATGCCCGGAAACCGCTGGCCAGTGCGACCCAGGCTGCAGCATCCCTGCAAAAATTGGGGACCACCAGTGAACAGGCCATCAATACCCTCAATTATCAGACCCTTCCCCAGGTCAACCGGTTAACCCAAAGTCTGTTGCATAGCAGTGCCGAGCTTTCTGGTCTTGGTCAGTCCCTGAAGCAATCACCCCAGTCCCTGATTTATGGTACCCGGGGACCGCCTCCGGGGCCCGGTGAGTCGGGTTTTTCTGCAGGAGCACACTGATCCATGTTCAATACGCCAAAGCAATCTAGCTGTTGTACTGCCCTTCGTCTGGGCTTTTTAGCGGTAATGGTGTTCGCCGGAGGCTGCGCCGCTGCTACTCCCTGGCAGACGCCATACAACATCAATGAGGTCCACCCTGCTGCGCTACCTGGCAGAAAGGCAGTCAGGCAAACGGTTCCGGTGGTCTTGCAGTTGGCTCCGGTGAGCGCATCGCCCTGGCTGGATACAGATGTTTACCAGTATCATCTGCTTTATCAGAATCCCCAGATGCTGTTGTCTTACCGGGATGCGCGCTGGGTAGGGACTCCCGCAGAAATGCTGGAGTCACGTTTGCTCCAGCAGCTTCAGCGCAGTCATGTCTGGAAGGCGGTACTTTCCGGGCAATCCAGTGGCGCGGCGCAATATGTGCTGCAGGTGCAACTGACCAATTTTGTGGTCAATTTCAGCGCGGCGCAGGCAGGAAAAGCGCTGGTGGCGGGTACGGCCACCCTGGTGAACGCCCATGACTATCAAGTCATTGCCCAGCAGCAGTTTACGGACAGCGTGGCGCTGAGCACCGCTTCCGCAGCGGGCGGAGCCAGCGCGATGGCCAAGGCCAGCAATGATTTTGTGAACGCCGTGACAGATTGGGCTGCCGGGGTTCAGTGAAGGGCTTTGATCACCAGCACGGACGACTGCGCGTGCTTGAGCACGTCATTGGCCACAGAGCCCAATAACAGACGTCCCAGACCGCTGTGCCCGTGGCTACCGACCACCAGCAGTTCGACTGCATGGGTCTTGCCATAATCGGCTATGGCCCTGCCGATATTATCCGCGCTTTCTTCCAGGACCATTTCCGCCTTCAAACCTTGTGCTTCGAGCAGTTTCTGCAGCTTGTGCATTTCGGCATGAGCCAAATGCAGCAGTTTTTCCCGGATATCCAGGGTCGGCGGGAGAATTTCTTCGGGCATCTGCAAATTCAGCATCTGCGGATTAAAAACATGCAGCACGGTTAGTCGGGCCTGGTGCAGCTGTGCTTCCCGGGCAGCGGCCATGACCACTGGTTCCGCCATTTCAGAGAAATCCACCGCCACCGCCACATGCTGCACCGGGAATGTATCCGTAACCTTATTATCCATGAGCTTGCTCCTGATGCTTCTGTTGCTCCTGATCTGCTGCGCCGGACAAGCCGGCAGCTAGATGGGCCATGAGTTCGGCTTCACTCAGCAGGGTATTTTCGGTGGCGCGTCTGGCCCGATATTCCCAGACATTCTGGGCCAGCACCTTGTCACTGACCACCACCCGATGGGGTAAGCCGATCAGGTCCATGGTCGCAAACTGGACACCGGGGCGCTCATCCCGGTCGTCGAGCAGCACACTGTAGCCAGCTTTTTCCAGGCGGTCATGCAAAGCCTGCGCCGCCGCCGCCACTTCTGGAGACTTGCGGGCATGGATGGCGACAATACCCACATCAAATGGCGTCAATGCCGCCGGCCAGATAATGCCGCGCTCGTCAAAATGCTGTTCCACCGCCGCCGCCACCACCCGGGATACGCCAATACCATAACACCCCATGGTCACCAACGCATCTCGGCCACTTTCATCCAGCACGCTCAGCCCCATTTTTTCGCTGTAGGTCTGGCCCAACTGAAATACATGCCCTACTTCAATGCCGCGACGAATGTAGAGTGTGCCCTGCTGACAATGGGGGCAGGCATCGCCGGCTGTCACCTCGCGCAGATCGGCGGCATCCGGGCGGGGAAGGTCCCGCTCCCAGTTCAGGTTGACCCAGTGCAGATCGGCCATATTGGCGCCGGTACTGAAATTGCGCAGGCCCAATACCCGCAGGTCCGCCAGGACGGGCAGGGATCCGGGCAGATTTTTGGGACCAATGAAGCCCACCGGCGCGCCCGTTGCCGCCTCGGCTTCTTCAGGCGTCGCCATGCGCAGCCCCTCCACCTGCAGGGCGTGGGCAGCCTTGATCAAATTGAGACTGTCATCCCCACGCAAGAGCAGCAGATAGGGCTTGTCCTCGGCGAGGACCAGCACCGTTTTGACGATTTTGCGGGTGGCAATACCCAAATGCTTTGCCTGGCCGTTGACGCTACGAATCCCCGGGGTAGCGACTTGCTCGGCTTCCAGCCAGGCTTCCTGCTCGACTGCCGGGGCTGGACTGCAAGCTTTTTCCATATTGGCGGCATAATCGCAATGATTGCAGGAAACAATGGCATCTTCCCCGGAATCGGCCAGTACATGAAATTCATGGGAACGCTTGCCGCCAATGGCCCCATTGTCTGCTTCCACCGCCCGAAAATTCAGGCCCAGACGGGTAAAGGTCCGCTGGTAGGCGTCATACATGCCCTGATAGGTAATTTCCAGGGAAGCATGATCCATGTGGAAGGAGTAGGCATCTTTCATGATGAATTCCCGCCCCCGCATCAATCCGAAACGCGGCCGGATTTCATCCCGGAACTTGGTCTGGATCTGATAGAAGTTGACGGGCAGTTGCCGGTAGGAATGAATCTCGCGTCGGGCCAGATCGGTGATGACCTCCTCGTGGGTTGGTCCCAGGCAGAAATCACGTTGATGACGGTCCTTGAGGCGTAACAACTCCGGCCCGTATTTTTCCCAGCGGCCCGATTCCTGCCAGAGCTCCGCCGGTTGGACCACGGGCATCAGCACTTCCTGGGCTCCGCTGCGGTCCATTTCTTCGCGAACTACCCGCTCGACCCTGCGCAACACCCGCAAACCCAAGGGCATCCAGGTATAGAGCCCAGAAGCCAAACGGCGGATAAAACCCCCGCGCAGCAGCAGTTGATGGCTGACAAGTTCAGCCTCGGCAGGGGTTTCCTTGAGGGTGGGGATGAAAATCTGGCTGGCGCGCATAAAAATCTCGAAGATAAAGGTAGGGCACAGTGTAAGAAAGGGGCTGGCACAAAGGAAGAGGGAATGATCAACAACCCAAGTGTTCGCATGTACAAAAAGCGACAATCTTACGGCTTGCCTGTCTGGATGCAGACATCAGCCTGGAAGATGTTTACGCCGATCTGGATTGCCGTCGCTTAAAGCGGTTCCGGAATCCCGTTGGCTGCTTTCAGCCAGTCTTGCGCAATGCGGGAGTCAATCACCTTGCCGGGAGGGAGATGCTGGGTCAGCCAGGCCGCGAAAGCCTCTTGAGTCTGTGCTGCAGGTGCTTCGCTCGTCGGGGAAAAAATCTGCAGGTAATCGTGGCCGTTATCGTGCCCCAGCAGCCAGGGCTGGTTAACGATCAGGACCGGGGTGCCGGCGGGCACTTTGGCAAAAAGGGCGGCAATATCTTCGGGGTAGAGCCGGATGCAGCCATGACTGACGCGCATGCCGACGCCCCAGGGCTTGTTGGTGCCGTGAATCAGATAGCCGGGCAGGGCCAGGCGCAGGGCAAATTGTCCCAGTGGGTTGTCAGGACCCGCAGGAACAACCGCCGGCAGGGGGTCGCCATTTTCTGCATGTTCTTTGCGAATGCTTTCCGGAGGCGTCCAACTGGGGTTGGCCACCTTGACGGTGATGCGGGTTTTACCCAGCGGGGTTCCCCAACCTTCACGGCCGACCCCGATGGGATAGGTGATGACTTCCGGAGGCTGTCCTGCCTGGATCGGGGGATAATAAAACAGACGCATGGCGGCCAGGTTGATAACCATGCCCTGACGGGGAGCGTCAGGCAGGACATATTCCGTAGGCAGCACAATGCGGGTGCCTTCCCCCGGCAGCCAGGGATCAACCCCGGGGTTGGCAGCGGTGATCTGGTCGTAGCCGAGATCATATTGCCGGGCAATATCCGAGAGGGTGTCTTCATGACGGGCGGTAACACTTTGAATGGCGCCTACCATGTTGTCGCCAGCAGGAGGCAGTAAATAGGTACTCGCCCGGGCTACGGTAAAGCCGAACATCATCAGCAGGAAAAAAATGCTGGCGGTGAGTGTGCTGGGCTGGCGCATGATGATTCTTTTCTGGTAGCTAGCGTATGCAGATATTCAAGCATAGTTGTCAGGCATGAACCAGGCTGCGCTCAAGAATGAGGTGCAAAACTATGGTCCAATATGGCCGATGTTGGTGGAGGAGAGGCGAAAAGTATTGACAGATCAGGTGGATTCCACTGCCGTCCCTGAAAACAAGGTGTAAATCTTGCTGTAGCGCAAGAAATGAGCCCGTTGATGGCGGGGGAACAGCTCCCCCATACCATAGGCGCCGAGCATGGGTACATCTGGATACTGCTCCCGCCAGATACTTAAATCCCGATCATCCTGACCAAAAAATCCGGCATCCCGACCGATGGAGCTGGAGATCCAGGCGAAAAGGGGCGGTTTATGATCACTCGCAGCCTGATCCAGGACGATGCGGGTATCGCGCTCGGCAATGGCCGGATCGCGCAGGCTGAGAAAAGCCCGGGCGTTATCAGCCAGGGGCCTTTCCAGCCACAGACCGCTGCGATTGAGATCGGTGGCACGGATATGCAGCCACTCGGGCGGGGCATCGGGCAAGGCGTCGGCCCGGATTTCGCCCACAAGCAGTTGTTCCAGCGGCAGGCGGCTATCTTTGCGAATACTCACGGGAATATTCTGGGCGAGCAGGGGCAGGGCCATGTAGCGTTCCAGTTGCAGGAGCAGACTGCCCTCCTGTAAATGCACCGGTAGCGGTGCGCTCAAGGTGCGTAGGCCAGCTGACCAGAGGCTCTCGGTGCTGACCCCCGAAAAGCCCAGTTCCAGGCTGTCGCGGGGGCTGGCCTGATACCAGAAACGGCCGCTCCGACTGCTGAGGCTGCCAAAGCGGGGGCCTTGCTCCAGCCAGTCTCCTTGCAGGTGCTCCAGACGGCCCCAGGCCAGGGTGGCATGGTTTTTTTGCGGAGCTTGCGGGATCAATCCCAGCGGGGCGCAAAGGAGGAGCACGGCGCAGGCGTTTTCTCCAAGCGTCTGGTCTTTTTCGGTAAAAATGCCCGGAAAAGTACCGGTAGCCATTTGCAGGCAGGAGAGTGCCCGCATCTGTTGCTGCAGCATGGCTGGACTGATAGCCGCCAGGGTCGGGCTGAACAACAGCAAAGCGCCTGTAATGTGCTGGCCGGAGAGCTTTTCCCGGGCTTCAGCAATGGCCGATTGGAGCAGGTCTGCCGGAGACTGATGGCCGCGTGCAAAACCGCTGGCTACTTTTGCTGGACCCACAGTACCTTGTCAGACCAGGCGCAGCAGTGGAACAGTGCGCAGCGCTCACAATGGGGCCGACGGGCGGTGCAGGTGTAGCGGCCATGCAGAATGAGTAAATGATGGGCATCCTGCAGATATTCGTCAGGAACTTTTTTGAGCAGGGCCTGTTCTACCGCCAGGGGCGTTTTGCCGGGAGCGATACCGATCCGGTTGCCGACCCGGAAAATGTGGGTATCCACCGCGATGGTGGGTTGCCCGAACTGGGTATTGAGGACGACATTTGCGGTTTTGCGCCCGACCCCGGGCAGAGCTTCCAGCGCCTTGCGTTCGGCGGGCACCTCGCCATGATGCCGGTCCAGCAGTTGTTCAGCCAGGGCATGGACATGCCGGGCTTTGGCATTAAAGAGGCCGAGACGGCGGATATGCTGCTTGATGCCTTCCTCGCCCAGGGCGGCCATGCTGCGGGCATCAGGAGCGGCGGCAAACAAGGTGGCGGTACAGAGATTGACGACTTTGTCGGTACTCTGGGCAGACAGTACAACAGCTACCAGTAGTTGAAAAGCGTTGGCATAGTGGAGTTCGGTGTGGGGTTCGGGGATGCTGGCGCGGAGCGCGGCAAAGCACTGTTTGACGTGTTTGGCATCCATAGGTTTTTAACCGGTCAGCAGCTGAAGTAGACGCACAGCTGCTGACCGGAAGGATAATCAGACGTGACGGTAACGACCGATTTCCGGGGCTTCGGCGCGGGGATGGCTGGCAGCCACGGCATTGGCAGCAGCAATCCATTCTTCGTGATCATGTTCCAGAGCGTGCATCATGTCATGATCCAGCTTGGGCAGGATGCTGCCCTTGATGAGCTCACCCAGATCCAGCATCCGGGTGGCGACTGCATAGCCATGCAGATGGAAATCGTGACCGGCATGGGTGCCGAAATGATCGCCGGCAAACAATACGCCCTTGGCCGCCTTGAGGTCAGGATCATTCATGACGTAGTCCTTAGCCCATTTGTACCATTCTTCAAAGTATTTTTCCTGGGCTTCGAGACTCCAGTTGTGGGCTTCAAAAAAGGCAAACACGGATACGCGATTAGCTTTGCCGGAAAAGGGGAAATGACCTGACATCGTGCGACTCCTCATACATGTGGGATAAAAGTCTTCGCAGCATTGTAGCGGTTTATAGCTCTGGCGCAACGTAAAAGCTTTTTTACGGGGATAATGATCTCCAATGACCTGGTTTTCAGAACGGTATGACCATGTCTTGGGTCTTATGGGCGTGCCAGAATCTGCTGATAAAGCCGCTGATAAGCCAGGGCCGAGTGCTCCCAGCTGTAGTTTCCGGCCATGGCCTGTTGCTGGAGTCGCTGCCAGGCCGCTGGTTGCTGGAAGAGGGCAGCGGCACGGAGTACCGCATGGTGGAGGTCGTCACTGTGGGCAATGCTGAAGACAAAGCCGTTGCGTTCGTAGTCCCGGGCAATATCGCCCGCATCCACTACGGTATCGGCCAATCCGCCGGTCTGGTGGACAATGGGGAGTGTTCCGTAGCGCAGGCTGTACATCTGGTTGAGGCCGCAGGGCTCAAAGCGGGAGGGCATGAGAAAAGCGTCGGCACCCGCTTCAATGCGGTGGGAAAGTCCTTCGTCAAAACCAATGTGGACCGCCAGACGACCGGGATGGATGGCGGCCAGTTCCTGCAAACGGGTTTCGTAATGCTTTTCACCGCTGCCGAGAATAGCCACCTGCATGCCGCGCTGGAGCAGATCGGGGAGCACCTCCAGAACCATATCAATGCCTTTCTGGTCGACCAGACGGCTGATCATGCCCAGCAGAAAAAAGTCGGCTTGAGCTTCCAGGCCGAGATGCTGCTGGAGTTGTGCCTTGCATTGACTTTTGCCAACCAGATTCCGGGCATGATAATGGGCCGGAAGATAAGGATCAGCGCGAGGGTTCCAGTGCACTTCGTCCACTCCGTTGAGAATGCCGCTGAGTTGCCCCGCGCGTTGCTGAAGCAGTCCTTGCAGTCCCATGCCAAAAGCATCGGTCTGGATTTCCTGCGCATAGGTCGGGCTGACCGTACTGAGCCGGTCGCTATACACCAGGCCGGCTTTCATGAAGGAAAATGCTCCGTATAATTCCGTACCCTGCCAGTGAAAATCGGCGCCGGGCATATGCAGCTCAGTCATGATGGCCGGGTCGAAACGGCCTTGATAGGCGAGATTATGGATCGTGAACAGGGTCGCGGGCCGGGTATTACCCACCCGGGTTTCCAGTTCCAGCAGATAGGGGATCAGCCCGGTTTGCCAGTCATGCACATGGACCAGATCAGGGCGCCAGTCCAGACCCGCTACCCGTCCCTGGGCCAGTTCCACCGCTACCCGGTTGAGCAGGGCGAAGCGCCGGGGGTTGTCGGGCCAGTCCTGGCCCAGCGTATTCTGGTAGGGGCCGCCCCCCCGCTCGTAATAGGCGGGATAGCGCAGGAAATAGACCTGGGGGCGGTTTGTCGTTATCCAGATTTCCGCCGCCTCGTGGGTGTAAGGCACATTCACTGAGCAGATCCGGTGCATTTCGTTCAGGTCCGGGCGACCGTACCAGGGTACCAGCACCCGGATGTCGTCACCCAGTTGCTGCAAGGCCAGGGGTAAAGCCCCTCCCACATCGGCCAGACCGCCAGTTTTGGAGTAGGGCACCATTTCCGAGAGGACAAAGAGGACTCGTAACATTTTGGGTTCTTCAGTGAGTGACTTGTTGCTAACATATCACAAAACACTTTTTGAATGATGGCCTCAGGTCGCCTATGATCGGGCAAGATATAAATCCGCAGCGGAGGAGTGGTTGGTATGGAATGGTGCGAACGCTTTAAGGAATATCGGGATCGGGAACGCTGCGTGGTGTATTTCCCCAATTTGCATGAAGGGGAAGATGCAGAAGCCTATGGCATTTTTCTGAATCTGATGCGGGTAAAAATGGGGATCATGATTCTCGCCCCCGATCGGGAAGAACGCTTCGAGCCGGTCTATCGGGATGCGCTCAAATATCATCTTCAGACCATTCGCCACAGCCGCCTGTTTACCAGTTATGTGCCCCTGAAGACCCGGGTATATTTTGTGGAAACGGCTGAAGTACGGGACGCTTTTTATCCCTGCGCGGATTTTTGTGTGCCCGGTGGCACCCTGGTCGCAGGTCCGGTAGATCTGGCCCGTCCCATCGCCGATGCTTGTCCGCTGATTCTCGGTCCGAAAATGCCCGATAATGCTCTGCGCCAGGGGCTGCTGGCAGCGGGCGCCGCCGTCTGGGCACAGGACAACAACCAGCTGATCGATCTGGCCAAGGCCTGGCTGGCTGACCCTGCTGCGGCAAAAGCTGCTGCGGAAAAAGCCCGGGAGTGGTGGGCGCAGCATGGGTCATGAAATTTCAGGAAGGCTGTCTGCTCATCATGCTAGTCAAGACGCCATCTTATTTCGCTGGACCAGCTGATCATCCATAAAAATACGAGTTGAAAGACGAGTCGGGCGTTGAGTATCCAGGGAGCTATATCTGGATATCTTGATGTATGCATTGCCATATAAACATTGGCCGGCGTCACAGCAATGGTTAAACAGAAAAGACCGAATCCGGCATAGGGTCTGGTCACTTTTGATAATAATCCCAAGGCCCCGAGCATTTCAAGAAAACCGCTCACATAAACATCGGTAATATGCCAGGGGATCAGGGCCCTGTCAACCTTCCATCTAAGCTGCTGATGAAGTAGTACAAAGGGTTTTTCTGGACTTCTCAGGATGAATGCGGTAGCTTTTGCCGCATGAAAGTCCCAACTCTCACCG
>NZ_JABBOU010000111.1 GCF_018853465.1 Acidithiobacillus montserratensis
ATGATTACTGCCCACAATACCCATCCCAGCACGGCCATATCCGCCAATAGCGAACCTGACAGAGCTCGCAGCCAGAGTGGCAGGAGTAACAGCAGCAGCAGGCTGAGAGATAATAACAGGATCCAGGGTTTGGGGAGTAAACTGAGGCGTCCCCATTCCTGTCCGGCAAGCAGCGCCAGGACCAGTAAAAAGCCCAGAAAAATCCCGGAAGAAGCCTGAAAAATCAGGATAAAGACCAGCAGAAACAAGAAGGCGGCGGTGATCAGTCGCTGACGGAGCAATCGCCCTCCAGAACCTGATCTCCGGTTCGCCCGAAACGTCTCTGCCGCTGGGCAAAAGAATGCAGGGCATGCTCTAGTGAAGCGCGGTCGAAATCCGGCCACAGCGTATCGGTAAAATAAAATTCCGTATAAGCCAGCTGCCAGACCAGAAAATTACTGATCCGCTCTTCTCCACCGGTACGAATCAGTAAATCCGGTTCCGGAATTTCGGCCAGACTCAGATACTTGGCAATATCCTGTTCGCTCAGAGTCTGAGGATCCTGACCATTGGCTAAAATAGCGCCCACTGCGGCTCTGGCGGCCTGGGTAATATCCCAGCGGCCCCCGTAGTTCACTGCCAGGTTGAGCTGCAAGCGGGTATTATTCCGGGTCAACGCTTCCGCCTCTTCCATCAACTGCCGGATATCCCGCTCCAGAGGAACGCGATCGCCGATAATGCGCAAACGCACGCCGTTTTCATGGAGCTTGCGAACTTCACGTTTCAGCAACAGACGAAACAGATTCATAAGTAAACGAACTTCTAGGGCAGGACGCCGCCAGTTTTCCGTACTGAATGCAAACAGAGTCAGATGCGCTATGCCCAGATCGACGCAGGACTGGACCATCTCCCGAACCACCTCGGCCCCGCGCCGATGACCTGCCACCCGGGGCAGATGCTGGCGATAAGCCCAACGTCCGTTCCCATCCATGATCACGGCGACATGACGAGGGGTTGTTGAAAAATGCGTCATCGGCTGCGCGGACACCGATTCAGACCTCCATGAGGTCAGCTTCCTTGGCCTCCACCACCGCATCCACTTCGTCCACAAAACGATCGGTCAGCTTCTGGAAAGCCTCTTCTGCCTGACGTTCCTCATCTTCGGAAATGACTTTCTGTTTATGCAGATCCTTGACCTGGGAGATGCTATCACGGCGAATATTGCGAATCGCCACCCGGGCACCCTCCCCTTCCTGGCGGACCACCTTGACCATCTCCTTGCGGCGCTCTTCTGACAGGGCAGGCAAGGGCACGCGAATATTGTCCGAACCCGCCACCGGATTCAATCCCAGCCCGGCATCGCGAATGGCTTTATCAATTTTGGGAATGAGGTTTTTTTCCCAGGGAGTGACTACCAGTGAACGGGCGTCGGCAACAGAAACCGAAGCCACCTGGGCCAGAGGCGTCGGCGCACCGTAATAGTCAATCATGACATGATCCAGCAACCCGGCGCTGGCCCGTCCGGTACGCAAACGCGTCAATTCCCCTTTGAGGGATTCGATGCTTTTCTTCATCCGGGTTTCAGCGTCTTTCCTGATTTCTTGAATACTCATGGGATCTCTCTACGCACCGAAGTGCCTTCCTCTTCACCCAGCATCACCCGCATCAGTGCGCCGGATTTATTGATGGAAAAAACGATAATGGGCATGTCATTATCCCGACAGAGGGTAATGGCCGTGGCATCCATCACCTGTAGATTCTGTTCCAGGACCTGATTGTAGGACAGTTCCCGGTAACGCATCGCTTCGGGATGGGTGACGGGATCGTCGGTGTAGACGCCATCAACCTTGGTGCCTTTCAGAACCAGTTCAGCATTGATTTCAACCGCCCGCAAGCTGGCGGCGGTATCGGTAGTAAAAAAGGGATTGCCGGTTCCGGCTCCAAAAATGACGACCCGACCTTTTTCTAGATGGCGGATGGCGCGGCGCCGGATGTAGGGCTCGGCAACCTGTTCAATGTGGAGGGCGGACAACACCCGTGTGGGCAGTCCCAAATGCTCCAGAGCATCCTGCACCGCCAGAGCATTCATGACCGTGGCCAGCATTCCCATATAATCGGCAGTAGCGCGATCCATGCCTTCGGCGGCCTTGGCCATTCCGCGAAAGATATTGCCACCCCCGATGACAATGGCCACCTGTACTCCGGAATCGACCACATCCTTGATTTCCCGGGCCATACGGCGCACCACCTCGCGGTCGACACCGTATTGCCCGTCCCCCATCAAAGCCTCCCCACTGAGTTTGAGGAGTACCCGTGAGTACTGGGGGGCGGTCATTCAGGACCCCCGGACTTGCGCCATGACTTCACTGGCGAAATCGGCTGTCGGCGCCTTTTCTATGCCCTCACCCACCTCGAAACGGATGAATTCAGCCACTTCCACCCCGGGAAAGGCTTTGACCAGTTGCCCCACGGTTTTGTCCGGATCTTTCACAAAAGCCTGTCCAGTCAGCGCTATTTCATTCACCAGCTTGTTCAGCCGTCCCGATATCATTTTTTCGATAATATCGGCAGGCTTGCCACTTTCCGCCGCCTGGGCAACGAGAATATCTTTTTCCCGGGCCAGACGCTCGGGTGAAACCTGATCAGGGCGGACGACTTCAGGGCGCGCCGCCGCCACATGCATGGCCACATCCTTACCCAGCTCATCGGTTGCCGCCTGCCCTTCGAGGGCTACCAACACGCCGATGCGGCTGCCATGCACATAAGCGCCGACCACACCTTCCTTGACCTGCAGATGCTGCAAGCGGCGCACGCTGATATTTTCACCCAGCTTGCTGACCAGGGTTTTGCGCCGCTCTTCAATACTGGAATCCGCCAGGAGCGCATCCACATCTTTCAGGCCCTGCTTGAGCGCCTGCTCGGCGCAATCCCGGGCCAGACCCAGAAAATCATCATTTTTGGCCACGAAGTCGGTCTCGCAGTTAACCTCCAGGACGATCCCCTGCTTCTGATCCGCACCCAGGGCCGTCACGATAACGCCCTCGGCCGCCACCCGGCTGGCCTTCTTGTCGGCCTTGGCCAGACCACGGGTACGCAGCAAATCGATGGCGGCTTCCATATCGCCATCGGCTTCGGTCAAAACGGTTTTACATTCCATCATGCCGGCGCCGGTGCGCTCACGCAGTTCTTTTACCTGTTGTGCACTAATAGCCATGATCACTCCTTAGCTGATGTGGTGAAAGCGTCAGTCGGCATCAATTTCAATGGTTTCTTCATCCACTTCGACAAACTCATCGAGCAGATCGGATTCACTTCCCTGGCGACCGGCAAGAATGGCATCAGCCACCAGTGCAGCATACAGACGAATAGCCCGGGTGGCGTCATCATTACCCGGAATCGGATAATCAATCAGCAGGGGATCACAATTACTATCTACTACCCCGATCACTGGAATGCCAAGCTTGCGCGCTTCCAGCACGGCAATATTTTCATGACCCACATCAATCACAAAAATCGCATCGGGCAGGCCGTTCATTTCCTTGATACCGCCGAGGCTGCGCTCCAGTTTTTCCCGTTCACGGGACAGGGTCAAACCTTCTTTTTTGGTCAGCTTGTCCATGGTGCCATCGGCTGACATCTGATCCAGTTCGTCGAGACGACGAATGGACTGGCGGATGGTTTTGAAGTTGGTCAAGGTACCGCCGAGCCAGCGTTGATTCACGAAAAACGCGCCACAACGACGGGCTTCCTGCTCCACCGCCTCACGGGCCTGGCGCTTGGTACCCACAAACAGAACCCGGCCATGTTTGCGCGACACCTGCTCGACAAAAGCCAGCGCGCTCCGGAGCATGGGCAGGGTATGTTCAAGATTGATAATGTGAATGCGATTCCTCTCACCAAAAAGGTAAGGGGCCATTTTGGGATGCCAGTAACGGGCCTGATGACCAAAGTGTACGCCGGCTTCCAGCAGGGCGCGCATGCTTACATTGCTGCTCATAAATGTTTCTCCAATTTTCATAGGGTTAAGATCCACCACGCCACCGGAAATCCCATCCTTGCGGACACCCGGAAATTTCCTCAGGGGACGTGTGCGTATTTGGGCAAAGCCCAGCGGGTTTTATCATGATTCGGCCCTTCCGGGCAAGCGCAGACCAAGCGGTGTTCAGCGCCAGACGAAAAAATCAGGTGGCCTTGCGCCGGTGCCAGAGCCAGTAGAACAAAGCGCCCATCAAAAGCAGCAGCAATAAAATGATCTGCACATAACGCACGCCAGTGAGCAGACTTTGCAAAGAAGCCCCGAGCAGATAACCGATGCCGGCAATCGCCGCCGCCCACACCGCTGCTGCCAGAGGATTCATCAACAGATAGCGTCGGGGTGGATAATGATGCACGCCCAGGAGAATCGGTGTAATGGTGCGGGTTCCATAAATAAAGCGAAACAACAGTGTCACCCAATCACCAAAGCGACGAATAAGCCCCTCGGCCCGGACCACATGACGCTTGAGAAAATGCGGCAACCAAGCGATCAGACCTTGGCCATAGCGGGCACCTAACTGATACAACACCTGATCATTGATGGTACTCCCCAACCAGGAAACCAGGATCACCATCCCCAGGTCGAGCACTCCGGCATGGGCGAGAGCCCCGGCAATAATGACAACCGCCTCACCTTCCAGCAAAGTTCCAACAAAAAGAATCCAGTAACCATACTGGCGAAGAAATTCCTTGATAACAGCCAGGGTAAGGGGTGGGAGATGCAACCAGTGCAACAGCGGATTCAGAAATTCGATGAGAGCACCCTCTTACCAGTGCAGATGGAAATCAGGAGCTATATTTTCCTGTTCCTGTTCCAGATCGGCCAATAGCAGGGGCATCGAGCGCGCGACCTGAGCAGGCAGGACAAAACGCAAATCCTTGCCCGATATCTGCACGCTCAGGTCGCTACAAGATAGCTGTGCATCCCGTTGAAAGAGGATAGCCAGCCGCAGCAACACCGCCAGACGCTGCGCCGTCTGCACATCTTCACTGACGATGCCCAATGTCGCAAAAAAGGGCTGCTGGGGTAAACGCTTGCGTTGCACGCGCAGCAAGGCCGCGACCACGCCCTGTTCGCGACGGGAAAATCCGGCGAGATCCGCATTTCGCCAGATATATTCTCCGTGTTTGTGAAAGCCGGAGTGGGCTATATCCAACCCGATATCGTGGGTCAGAGCGGCCCACTGCAACCACTGCTGATTGGCGCCATCCAAAGACCAGCTTTCCCGGGCCGCAGCAAAAAAATGCTCGGCCCAGGCCAGGACCCCGCGATTGCGCAGCACCTGACTATGAAAGCGCTCCTGAAGACTGACAATACTCAGTTCACGGGTGTCTTCCTGGTGAATCCGACCCAGCAGGTCATAAATGGCCCCCTCGCGCAGGGCGCCTTCGGAAAAGCGCATTTCCTGAATATTCAAGGCTTCGAACAAGCCATACAGGATCATGAAACCGCCCGCAAACACCGGGGCGCGATCGGCCTTGAGACCTTTCAGCCGGGTCAGAGCCCGCACCGAGCCCAGTTGCAGAAGTTGCTGGCGCAACCAGTGCATACCATCCCGGGTAATCCGGGTGCCCTGACCATTTTCCGACAGAACTCTGGCGATAGCCTTGACGGTTCCCGAAGAACCCACAGCCTGATCCCAGCCATGACCGGTAAATTCTTCAAGCATGGGATCCACGGCCATCCGCACCCGTTTTTCCAGACGCTCACAAGCCACCGCCGTAATCAGATCATCGGGGAAATAAGCGCGACTGGAAGCCACACAACCAAAATGCAGGCTCTCGCGATGGTGGGGGATGAAACCTTGCCCGGCAATCAGCTCCGTACTGCCGCCGCCAATATCAATGACCAGACGCCGTTCATTGGCATCCACCGCCAGACTGTGGGATACCCCCAGATAAACCAGCCGGGCTTCTTCACGCCCGGCCACAATTTCTAGAGGAAAACCCAGGGTGTTTTCAATGGCCTGGACAAAGCCTTCGGCGGCACTGGCTTGGCGCAGGGTGTTGGTACCGATGACCCGCACCCGCTCTGGACGAATACCCCGCAAACGCTGACCAAAGCGCGCCAGACAATCTATGGCCCGTTTTTCCACCAGGGGATCCAGGGTACCATCCTCCCGCAACCCCTCGGCCAGACGCACCCCTTCCCGCAGACGATCGAGCAGCCGGATTTCTGAACCCAGTTCTTCGGCCACCACCATATGAAAGGAATTGGAACCCAGATCCACTGCTGCTAAATAATGTTCCAGAACTGCAGTGGTTTCGGGTTCAGTCATGATTATTTTCCCTGGATGCTTTGCTCTACCTGTTCCAGAGGAAGATGCCGGACATTCTTGCCCTTGGCAAGATAAATCACATATTCACAAATGTTGCGGGCATGATCGCCGATTCGCTCAATGGCCTTGGCAATAAACAGGGCGTCAATGGCCGGGGTGATGGTCCGGGGATCTTCCATCATATAGGTAATCAGACGGCGCAGCGCCGAGCGATACTCCTGATTGAGCACCTCATCGCCCTTGGCAACAGCGATGGCCTGCTCGGCATCAGCCCGGGCCAGAGCATCCATGGCCCGGCGCAACATATTCAGGGCATAGTCGGCCATGACCCCGACATCGCGCATGAAGGCCGGATTGGCATTGCGGGTGCCATGCCCCATCGCCAGAACCATATCGGCAATTTTACCGGCCTTGTCACCCATCCGCTCAAGATCGGCGATGCTTTTGATGAGGGTCATCACCAGGCGCAAATCCGATGCGGCCGGCTGACGCATGGCGAGGATATTGATGCATTCTTCCTCAATCCGCACCTCATACCCATTGACTTCATGATCTCTGGCGACGACCTCCCGGGCCAGTTCGTTATCCCCGGTCTGCAAGGCACGAATGGCATTGCTGATCTGCTCTTCGACGATTCCTCCCATCGCCAGAACCAGTTCATGCACCTCATTCAAATCATCGTTGAAACGTTGGGAAATATGCTGATCTTTGTCCATGTTTCAGCCCTCCTTAACCATAACGACCGGTGATGTAATCTTCTGTCTGCTTTTTGGCAGGATTGGTAAATATTTGATTGGTCATCCCAAACTCTACCATCTCGCCCAAGTACATAAAAGCGGTGTAATCAGATACCCGGGCTGCCTGCTGCATGTTGTGGGTCACAATCAGAATGGTGAACTGGTTGCGCAGTTCACTGACCAGTTCCTCAATTTTCAGGGTGGCAATAGGATCAAGTGCGGAGGTAGGTTCGTCCAGTAAAATCACTTCCGGCTTGACCGCAACAGCCCGGGCGATACACAGACGTTGTTGCTGCCCTCCGGAAAGACCCAGGCCACTGGTTTTGAGCTTGTCTTTGACCTCATCCCAGAGCGCCGCCTGACGCAGGGCCTCTTCCACCCGTTCATCCATTTCCACTTTGCGGAGTTTTTCGTACAGCTTAATACCAAAGGCAATATTGTCGTAAATGGACATGGGGAAAGGCGTCGGTTTCTGGAAGACCATACCGATTTTGGCCCGCAGCATATTGACATCCATACTCGGAGACAGAATGTTTTCGCCATCCAGCAGAACCTCCCCTGTAGCACGTTGTCCGGGGTACAGGGAATACATGCGATTAAATACCCGCAGCAAGGTGGACTTGCCGCAGCCTGAAGGACCGATAAAAGCGGTGACCTGCTTCTCGGGCATTTCCAGATTGATATCCTTTAGGGATTTATTGCTGCCATAAAAAAAATCCAGATGACGTACCGAAAGCTTGGTATTATGGGTTTCCGACATCAAAGCGGGCTCCTGTTTTTCAAGAGAAAACATCCTGAGACAATAAGATTAACACAGCACAGATCATCCTGAGCCTGACGCACGTACCATAGCAAGGTTTTATGACGGTTTTATGACAGTGTCGGTGCCAACCGTCACATCTCGCGCCAAAGACAGAGGAAACTGTGCGGTAAAAGTCGTTCCCTCGCCAATTTTACTGCGAACATCCAGATGACCGTGGTAACGTTCCACGGCATGACGGACAATCGCCAGCCCCAGACCCGTCCCCCCCATCCGCCGGGAGCGGCCTTTGTCCACGCGATAAAAACGCTCGGTAATTCTTTGCAGATGCTCAGCGGCAATTCCATCCCCCGTATCCTCTACCATCAGGCGCAGCCCATCGGGACTCTGTCCCCAGCGCACGGTAATACTTCTTCCCACAGGAGTGTACTTGATGGCATTTTCGAGCAGATTGCGGATGATACTGGTGAGGTCCACCTGCTCCGCAAAAATGCCGAGAGACTCATCCAGCTCCGTATGCGTCTGCAGATTTTTTTCGACGATAGCGGGTCGCAAGGTTTCCAGAAGGCCCAGCACCAGAGGGCTGATCTGGACCGTATCACAGCGCTCGGGTTCAGCTTCGGCAGCTTCCATGCGTGCCAGTGACAGCAAATCTTCGACCAGGGACTGCATGCGCAGGGTTTGTTGTTCCATCAAATACAACTGACTGCCGACCTCCTCATCGTCTGCCAGGGGTCCGTCCAGTAAATTCTCCAGAAAGCCCCGGACTACCGTCAAGGGGCTGCGCAGTTCGTGGGATACGTTAGCCACAAAATCCTGTCGGACCTGTTCCAGTTGGCGAATGCGCGTGACATCGCGAAAAATCACTAATGCGCCAGCATCTGCCAAGGGATATCGCACCCCCTCCAGTAGCAACTGGGTATCTGCCGGGGCTGGCAACTGCATACTGGAAGGCCCATCGCCACTCAAAAAAGCACGCAGATCAGGGGTACGCAACCAGAACGCCAGGGGTTTACCCACATCATCAGGCCATTGCAACTGTAAAAGGCGAATACCCGAAGGATTCACCCAGACCAGCTGCCCGCGTTCATCCATGAGCACCACCACGTCCGGCATCGCCTGAAGGGCATCACGCAACTGCAGAATCTGGGCGCTCAACTGGCGTTGCCGGGCTTCCTGATCGCGCCGCCAGTGATAACCGTCGGCAAAGGTCTCCTCCCAGAGTCCTCCGGCCAGCGGGGGAAGCTGGGTATCCGGATTACGAAACCAGGCGCTGAAACTCTGGGACTGCTGGCGATGCCAGGCCACCCAGGCCGCCAGAATCAGGGCGATAATCACCGGAGGAAGATAAGACCAGGCGCGCAAGTTATCGGCGGCCAGAAACAGGGGAATCAATGCCCATACCGCCAGAGGGAAAATCCAGGCACGCAGTATTTTCACAGGATCAGGTAGAGCGCTTGCCGGACATCAAGGGAATGAAGAAACATGCTTCATCCGGTAACCGCGCTGCAGCGATATCCTTCGCCGCGCACGGTCTCGATAATATGGGCATGACCATACTCATCCAGCACTCGCCGCAAACGCCGGATATGTACATCTACGGTGCGTTCTTCAATAAAACTCTGGCGTCCCCAGATTTGATCCAGGAGCATATCCCGGGAAAAAACGCGATCAGGATTGGTGACGAAAAGGCGTAAAAGGCGAAACTCCGTAGGACCGAGGTGCAGCTGAACCTCCTGCACATAGACCCGATGCGCGCGCAAATCGACCTGCAATTCACCCAGCTTGACCACGCCCGCTGAATGATTGCCATAGCTGCGCCGTAACAGCGCGTTGACTCGCGCTACCAGTTCACGGGGAGAAAAGGGTTTGGCGAGATAGTCGTCAGCACCGGATTCGAGACCATGTACCCGGTCACCCTCTTCTCCCCGTGCAGTCAGGAGGATAATCGGCAGCTTCTGGGTCTCCTCACGGCGCCGCAATAGTCTGCACCAGGCCACCCCGTTTTCTCCCGGCAGCATCCAGTCGAGAATCATCATTTGCGGAGCCCAGTTTTTAAGGGCGGGCTCTGCGGCTTCCACGCTGCCTTCACAGCGCACTTCAAAGCCATGACGTTGCAAGGCTACCCGCAGCAGCTCCTGAATACCTTCTTCATCCTCAACAACCAGAATGCGCGCAGAGGAAACCTTTTCTTCTTCCATATCTGACTTATCTCGGATTAACGCTCTTTAGATCGAGCATTGTGACCGATCAGCAGGGGGTCTGCCAAGGCCAAAGCGGGCCATTCCGCGCTATGCAGACGTTTTGGGCCGCTCCCGGACGCGATTTCCGCCACCTGCAGACCGGCTCGGGGTTCTGTGCTGAGCCCCGGGATTTGATGGACGGCGCGCCTGGGCTGCCGGCTGATGACTGGGAAAATGTTGTCGGGGTTCAAAGCCAAGCACAATTTCCTTGGCAAACGACCGTTTCAGCAGTTTCTCGACATCAGCCAACTGCTTGCGTTCATCCACACTGACCAGGGACACCGCCTGCCCGTTATTTCCGGCTCTGCCGGTGCGGCCGATGCGATGCACATAATCTTCCGGCACATGGGGCAGCTCGAAATTCACCACATGGGGGAGTTCGCTGATGTCTATACCGCGTGCGGCGATGTCAGTAGCCACCAGCACCCGAACTTTACCTTCCTTGAATTCCGCCAGAGCCCGGGTGCGTGCGCCCTGACTTTTATTGCCATGAATCGCCATAGCCTGCATCCCATCCTGGGAAAGCTGCTTTGCCAAGCGATCCGCGCCATGCTTGGTCCGGGTAAACACCAACACCTGATGCCATTGGTCTTCCCGAATAAGGTGGGTCAGCAGTTCGCGCTTGCGCTCCTGATCAACCGCATAAAAGCGCTGAGCTACCGTGTCAGCGGTGGCATTTCGGCTGGCCACCTCGACACTGACCGGATTATTCAGCAGTCCATCGGCCAGGGCCCGGATTTCCGCCGAAAAAGTGGCCGAAAACAATAGATTCTGACGCTTTTTGGGGAGTATGGCGAGAATGCGGCGAATATCACGAATAAAACCCATATCCAGCATACGATCGGCTTCATCGAGCACCAGAATCTCCACATGGGACAAGTCCACACTGCGCTGCTGGATATGGTCCAGCAAACGTCCGGGAGTCGCCACCAGCACATCCACGCTACGGCGCAACTTCTGCATTTGCGGATTAATTTTGACGCCGCCAATGAGGATCAGGGAGCGCAGGGATAAGTTTTTTCCGTAAAGCTGCACACTTTCTTCCACTTGGGCCGCCAGTTCGCGGGTCGGGACGAGAATCAATGCCCGCACACTGGAAGGACCGTGAAACGCCGTTGCCGACGTGGCGGCGAGCTGATGGAGAATCGGCATGGCAAACGCTGCCGTTTTACCGGTACCGGTTTGCGCACCAGCGAGCAAATCGACCCCGGACAACACCGCCGGAATAGCCTGGGTCTGGATGGGGGTGGGCGTGGTATAACCGCGTTCGGCGGCAGCACGGCAAATGGGCTCGGAAAGTCCGAGTGATGCGAAATCAGAAGACATAGGGAAATACTCCGAAAACACCGGCCTCGCCACAGGGGCGCCAGTCTGGGCAGACGCTTCATCAAGGTGGGGACCAATGCAAACGACCGTCACACAGACTGTTTCATGACGGCAAGCGGACTCTATCAGAATATCAACATAAATACGAGGAATGCCTGTCAGAAACGAATCACTCCATAAAAACGCCGGTTAGGGGAGATGTTTTTTGCTCCAACGTCCCTTGCCTGTTGTTCTGGAGCTCATCCCGCTGGCAGGCGAAAAATCACCCTTCGGGTTCAGACAGTTCGCCTGCCGGGC
>NZ_JABBOU010000112.1 GCF_018853465.1 Acidithiobacillus montserratensis
CCGCAAATGGTTATTTGTATTGGCCATCATCAGCGCCGGGGGCGGCATTGGTCTGTGGGTGACGGCCAGTTTTTTGATGTGATCAATGTCGGGATGCAGCAGACTCCTGTATTTGCTAGGATTGGTGGCGGAACCTACACAATATCCTTACAAGGGGTTTGAACATGATATTGACCAAGATGATCCGCAATTCCGTATTCCTGGCTGGAGGCTTCCTGTTGGCGGGCTGCGCCGCCACCACTTCCAACCTCAAACCAGCGGAACATCTGGTTGCACAAAATTTCCACGGCCAGGTACATGTCAGCAAGGTGTTTCCGGGCCCCATCCAAAATCTTACCGGCATCGTCGTCGAAACTGACCAGCATCAACAGGGCATCCTCTGGATGCTGGCCGACAAGTACCTTCTGTTAGGTCCGGTCGTGAATGATCAACAACAGAATATTACGGCCCAGTATGCAGACCAGTATCTGCCCCATCCCCCCAAAGTCGCTGCGGAAAAAATCGCCCCGGCAGCCCTGACCGCTCCGGGTTTTACCATCGGTCATGCCGGACCGTTGATGGTCGTCTTCATGGACCCCAACTGTATTTTCTGCCATCTCCTCTGGGAGGCTCTGCAGCAGCCCGTGGCTGAAGGCAAGTTGCGTGTTAAAGTGATTCCGGTAGGGTTCCTGAAGCCGTCCAGTCCGGCCAAGGCAGCCACCATTCTCGCCGCGAAAAACCCTGCCGCAGCCTGGGCCAATAATGAAAAAGGCTTTAACGTCCATACCGAAGAAGGCAGCACCCAGGTGCTGAGTCACATACCGGAAAAAGACCAGGCGGCGATCAAAGCCAATACCCAACTCCTGCACAAAACCGGAGAAACCGCCACACCCGCCCTGCTGTACTGCATCAAAACGCCAAAAGGATTGGAAATGCAGATGAAGCACGGCATTGACGTCAAGCGTACTCCGGAATTCGTGCAAAAACTGGATGGCAGCGTCAGTGCCCAGGGCTGCATCCCGAACGCCTGACTGGCTGCCGCAAAAACGCCCGGAGGCTAAGATACCCCTCAGCGGGTCTCCCAGCGCCAGGCGTCTGCGATGATCTTGTCCAGATCCGCATAGCGCGGCTGCCAACCCAGTTGCTCGCGAATACGGCGTGAGTCGGCCACCAGACGGGCCGGGTCGCCCGCCCGTCTTTGTTCATCGGCGCAGGGAATGGGCTTGCCGGTCACCTGGCGCGCCGCATCGATGACTTCCTGCACTGAAAATCCATTACCATTGCCCAGATTGAAGGCACAGCTATCCCCGCCTGCCAGAAGATGCGCCAGCGCCAGCCAGTGAGCTTCAGCCAGATCGGTCACATGAATATAGTCCCGGATACAGGTGCCATCGGGCGTATCGTAATCGCGCCCGAAAACCCGAATCTGCTCACGGCGCCCGGAGGCCGCCTGTAATACCAGCGGAATCAGGTGGGTTTCCGGGTCATGGCGCTCGCCCATTTCCCCGTCAGGGTCCGCACCCGCCGCATTGAAATAACGCAGACAGGTGGATTTGAGCCCATAAGCCCGGTCATAATCCCCCAAAGCCTGCTCCACCATCCACTTACTGCGCCCATAAGGATTGATGGGATTTTTGGGATGTTGTTCATCAATGGGCGTGTACTGTGGCTCGCCAAAAATCGCCGCCGTGGATGAGAAGATGAATCGCTTTACCTCAAAAGCCACCATCATATCCAGCAGATTCAGCGTATTGCTGACATTGTTCTGGTAATATTTGGCGGGTTCCTGTACGGACTCTCCCACCTGAATATAGGAAGCAAAATGCATGACCGCAGCAAAGGCATGGGTTGAAAAAATCCGGCTCAACAGGCTGCTGTCGGCAATATCTCCATAAATAAACGTCCCACCACAAACCGCATCACGATAGCCACCGGAAAGATTATCCAGCGTCACCACCTCTGCCCCGCCTTGGAGCAGACGTTTCACCATATGACTGCCAATATAACCCGCACCACCTACTACCAGTATTTTCATGGAATATCTACCTTAGTGTTCAATGGGTTGACAGACTTTCAGATTCACGGAAAGCTCCCGCCACTGTGTTTTTTACTTCAGGGATTCTAGCGGGAAAATCTGACTTGAGGCAAACTAACCAGTAATAAATCATCCCTTTCAAAAGGTTTACAAAAAGCCCCATGAATGCACCACTATTTAATCCCTGGCTGTACTCTGCAATCTTGTTCATTGGTTTGATTTTATGTGTGTTCATCGGCTTCAAGCTGGGTAAACGCAGTCGTGCTGAAGGGGGTTCCGGGGCACTGAACGGTGCGGTATTTGGACTACTGGGATTATTGTTGGCCTTTTCCTTTTCCGGTGCCGCCGAACGCTTCGAGCACCGGCGGGCCTTGATTACCGAAGAAGCCAATGCCATCGGGACCGCCTATCTGCGCCTGGATCTACTGCCCTCCGCATCCCAGTTGGCACTCCGTCAAAAAATGCAACAGTACCTGCAGGCGCGACTGAATACCTATCAAATGATTGGCACCGATAATCCCGGTGTTTTGGCCAATTATCAACACAGCGTCCAATTGCAGCAGCAAATCTGGACCGAAGCCATAATGGCCGCTCAACATACGGGCAATACCGCCACCTTAAGCTTGATCAGTCGCTCCCTGAACGC
The DNA here is from genome assembly GCF_018853465.1 of Acidithiobacillus montserratensis. Lineage (GTDB taxonomy): Bacteria > Pseudomonadota > Gammaproteobacteria > Acidithiobacillales > Acidithiobacillaceae > Acidithiobacillus > Acidithiobacillus montserratensis. Next base: position 2,661 of record NZ_JABBOU010000112.1, read on the forward strand.
CATGTTCGATATCACCACCACCCGCATCGCTGCCACCCGGAACCATCCACCGCTAGTCATCGACGTTTTACTGTTTGCACTGTCCTGGATTTCCGCATTGCTGGCCGGCTATGGAATGACGGATCACACCCGTATCCCCTGGCTGCAGGTTTTCATTTTTTCAGCAGCATTGACCATCACCATTTTTGTGATTCGCGATCTGGAATATCCTCGCCTGGGATTTATCCGCGTGGATGCAGCCGATCAACTGCTGGTCGAAACTTTGCAGGGATTGAAGGGAAGTTGAACTACAGCAGAACGCTGCTTAAATCTGAGATCGGTGCAGAAAGGGTAACTACATGTTATGTATGGTGCCCAGAGACGGAATCGAACCGCCGACACGAGGATTTTCAGTCCTCTGCTCTACCGACTGAGCTATCTGGGCCAAGAGCGCGTATTTAAGCGGGGTCGCGTCCGGAAGTCAAGGCCAGAGCACGACGATATACAATGCGATGGGCCAAGCCGCTCTGCGCTTCGGCAATACGCACCGCCTGGGTCAGGGGTAATTCTTCCAGGAGCGGGATCAACCAGCTATCGGCTTCCATCTCTCCAGGGTTCCGTTCCGGCGCTCCGCCCAGCACCAGGGTCATTTCACCGCGTATCTTATCGGGATGCCGGGACAAATGCTCCACAATCCCGCCCAGGGAATCCCGCAGACATTCCTCATAGATTTTGGTCAACTCCCGGCAAAGTGCTGCGGGCCGCTCAGCACCGCACAGCGCTGCCATGTCCGTGAGAGTCGCGACAATGCGATGGGGGGCTTCGTAAAAAATCAGAGTGCGGGATTCATGGGTCAGCGCGCTCAGACGCGCTCGCCGCGCACCTCCCTTGGCCGGCAGAAATCCTTCAAAAGCGAAGCGGTCACTGGGCAACCCGGACAAGGACAAGGCCGCCACAGCCGCATTCGGACCGGGAATGACAGTGACCGGCAAGTGCTGTTCGCGCAGCAGGGCCAGCAAGGGAAAACCCGGATCGGAAATCAACGGCATTCCGGCATCCGAGAGCAAGGCCAGGCACTCACCTCCGGCAATACGCTGGGCGATTTGCGGCGCCAAAGCCCGCTCGTTGTGCTCGTGCAAGGCCAGGGTTTTGGGCTGCACGCCGAGATGCTGGAACAAACGCTGGGCGTGGCGGCGGTCTTCCACCAGAATCAGACTGGCCTCGGCAATCGCCTGCCCGGCCCGGGGCGAAAGATCTTCCAGATTGCCGATGGGCGTTGCGATAATCGTCAACCGCCCCGAACGTATTTCAGTCATTGAACCACCGCCCTATTCTCCATACACTCTGCACATGAAACTGCCTGACCGCCTGTTCCGTTTATCGCGCCTGACTGCGACCCTCGGCCTCGCTGCTGCATTGAGTGCCTGCGCGAGTATGCCACACAAGACAGCGCCCGTGATCAGCACAGTCCCGAACCCAGCAGTCACGACAGCCAATCCTCCGGAAGCCCCTAGCGCTCACCAGGCAGACACGCTGCTTGCAGAGGGGCACGACCTGGAAGCCGCCAAGGCCTATATCCAGGCGGCAGCGGCCGTTCAGGGTCAAGCCCAGTTGCACTACCTTCTCAAGGCCGCACAAGCTTCCCTGCAGGGAAACAAGTCCCAGGTTGCGGTACTCCTGGCCGATGAAGTCCTGCGCCTGCAGCAGGGGGATAATACCTTGCGCGGTGAAGCTCTATGGGTGCGTGCCCAGGGATTGATGGACCAGGGACAAACACCCCGGGCCAAAGGTAACCTGGAAGAACTCCTGACCATTGCCAGCACGCCCCAGAATGTTCGGGCAAAGGCCATGGGGACTCTGGCCACCCTCTACACCCAGGAAGGTCATGAACTGACTGCCCTGAACTTTTTAATCGAACGGGACAGCCTGCTCAGTGGCCCTGCCATTTCCAAAAACCACCAGCGCATTCACGCCCTGCTCGACTCCGTATCTTCGGCACGCATTCAAAACTGGCAGGGTCGCAGTGGCAATCCGCTGGTCCAGGAGTGGCTGGCCATTGCCCTGATCAGCCGCCACAACCCGGATCCAGAGCAACGCAAAGCCGCCATCAATGCCTGGATGGCAGCCCATCCCGGGCACCCGCCCATCAACTTCTCCAGCCATGACGAACTGAACGTGGCAGATACCAGCCAGCAACCGGGTGGAGAAATCTGTGCGCTTCTGCCCTCTACCGGACCCTATGCGGAATTGTCCCAGGCCATCAGTGCCGGTATGGAAACAGCCGCACAACTCCAGGCCGGTCCCGCCGTCAAGCTTCTGCAAAGCACCGGCAACCCCAGTTTTACGGCCGTACTCTTTGAGCGCGGGGTGAGAGAAGGCTGCAAGATATTTGTAGGCCCCTGGTTGCCGCAAGACATCAATGCGGTGGCGGGAGTCCGCAAACCTTCTGAACCTCCGGTGATTGCTCTGGGCACGGATGCCGGGGTACAACAGCCGGGACTGTATGTTTTCAGTTTAAGTCGGGATGTGGCCGCCCGGCAGATTGCCGATCAGGGTTACGGGGCAGGGTACCGGCAGGTTTACGTGCTTTACCCCCAGGATTCCAGTGGCGCAGCCATCCAGGCGGATTTCATTCAGACCTGGAAAAAACTGGGAGGGAACGTGGCCGGTGTCGCGACCTATTTACCGGGTCATTCTCTCAACGGACAGGCCCAGCAACTGTTGAGCGGTACCAGCGCCTCCCACGCCTTTGTGTTTCTGGTGGCCAATGCGGACAATGCCGAAGCGGCAGTCACCGCCATCCGTGCCATCAATAGTAGTATCCCGATCTTCAGTCCCGCACTGTTACATGGCGCAGCGCTCCCTGCCGATGCCACCGACCTCTCCGGCATTGCTTCGGTAGACATGCCCTGGATTGTCCAGCCCGCCACTACCCGGCCCCGGGCTGCCGCACTGCTCCACAGCACCCTGCCCAATGCCAGCGCCACGCAGTGGCGGATGGCGGCTTTTGGACTGGATGCCTATGCGCTTGCCGAAAGCATTCTTGCCAAAAAACTCCGCCAGCCTATTGAAGGAGCCACCGGCACCCTGCATTTTGGCAAAGCGGGACGCATCGTTCGGGATATGGATTGGATGAAAATAGAAAATGGTGCCATAGTTCCCTTATCGGGGATTCCTAAAACAGGGTCCTGAGCTTATGCCTTCGCCGCGCCAGCAATTCGGTCAGCAAGGTGAAGATCGCGCCTTGAACCTGTTACTGCATGCTGGATTGAAACTGTTGGGGCGCAATTTTCGTTGTCGCTCCGGAGAAATCGACCTGATCGTCCTGGATCAAGAGGCACTGGTGTTTGTGGAAGTCCGCCAGCGCACTCACAACCGGCAAGGCGGCGCGGCTGACAGCGTCAATCACCGCAAGCAGAAACGTTTGATTCGTGCAGCCGAAGTTTTTTTACTGCGTAATCCCCGGCATGGTCTGCGTCCTTGCCGCTTTGATGTCATTGCCATTGACGGCGACGCAGCGCCAGAATGGATTCGTGATGCTTTCAGAGTACCCAGCCCATGATCAGGAATAACGCCCTGGATGCCGCCTTGCGCGCCAGCATCCACAGCAAGGAACGCTCGGCAGAGATGCTCGCTGCCCCCTTCGCCTCGGCCAGCACCCGTCTGGTGGCGACCCTGCGGGCTGGCGGCCAGGTGTTGAGCTGCGGGAATGGAGGTTCCTCGGGGGACGCCCAGCATCTCGCCTCGGAACTGGTCAACCGCTTTGAAAGCAACCGGATGGCACTGCCTGCCATTGCTTTGAGCACCGACAGCAGTGTCCTGACCGCCATTGCCAATGACGCCTCCTATGCCCGGGTATTCGCCCGTCAGGTGGAAGCCTTGGGCAAACCCGGCGACTGTCTGGTAGCCTTCAGCACTTCCGGCAACTCTGAAAATGTCGTGGAGGCCATCCGTTCCGCTCAGGTCCGGGGCATGTGGATTCTGGCCATGACCGGCAGGGATGGCGGGCAGATTTCCGGGCTTCTGGGTTCTGCAGACATTGAACTGCGGATTCCCGACAGCAGTACCGCCCGCATCCAGGAAGTCCATCTGGTGCTCATCCATGCCCTTTGTGCGGAGGTCGATGCAGCCTTTACCGAGACCGACTTCCCGGCAACCGATCAGACCACACCCTCTTTTTCCAGCAAGATCCTGCGCGATTGGGATACCCTCCAGCAGGCCTGCGGCTATCGTCGCCCTCTGGTTTTCACCAACGGGGTTTTCGATGTTCTGCATCGTGGTCACGTCCAGTATCTCGCCGAAGCCCGCGCCGAGGGCGCCTGCCTGGTGCTTGCGGTCAACAGTGACGCCTCCGTGCGGCGGCTGGGTAAGGGAGCAGACCGCCCCATCAACCCGGAAGACGACCGCATGGCCGTGCTTGCCGCCCTGCAATCCGTCGATTTCGTGACTGTGTTTGACGAAGACACGCCCCTGCCGCTCATTCAAAAGCTGCAACCCGATGTACTGATCAAAGGCGGTGACTGGCCGGTAGAACGCATTGTCGGCGCCAGCGCTGTGCAGGCCCGAGGTGGACGGGTGCTCAGCATTCCTTTTCGCCACCAGCGCAGCACCAGCGCTCTTCTCGAAAAAATCCGGGGTTCGCGGCCATGAGCATCGCCGTCATTCTTCCCGCGCTACGAGCCGCCCTCGACAGTGAGCGCGTCCGGGATGACCCGGATACCCTGGCCATTTACAGTCGCGACGACACGCCGGGAAGCTGTATGCCGGCGCTGGTCCTCTTTCCCCGCAGTCATGAGGAAGTACAGGCCATCGTCAACATCGCCCGCCGCCATCATCTCCCCTTGGTTCCCCGGGGTGCAGGATCGGGCAATGTCGGGGGCGCCCAACCCGTACCCGGCAGCGCGGTCATCAGCTTTGAATGCATGCAGAAAGTCTGCGACTACAGTCCTGTGGACCGGACCATCACCATAGAAGCAGGCTTCATCACCGCAGAAATCAATGCCTATGTTGCGCAGGACGGGCTTTTTTATCCGCCCGATCCCGGCAGCAGCCCCTACTGCCGGATTGGCGGCAATCTCGCCATGAACGCCGGGGGGCCCCATGCAGTCAAATATGGCGTTACCCGGGATTATGTTCTGGGGCTGCGCGCCGTCACCGGCTGCGGCGAAACCCTCTGTTGCGGCGTCCGCACCAGCAAAGGCGTGGTTGGCTATGACCTGACCCGCTTGCTGGTAGGCAGCGAAGGCACCCTGGCACTGATTACCGAAGTAACCCTGCGCCTGCTGCCCCTGCCCAGCGCCAAAGCCACCCTGCGCGCCGCTTATGGGAGCACTGCCAGTGCCTGCGCGGCTGTCCAGCGGATCATGGCCCAGCGCCACACGCCCAGTGCCCTGGAATTGATGGATCCCCACGCCCTGGCAGCCGTCCGCAGCATGGGCGCGGCAACCGACCTGCCGGCGGACAGCCAGGCGCTGTTGATGGTCGAAGTGGATGGCGAAAGCGAAACCATTCCCACCCAACTGCAAGCCATGCAACAAGCCCTGGCCGGTGATGGCCATCTGGAAACCCGGGAAGCAACGGACCCAGCAGCGACAGCGGCACTCTGGGCCGCCCGCAAATCCCTGTCTCCGGCCACCAAGGCCATGGCCCCCCTGAAAATCAATGAAGACGTGGTGGTTCCCGTCAGTCGCCTGCGCGAACTGCTGGAAGCCATCGAAAACATCGCCGGGGAGCACTCCCTGCACATTGTCAGTTTTGGACATGCGGGCAATGGCAACCTGCATGTCAATTTCCTTGTGCATCCCGACCAGCGTGAAGAAATGCGCCATGTTCAACAGGGGTTGCAAAAACTGTTTCAGACCGTACTCCGGCTGGGAGGTACGCTCTCTGGTGAACACGGCATTGGCACCAGCAAACGGGACTTTCTGCCCCTAGAGCTCAGCCCGGAAAATCTCGCCATACAGCGCGCCATCAAAAAACTCTTCGACCCGGAGAACATCCTCAATCCGGGCAAACTGCTCCCGGAAGGATAAATGGCATGAGTAGCATTCTTCACGCGATTCAACCCGTGCGTCATATTGCCCTGAAAAACTGGTCTGAAACCTTTGATATGGATCTGGTGGATGACAATCCAGCCCATCGTCTGCTCCGCGATGGCGATGCCTGGGTCGCCATATTCCGCTCCGGGGTACTGTGTTTTTTCGGGGCGGGACCCGCATTGCAAGCCCGAATCATCGCCAGCGTGCAGGCCGAATTTACTGCTATCAGCAATCCGAAAGTCGAAGAATTAAATATCAAGACCGGTGACCGGGATGCGGTCGGACGCGATGGAGTAACCCTCAAATATCTGGATGAAGAGCGCATCCTCCTGGTGGCCCTGCGCCTGGCCCAGAGTCTGGCCCTGGAACTTCACGAAGAAGCCGTCGAAACCCTGCTGGAAACCACCCTGAATCTGCTCTCGGAAGTCACCCGTACGGGTCGCCTCCCCGGGCGGCGCGGCGGCCATTTGCGTTTTCTCGCCTCCACCTCGGCCACCCGCACGGAAATCCTGTCGCGCCTTGCGGTGCTGGATAATCCCGATATTGTCTGGGAGACACCAGGGCTGGAAATATTGTCCAAGGAGCTCTCCGCTGATCTGGAACTCACCAGCCGTTTTCGGGCATTGGATGAAAAGCTCGATGCCATTCATGAAGGTCTGGAAATCATGATTGTGGCCAGCCGCCATCATCGGGAAACCATTCTCGAATGGATCATCATTATTCTGATTACGGTGGAAGCTCTGATCATGTTGCTGGGCAAATAAGCATGAGCGAGGAGCTGGCCCTGGCCGCCGAGAGCGAGCCGCCTTTTGCCGAAGAGGATGCTTTTGCCGCGCACAACACCCGTCTGGCCCGGACTTATGATCCCGCCCGACTGCTGCTGATCGGCCCTGCCTGGGTGGGGGATATGGTCATGGCCCAGGTGTTATTGCAGGTCATGCGCCGCCGCTGGCCCAAATTGCAGATTGATGTCCTCGCCCCGCCGGCCAGCCTGCCGGTAGCTTCGCGCATGGCCGAAGTGCGGCGTTGCATTCCCCTGGAGGTTTCTCACGGCAAACTGGGCTGGAAAGCCCGGCGCAGCATCGCCGAAACACTCCAGAAAGAAGAATACGACTGGTCCATCTGTTTACCCAACAGCCTGAAATCGGCACTGGTTCCCTATTGGGCCCAGATTCCGGTACGCACAGGCTTTGGCGGCCAGGCCCGGAAAATTCTTCTCAATGATCGCCGCCGACTGCATAAAAAACAGCTGCCACGGACCGTCGATCGTTTTGTGGCCCTGGGTCTGCCTCGCCGCTTGCCCCAACCCACCCGCTTACCCGCACCACGGCTGCTGGTGGATCAACACGCGCTAGCCGCAACGCTGCAGCGTCTGGGCATGTTCCGCCCCGGTCCCAATCTGGTGGCCCTGGCGCCCGGCGCCGAATATGGCTCGGCCAAACGCTGGCCCGTCCGGCACTGGATTCGTTTGGCGCAACAATTGATCCGCGCAGGATGGTCAGTCTGGCTTTTTGGTAGCCCCAAGGATACCGAAATCACCCAGGCCATCGTTTCCGCCGTACCTGAAGCGCGCGATCTGGGCGGCAAAACCTCGCTGGTGGAAGCCATCGACCTGCTGTCTCTGGCCAGATTCACCGTGAGTAACGATTCGGGATTGATGCATATTGCTGGTGCCGTCGGTAGCCAGGTCATTGCTCTCTATGGATCAACCCCCCTGGACATGACCCCGCCATTGTCCAGCGGAGCTGTGGCCTTGCGCCTCGGGCTGTCCTGCAGCCCCTGCGGCAAAAGAGAATGCCCTCTCAAACATCATCGCTGTATGGAAGATCTTTTGCCAGAACAGGTACTCCAGCAACTCTCTCCTCCATAGCTTGGCCAGAGAATCCGGCAAAAAAAGCCCCGCAGAGCGGGGCGAGGAGAGGAGGAGCAATGCCATGAAGCATTGCAGAGGTAAGTCTTTACATTGCAGATGGTCTTTGACCTTTAGTTGACAGTTTTTTCCACCTGAATGGTCGAATTGATTTCCACCCGCTGGTTGGCAAAACGGCCCTGGGGGGTCGCGTTGCTGGCCACTGGATCATTATAGGAGTGCCCCTTCAGGACCATCCGCGAACGGGACACGCCATGGGCTTCCAGATAACGGGCCACGCTTTCGGCTCGCTGTTCGGACAGGCGCTGGTTATAGGCATAACTGCCCACCTTACTGCAGTAACCATTCACGTCCAGTACCGCACTGTCATGCTTCTGGGCAAAATCTGCCACTTCATCCAGCACCTTGATGTCATGGCTCATCAGCTTGGAGGAGTTGAGCTTGAAGTTGATACCGGTGATGGTAATGGGCTTGCTCTGCAGGACGGTCTGCTGTACCGGCGCAATGGGGGCTGGAGTTACAGGCGCGGGTGCAGGAGCTGGCGCGGGCACAGGTGCCGCTACCGGCGCTTTGTGCGCCGGGCAACCCTGAAAGGGGGCCTCGGCACAACCGGCCGCCGCCATCAGCATTACTGCGAGCAATACATGTTTCTTGGCAATCATCGTTGTTCTCCCTAGATTTGGTAGCATGCGCCTGCTTAGAATGCGTAGGTCAACATCACGCGGTTATAGATGAAGTAGCCGGTATTATTCGGTAACCCGCCACCATGCGCCACTTCCACCCGGTCACGAATGGACAGACCCTTGAGGAAGCCCTTGGGGAAGTAGGTCAGGTCGCCATAAATATCATTGGCATAACCCGCTGCCTGCAATTGGTATTGGGCGTAGGCCGTCTGGAACAAGAAGCTGTTATCCAGAAAATGCTGACTCAGACCGATTTTCCAGCCATGGCCGGGGCCCATTTCCACCAGACCACGAATCATGGATGTGGTGTAGAGGGGATCCGTGGCATAACCGACGGTATAGGGCGAAATAATCGCACCGGCACCGATGGCACCCGGATGATATTGGATTTCGTTATAGGCAACGGTCAGAGCACCCTTGCCCAAAATGGCATTATCCAGATTGTATTCGACGCCGCCCTTCACACCCCAGGCTGTACTATTGACGCCATTACCTTTGAAGTGGTCAATCTCACCAACGCCAGGATTACTGCCGTTCAGACGACTATTGGCATCCCACTCACGAACCACCTGTCCGCCGAGGAAAGGATTCAGTCCCATACCTGTTTTCAGGGTATAGCTGGCATCACCGTAGAACATATTGGTAAAATTATAGAAATTGTAGTACCAGGCCTGGGCATCAATACCATATCGCTTGTAGCTCGTACCGAATGCCAGAATCCCATTAGAGGCTGGTTCATTAGCTGGCAAATCAGCAGCGCCACCATAAATGGGATCACCATCAAAACTGGTTGGATAGTACAAGTTGTCACGGTAATAATCCCCAGAGGTACGACTTTTCCAGCGGAACATACGCATACCGTAGATATTCCAGCCACAGTAAGGCGTCACTTGCGCAAAAATCCCCTGGAAAGTGGCCGGGATCATGCGGGAGTCAGAACCGTTGACGAAAGGCGTGTTGATCTCCTGATTACCGGCGCGAATCATCACAACATCGGGGATAGCATATTGCAGATAGGCCTGACCGAGGGCATTGATGGAGTTGGCGGTGCCCATCAGTGTCACATCAGGGTTGGTCCGGTTGGCTCCGAGACTATTGGCCGTGTAAAAACCCACGTCAGCACTGAAACCGGCTGCGGAAGGGGTGTGGACGTTAATGTAGCCACCCAGAGAAAATGCGCTGAGATTGGTGGCATTCTTCCCAAAAAACCGATCAAAATAATAAGAGCGAATCTGTCCATCCACCTTGCTGTGCATGAAAAAATCAGCCAGGGTGTTTCCGGTAGAGCTGGTATCGGCATGGGCGACCGCAGCAAAGCCACTCAGGGCGGCAAACAGGGCAACGGCAACGCGGGTTTTTTTCAACATGTGACCTCCTCGATTTAGGGTTCTTTGCAACACTGTAGGCATGTTAATGAAGTAATATGACAACATGATGACAGTTTTATGAACCTTTTATGACGTCATATCCATTTAAATATATCGAGTGATACATAAAGAAACCCGCTGAGAAGGTCTATGGAAAGTTTTTGCGCTCTTCCCGAACCGGCGAAGGGCGCAATATTTCTTCAGGCCTGGTTGGCGGACTGCCGCAGCCGCGCCACTGCCTCAGCATCCAGTGGAACACGGACCATCTCGGTCTGTTCACCCCGAATCCCGAAATCATTATCGGTAATAAACACCAATGTCCGACCCTCGACTAAAGACATACCTTCGACTTTTTCCGGAAGCTTGACTTTTCCCACGGCAGCATCGTAAATCAGTGTCGTCCTGGCCGGTCTAATCCCCACCTGTTCGAGATCCTTCCGGACCTCCAGACTGGGGATGGTTTCCGCCTTGGCCCATGCCGTCCCCAACAGGCTGCTGGCATGGGCAAAGTTCAGCAAATACACCTGAAGCCCTTTACCGGCGCGCACCATGGCCAGTACAGCATGATCATTGACTGCGCTGAGGGCAGAAACCTTGACGTCTTTCTGTTTGGCACCGGGAGCCAGCTGCTCTGCCCGGGGCACCTGAAATACATAAGCAGCCGCCATTTTTTCAAAGCCCCCCTGGGCATTCAAGGCGATTTTCAGAATACGTACATTGCGGGAATATTTGAAAGTTTCTGCATCCGGGTTGGAAAATGGACTTTGTAAAGTCACAAACAGCGTGCGTTGATCCGGAGCCAGGGCAATGCCCTCAAAGCCCCGATTCACCGTGCGCTTCACCAACAACGGGGGAAGTACTGCGCGAATGGGCACGGCACTTCCTGCGTAAGCCTGCTCCGAGCCCTTGGGAACCAGACGTTCCAATACCGCCCCTTCGGCATTCACCCGCAACAGACTGGGGCCATATTCTTCGCCAATCCAGAATCCGCCTTTGTCCAATGCGGCAATACATTCACTATCCACACCATCCGGGCTGCTTGCCAGTGGCTGCAGATCGGCATTCAGCGCTTTTTCGGCGTTGGTCAAGGCTGGCGGAAGTCCCGTCAGGGCCGTTTGATTGACGGCATGTAAAGGCCAGGACTGGAGCACCTTGACCTGCTCTCCTGCAATCTCCAATTTGTAAATCCTCGGCGTAAAGGTCGGCACCGGGAATATGACTGACCTCCCCTGACAAAGCTGCGATCCAAATATTTTCGCTGACTTGTTACAGGCTATATTCGGCCCCCGGTCGGTCACACTATAAAAAACCGGGGCAGGCGTTCCCCGGGCTTGAGCCAGCCCGCTACCCATCCCAACGCTCAAATGCAGGGGGTGTCCTGCCACCGACACATCGCCGAGGGGAATCTGCAAGGCAGTCACATTCAACGCTGCAGCGCCAGCTGGTAGCCCCGCCATCAGCGCCCATATACTCAACGCGTGAAAAATCCATGTTTTTTTCATGAAATCCTCCCGGGACCGGGCACTCATTCGCCCGGTCCGTATCCATCAGATCAGAACAAAAACTGCCCACGGAACTGGAGAATATTCAAATCCGTGTTGTAGATGGCGTTGTTCACATAGCTCGCGCCCACCGGGGTCGTGGTCGGGATATCGCCAATGTGGGCATGGGAATAATCGAGCATCAGCCGGACATGCTCATTGGCATACCAGTTGACTCCGGCGGTGATGTTATCGCCGCGCC
>NZ_JABBOU010000113.1 GCF_018853465.1 Acidithiobacillus montserratensis
AGGGTAACAAAATAGCGCCAAAATAAGTATAATTCATAGATAAATAATAATATTTAATGACCGACATTTTTGTTAACCATGCCGATTTTCCTCGCGGAAAAACGGTGAAACTTTAGATCGTGAACTAGGCTTAAGAAATCGTAATCAGGCGTTCAATCCGATCACTAGGCCAACGCTCTTCTACCCTATTTTTGTTAATCCACACTCCGGTGATGTGGATGTTGTTTCTTCTAATTTGAATAGTGTAGAGGTCTTGCCCGTCACAGCAGATGGAGTTAAAACATGCTGGACGTGGGGTAAGATAAAAGTTGCCAACGAGAAGTCGCTGTTAACAGCCAAACAAGTGAGCGATGGCACATGGCGGGTTTTCAGAAAAGACTACCTTGAAAAGATTGACGGTTCTATTGCAACGACGCTGCCGAAGTCTTTATGGGTCGAAAAGGAAATGAACAATGATTATGGCAGAAGATCGCTTCAAGAGTTGTTAGGGGATTCAATTGTAGAATTCCCCAAATCACCATTCTTAATAAACAAGATCGTTGAGGTTGGCATGGGAAAAGACGGCCTTGTCTTAGATTTCTTTGCCGGTTCTGGAACTACAGCCCATGCCGTCCTCGACTTCAACAAGCAGGATGGTGGCAACCGCAAGTTTATTCTGGTCCAGCTACCAGAGCCTACCGACCGCACCGATTACCCGACCATCGCAGATATCACCAAAGAACGTGTCCGTCGTGTCATCAAAAAACTGAACGACGAGGACGGCAACGGAAAGAGTCAGGATCGTGGCTTTCGGGTCTTCAAACTAGCGGAATCCAACTTTACACCGTGGGATGGCTCCATCGACCAATCACCGGAAGCCCTATCCCGGCAGATGGAGATGCACATTGAGCACGTCCGCCAGGGCCGCACCGACGAAGACATCCTCTACGAAATCCTGCTGAAAAGTGGCTTCCCTCTGTCTATTCCCGTGGAGACCCTGCAAGTGGACGGGAAAACTGTCTATAGCATCAGTGACGGCATCATGCTGGTCTGTTTGGACCGGAACCTGAGCATGCCCTCGGTGCAGGCTATCGTGGACCGATTGCCAGAGCGGGTTGTTTTCCTCGACGAAGGCTTTGCCGGTAACGATGCCTTGAAGGTGAACGCCAAGGAAGCCTGCAAACTGAAAAACATCGTGTTCAAGGTGGTTTGACGGCATGAAAATCCAGTTCGACGCCAACCAGCCGTTCCAACGCATCGCCGTATCCGCCGTGGTGGACCTTTTCGATGGCCAGCCCCGTGCAGAAGATGCCTTCACTGTCACCAAGTTCACAGGGGATGCCTTTGGCAGCCTTGGTCTTGGAGCGGAACAGTCAGAATTGGGTCTGGGCAATCGCCTGTTGATTGATGATGCTATTTTGCATGCCAATGCCCGGAAGATTCAGGACCGTAATGACATCGAGCATCCTGATCCGGCACAACCGTTGGAAGGCTGGACACTCTTTGATGCCATCGCCAACCAACCCCGGCTCTGTCCGCACTTTTCCACCGAAATGGAAACGGGTACCGGCAAGACCTACGTGTACCTGCGCACCATCTATGAACTGGCAACCCGCTACAGCTTCAAGAAGTTCATCATCGTGGTTCCCAGCGTGGCAATCCGTGAAGGTGTGCTGCACAGCATCGAGATTATGAAAGAGCATTTCCGGGGTCTGTATAACAATCTGCCCGTGGAGCATTTTGTGTATGACGCCAAGAGGGTCAACCGGCTGCGGCAGTTCGCCACCAGCAATACGGTGCAAATTCAGGTCATCAATATAGACAAATTTCGGAAAGACGATAACGTCATTTTCAAGGAAAGCGATAAACTCAGCGGTCGCCAGCCCATCGAGTACGTGCAGGCGGCTAGGCCCATCGTCATCATCGATGAACCGCAGAGCGTGGACAACACCGACAAGTCCCAGGAAGCCATCAAGGCGTTGAATCCCCTCTGCACATTGCGCTATTCGGCAACCCACAAGAATCCCTATAACCTGTGGTGTACCGGCTGGACCCTATCCGGGCCTTTGACCTGAAACTGGTGAAGCAAATCGTGGTTGCCAGTGTCCGGGCTGATGAAGATGCACGGTACGGCTATATCCGACTGGATGAAGTGATCCCCAAAGCGAAATCCGTCAAGGCCAAATTGAGCGTCCATAAGCAGGGTCCCAAAGGCCCCAAAGTGTCTTCTATTTTGGTTGGGCAGGATGATGATCTGCACGTCAAATCCGGTGAAATGTCCGTCTACAAGGATGGCTACGTCATCACCGAAATAAACGCCACCCCTGGCGATGAGCATATCCGGTTCGCCAATGGCCTGCGCATCAACATGGGCAAGGAAGTCGGCGGTGTGCAGGACGATGAGCAGCGGGTCCAAATCCGTCTGACCATCCAGAAGCACCTCGATAAAGAACTCATGCTGCATGGCCTGGGCAAAGGTATCAAAGTGTTGAGCCTCTTTTTCATCGACAGGGTCGCCAACTACCGTACCTATGATACCGATGGGTATTCCATGCCTGGCCCTTTTGCTCGCATTTTTGACGAAGAACTGGCGGCCTTGGCCCAGGTTGAGAAGTACAGGCCGCTGACCTGGTTGCAGGACAGGGAGAACCTGGACAAGGTGCATAACGGCTATTTCGCCAAAGACGGCAAAGGCAAGCTCAAGGACAGTCGTGGAGACACTCAGGCTGATGATGAGGTGTACAACCTGATCATGAAGGAAAAAGAGCGATTGCTGTCCATGGATGAACCATTACGCTTCCTGTTCAGCCATTCGGCGTTACGAGAAGGCTGGGATAATCCTAACGTCTTCCAGATATGCACGCTACGGGAAATGGGCAGCGAACAGGAGCGCCGGCAGACCATTGGCCGTGGTTTGCGCCTGCCGGTGGACGCTGACGGCCTGCGAGTTATGGATGATTCCGTCAACCGGCTGACCGTGATCGCTAATGAAGGGTATGCCGCCTTTGCCGATGCCCTGCAAAAGGAATACGAGCGGGATTGCGGTGTCACCTTTGGGAAAATCCCCATGACAGCCTTGAGGCGTCTGTCTGTGATGGATGGCGACACCGAAAAATCTATTGGCCGTGACAAGGCAGAAGCCCTGAAGGCGGCGCTGGTAGAACAGGGGTATCTCGACCACGATGGCCGCATCCTGCCCGCCTTTGACCCCCAACGGCAGGGATTTCGTATTGTAGTGCCACCGGCCCTGGAAACTGAAGGCATTACTTCTGCGGACGTGATCGATCTGCTTTCCAAATACCGGATGGAACGGCATGTGCAGAAGGATAAGGACGAACGACCCAATCCCTTCAATAAGCAGGTGCTCCTGAACCCGGATTTCAAGGTGCTGTGGGATCAGATCAAACCTCGCACCCGCTACCGGATTGGGTTCACTACAGAGGAACTGGTGAAGACTGCCGCCAAGGCACTCAAGGAAATGCCGGTCATCAAAAAACCTGTAGTACACGTAGATGAGGCCGCCTTACCCGTCGGTGGCGGCGGTGTGGGCACCAGAATGATCGCCAGTTCATCCATGGATGGCGGTTCTACGGTAACGGCTATTCCGGACATCATCGCCTATTTGCAGGAAAGCACGGGGCTGACCCGGTCCACTTTGGCACTGATCATCAAACGGTCGGAAACCATGCAGCAGTTCATCAACCATCCTCAGCGGTACCTGGATCAGGTGGCGGCCATCATCAACAAGGAAATGGCCAGGCTGATTGTGGACGGCATAGAGTATGAACGAATCATGGTTGGCCCGGACGCCGAATGGGAGATGCACCGGCTAGAGGAATCCGAAAAACTGGTAGATTACCTAACCAGCCTGAAAGTGGACCATCCCGACAAAACGCCATACCCCTACATCGAATATGATTCCCAAGTGGAGCTGGAATTCGCCAGAAAGATGGATAGTCGTGAGGACATTCTGGTTTTTGTGAAACTGCCTAAATGGTTCAAGGTGGATACCCCGGTGGGTACCTATAACCCCGACTGGGCCATTGTGAAGCGGGATGACGTCGGTGAAAAGAAGCTGTATCTGGTCCGAGAAACTAAGGGCACCAAGGACATGAATAAGGTGCGCCCCGATGAGCGGGATAAGATCCGCTGTGGCGTGAAACACTTTGAGGCGCTTGGTGTGGATTATGACTATGCGGTGAATGGGGATGAGGTTTGATGATTCCTCGACATTTTGGCGCTGTGTCAGGTTTATGGAGTGCTTGCTGAGTGACGAATTAATGTGCCTTTCAAGCACTATGTGCGAGCCATTTTATGGACTAATATGATCAGCGTATGCCATAGCCTTTTGGTGTTGCAGGTAAGACAATAAACAGAGGTGTTCTTTGATTAATAAATATTCACAACGATTTGGCGAACTACAGATAGAAATGGATAAGGTTGAATCTACCCGCCATAAAAAACAAAGGCAGTCAGAGCATGGCAACATTACCGAAGTGGAGATGGTAGATATAGAGGCTTTATGCGAGTGGAGAATAAAGGTCAAAAACCTACTTGCCAAATCTTGTGGGCTGGAGTCTGAACATTACAGAGAATTTGTGCGGGCAGAAAAGTATTGTTTGATGGATACCACCTATAAAATGTTGTTGCGCATCCGGCCCATTTTCAAAGCGGCAAAAGAAGATTATGATGGCGGTTTTCTCACGTCTTTTAAATCATTAGTGCAGGCAGAGGTGTTCGATAATGTGCTGGAGCAGTCCGGTGAGTTGCTTTCATCTGGTTACCACGAGGCCGCAGCAGTTATAGCAGGAGTTGCGCTTGAGACTGGCCTCAGAGAACTTTGCAATAGGCACTCAGTAGCACATGGCAAGCTCAACAAGATGAACGATGATCTAGTTAAGGCAAGTGCGTACAATTTGCTTCAACATAAACGCATCACAGCTCTGGCTGATATTAGAAATAATGCAGCGCATGGCAATAAGGGGAAATTCACTGAAGAAGACGTGAGATTGATGATTCGTGATGTCGAGCAGTTTCTGGCTCAACATTTGCCTGACTGATTAACTAAGTAATGGGATAATCCTATGGCCAAATATTCCGGCTTGCAGCCCGGTAATCCGCACCAGATTACCCGAAAACAGCATATATTCCCTGCAAAGAGCATTGAACGATTCTGTGTCAACAACGCTGTTGACGTATGGTTGGTCAAGCAGAGTAAGAAGATTAGGGTGAACCAAAGGAATCCTATTTTCACAGGGAATCGTATATGGGATCATGCCACAGAGCGTGGTTCGTATGGTGTTGAAGCGGAGTTCCAGAAAATCGCTGACTCTTGTGTTGATGACAAGCGTGATCACCTCGGCAAGGATGAGTGTGAAATAGTATCGGCCTTCTACGGACTTCTGCTCAGCAGGCAGGAAGTTTTGGACACTCCACGATCTCCAGCCGTTGTTCACGGTGTAACTGGTTGGGACAGGAGCAACTATCAAGATGAAATGGAGTATATCGAATCCCAAGGAGGACACACCATCTGCCAAGTCGATGGTGTCGCCATCCTTGATGGAAGGCAAATAAATGGATTTTCCGTCTTTACAGGAATGGACCGTTTCCTTTTGGAAAATCCGGGGCTGGAATGGGTCATGGCACATGCACCTTCAGGCATGGAGTTTGTCGTGCCAGACCGGTTTTCAAGCAGTATGAACGGTGTGCTGCAGCATTATGCTGCGATTCCCATAACGCCAGGAATCGCGCTCATTGCACCGACTGTCTTCCCGTATCCGCGCAATTTAACGGTTGGCCATATTAACGTTATGAATTCCATAGCCAAAAAAATGTCACGAGCGTATTACTTCGCATCAAATCTTGTGGCGTTGCTATAACCTGACAAGCTCCAATATTCACCCATTCTACGCCACCATCACCCCCACCCCCATAAGCCGTGCCCACGCCGCCGTATTCTCATCCTCAATGGCCGGTGTGTCCGTTTTGGACAAAAAGCATCATTCTGAGCAAGCTTTGGAGTGGTGGCCTGTCAATAGTGGGCGGTCCCGTTTCAAGCGGCCCAGAGTGTGCCTGTGCATCTGACCTTGATGGACCAGCTGTAGATGATGATGCGTCTTTTCCGCCATGCGCGCTCCGAAACCTCCGATGAGGGGTTAAGACTGGTGGCGGCCATTGGGATAGGATAAAGTATGAGTCACACTCAAATTATCTAGTTGTGAGCGTAAGGTTTCACTGTCTCATGTGGGGGCGACAGCAGAAAAGAAAATACAACTTGACAGGAAATTTATTGAAGGCGCCACAAGGAATAGAATGATGCATAAGGTACAGTTGTCATAAATTAGCTTTTCGATGGCTAACGCCCTAATAAGTGATAAAAGGTGAGCAATATGGCTTGGATTTTGGCAAACAAGGATTGGATTTTTGGTGGCATAGGTATCAGCTTTTTTGGTTTAATAATATGGTTTTTCCATTTTAATTCGAGAGGAGGCGAATCTGATGCAGCAATAAACAACTCAACAAAAGTAGATGTAACGGTGAACAATAATACAGGTGATATTGTGTCAAAAGAGAACCAGAAATCAGGGGCTTTCAATATCGACACAGCAAAATCAAATACTCACATACTGTTTGTTGATGATGAAAACTTCAGCGTTTTAAAGATAATAAAAAAAGCCGGATGGATACATACAAGAAAGGTTAAGGATATTGACAACATAGATGGCAATGATGCGACATGGGCTGATATTTATTTTATTGATATACACGGTGTTGGCGCCAGTATGGAATTCCAAGAGGAAGGACTTGGGCTTGCACAAGCCTTAAAACGTCGATACCCCAAAAAAGGCCTTGTTATATATTCATCAAACCAGGATGGCGATATGTTTAATTCTGCATTAAATTTGTCTGATGCAAACTTACGCAAAAATACAGAACCGCACGAGTTTTTGCGGACATTAGAAAATATCGCAGAAAGGATGCACAACGATAAGTGAAAACAAGATATGCTCTTTATGATAAAGAAAAAAAACTGGTCTTCGGAAACTTGAATGATGAAGACATTAAGATATTAAATTGCCCACAACAAAAAGACGTGACAAGAGAATACAGATTTTGCAAAATGTGCTCTGAAAATGGCGAAATAAAAATTATATCATACGACAAAGATATTGTCGCAAGCTCAAAAAGAATTAACTCCTTAGCTTTAACGATTCTTAATTCAACGGGCTACATAATTGAAAATATAAATTGCGCGTCCCGAAAAATATCTAACGATAACAAGAAAATATTGCATAATATAGTTTCAATAAGCGCACATATTACTCAGGACATATATAGTTTTTTTGAAGTGCAAGACACCCCTTACAATGCAGAATACAAAGATAAAGTAAAGAATAAATTGGCGCAACACCCTGAAAAAGCGGCAAACTTGTTATTCTTAATCACAAAGCATTCTGATTCTATAAGAGACGAACTGCTTGCTGTAGAGAGTATTTTCTCAGAACAATCAAATAGACTCAACAAAATGCAGCACTCTGTACACAAAGTGCTGATGCACGTGTTGTACAGATTTAAAGTAGAATTTGATGATAAAAATATAAGTTGCTATCTACAAAAAAGCGATGTTATTGGTTTCTTTGATTATACAACAGTATCGTCAGCCCTATACCATATAATTGGTAACTTCGCAAAATATACGGAACAAGGAACGAAAATATCAATCACATTATCTCACGACAATAAATCATTATATATTTCAATAAATGCATTTAGTTTGGCTATAAATGAAGACGAGGTTGACAAGATTTTTGGTGACGGCTATTCAGGCAAGGTGCCAAGTCAATTGCGTAAATCTGGTAGTGGGATAGGGCTGTTTGTTGCAAATAAACTAATAAATGCAAATGGCGGCAAGTTATCTGTAATCAGAGACAAAGGTGAAACACATACTGTTATTGGTATAAAATATCAGGAAAACGAATTTATGATAAAGTTACCCCAATCTTCTGGATAAAAAGAACTTGTTATAGACACTTGGTTGTTGGACACTTTTGGATCTGTTTCCCGCCTTGATTCTGTCCATCTGTCTGTTAACGGAAAAAAGGTATCATCCTCGACAAAATAGTTTCATCCCGTGGGTGCGGCATAAGTGGGTTATAAGCGGTCTGAAAACGTACAATCAACGAGTTGCGTTATTCTCAGGATGACACTTTTTGTTCTATATCTCATCGGCGGCACGTTTAGCGGGCAATTTAAAGTTGCTGGATATATAAACCACTTTATTGCATTGCATGGCTTTCATGATGATACTTTATTCTTGGCGAACAGTTACATTTCTATTAACTGCAGGTAAAGGCTTGTTCAGCACATCTTGGGTAACCCCCTTCAAGTGCGCATTATAGCTCCATGTAGCAAACCGCTCCATTAGTTTATTATTTTCCATCTTCAGACGTTCATTCTCGCCTTCCAACCTAGCCACTCGGTCTTGCAAAACCTTCACTTCGGGCGGCACACTTTTGGCTGGTGTCTCTCCGACCTTCCCAGTCAGGACCCGTTTTCGGAGGTTAAAGGCGTTCTTGATGCGTTCGTGGTTGCTCAACGCCTGACGGGTATAGCTTGCCCTTAAGTGTTTGAGAATAGACTCACGCAAAAGATCCCAAGTCAATTTCCCAGACCAACCATCCAGGATGCCCACAATGCGATCCAGGTCCGCAGGTGTAATATTTCGAGATCTACGCATATTTCAATCTCTTTCAGGTTTGGTTTCTGACAGGTTTTTACGCTGCTCAAGGGCCTGTTCTAGCCGGGAGGCGGGCGCAACCGCTGCCGACATGATAACGGCCCCCACGGGCACGTTAGGGTCTTCCAAGATAGCACAAAGCTGATCGATTCTAGCCAGGGTGCGTCGTTGATACGCAACCCACTTATTTGCCCCATATTCACAATCTGCTTCCGCCAAAGTGGCCTCCGCTAACAGTCGCCGTGTTTCATCCCGAAACCGCCGCAAAGCTTGAGTCTCAGCTTCATCACCTTTGACGCAGATCTGCTCATCACAGTTCAGGCAATCCTGGTGCAGGTGGCAGGGAAGCATGGCAAAGTCATGGATGCAGTAGCCATATTCGGTCGTATGGGCTGTAGGCACTTTTAACCGGGCGAACTCGTCCCGTCTTATAAGCGTGTCCGGCCGGATCCTGCCTAGGACGCTGAATCCTTTTTGGGAAGTGCGGGCTGTCTCGCGCGCCAGAGCCATTACATCCCGATCTGAGAGGTGGTCATAGGCCGAGTTCTGCCGCACATCCTTGCGGCCAGACCATTTCGCTATGTCCATCTGACTCAGTCCGCTCATCTGAGCCAAGGTGTTGAGGTAATGTCGGAACTGATGGGTATGAAGCTGAATTGGGCTACCGTCATCTTCCCGGAAGCCAAATTTCTCGAAGATGCTACGATTTAGTATCCGACCGAATCGTGAACCAATGTCCCCATGCATCACCGGATGGATAATGCTGCGATAAGTGGATTTATGAGGGGTTAGTTGGTTGCGATTCAAGACAAACAATGCCTGACTAAAACGCAGCCTTAGCTCCTTGTTAACCCAAGGAAAACCGGTAGGCAACAAGCTTAGCAAGGTCTGTTCAATATCCTTGAACTGAACATGGCTTGTCAGATTATTCTGGTCGGAACTCTTCCGCAGTTCAGTTGGCACCTTGTAACTGGTACAGAATTGGTGCGGCTTGAAGGCACTTTCTTCCGATAGCACCTCAGCCAACTCGGCCAGGGTGAGCCACTCCCTGTGCCGGAGATGCTCAAGCGACTCAGGCAGGTACAATTGACCAGGATGGGCCTCATACCACGCAGCAATTTTGCGGCCCGGTGCTGACAGTGCACGTAACTTAGCAATCGCATCTTTAACCACATCGGTCATTGAAGGTAGGACCCACTTAATCATGGGTTCAGACCCCTTAGCAGGCCACCACCGAAGACCATATATCGACTGTCCGCTGGTGTCAGAGCCAGTCACCTCGCATTGCTCAGGCAAAAGCAGAATCTCGTTGATGCGGTTTGGTGCTGCACATAACAACGCAGCTACGGAAGATACCAGTACATCGACCGGCTCCGAAGCCATGCTAAAGATAGTGCCTAGTGCGTTAAAGGCAGCAGGAGATGGCATCTTTTCAATGCGATGCCGGTCAAATTCGGCACCAACGCGAACCCGTTTATCAAGCCTCGACACCAACGGGGTGCGCCAAATAAATGCGTGGTGCAGCAGTTGGTGGTCCGCCATGAATCCGACAATCGTTTCCAACTGCCGACTCGTGTTGTAGGCCATCGCAGGACTGTATCGTTCCCGGAGAACGTTAACTGCGCGGTTAAGGTGTTCGCCGTTTAGTTCGCTAGGGTGCAGCCCCTGGAGGACATAGTCGAGAACACGCAACGCGCCAAGCCGCTCCCCGAAGCCTTTGACGGGGCTGAGTGCCTGCCGATAACGAAGGTATGCCTTGGCGAAAGACAGAAATGGGCTGGCCATGGGTACCCATTCGCTACGGCTGGACGAGTCCATCGTGCTGAACTTAAGGCGCGTGCGATGCGTCGTCGCCTTTAGCTCGATTGTCGACGATACGTCCCAGACATTGCTGTCGAAAGGCAGAGTGTCCCCGAACACGGTAAGTTGGCTCCGACAACACTCAATAAATTCGGCGAGATTATCTTTCGCACTTACCCCAACCTTCGGAACAAAATGAACAATGTTGCTCACGCAGGACCTACACGCTTAGCGTCACGACATAAGTGTACCACATCAGCCACTGCCAGAATTGTTCTGTCGTTGACTTCGGCAATCCGAGCATCCTGCAACAATTCCCTTCTGGCAATGAGGTATTCCAGTACTGCTTCATGCGGGCCATCCACCCAGGGTTGAAAGTTGGCACAGGTATAGCACGCTACTGGAGCACCAAAACGGCAATACGAATTCTGGCCGCAGGAGCCCATTACAGCTCCACTGCGATCGATACGTAGGTCCAGGATATGCTGAGTGCTGTTACGCTTAAGCTCGTCGGTTACATCGGTAACCAGCGTACCCTTGAATGCTTGGGCAATCGGCGCAAGCTGCAAGGCAAGCGCCTTGTCAATACGCTCAGCGATTTCTGGTACAGCCGCGACATATACCCCAACGTTTTGTGTGTCAGAATGGTCCAGCAATTCAGCAATGATCAACTCGCCATGGCCTTCTTGTGCCGCGCGGGTACCGAAGGTACGTCGGAAGCGGCGTGGATTGATATGTATACGCTTGCCGGTGCGCTCAGATACAACGATTAGGCGCTTCAACGCGTCGCATAAACTACGTGATAGCGCACCGGAGCAATAGTGGTAGTCAAAACCCATAGATGCCTCTAAGCGAGTTGGGTCCTTCATTGGAAATAATGGAGCCTGACTAGGATCAACCAGTACGTCTTTGAATTGGGCTTCAATTCGAGAGGCGTAGGCCCGTAAAGGCTTTCCTATCTGTGCAGCTAGTGGACGAACCTTGAATTGGTCTCGCTGTCCAGAAGAACCTCGCTGCTTTGCGCGCGGCACTCGAATGCTGAATGAATCCTTGCCCGTTGAATCCCGGTGATGTGTCACATCGGCAACCTTCATAGCAGCCAACTGAATGGGCCGACAGCCCAAGGCCATGAACAGCCAGGTCATAAAAAATATTGGCTCGGTCAACTCACCGACTGCAAAAGCAGAATTCACCGCAGCTTGAATGCCCTCCAGTTCGATACTGGTGAAAGGGCCTTCCTTCGGATCCATGGTCAGAACGGCAACGCCCTTAACGTGACCCCTTAGCCGTAACTGGCTTAGCAGGCGTGCCGCGCTATCCGTGATGCCTGGATATTGCAATGCATGCCACTTGTTCAGCAGGCTGCGTAGGTTGACCATGTAGCCGGCAGAAGGCACGACCTTGTAATTTAGCAAGGCAACGTCAGTAATCTCGGCCAATGCGCCGGAAACTACATATGTTTTCCGGATGAAATCCTTGAACGGGCCTAGGAGGCCGGAGAGACTGTTTGGCGACCGGTTGGTCAAGTACCAGCTTAGTACCGCCTTCAGCGATTCTCGCAGTTCCGGCGAAATTTCTATCATGTCTCGGAAGTTCACATAAATGTGGCTGGTCTCAACCCTGAAGCTCCACACATCCGAAGTAACGTCGAAGGCTTCGCCACTGCGCGTATGCCGAAGATTAGCGATGTTGGTGATCTGCGTATTAGATTTCATCCGGGCCCCCTTTGGTTAGGTTGCGTTGCATACCCAGTAATGCCTCGTTGGCCTTCCGCTGAATATGGCGCCTAGTGTAGGTTGCTGCGGTATTGGAGTGTTCGGACCATCCCATCAGTCTTGATCGCATTTTTTTCTCAAGTTCAGCGTCGACCTTGTTAGCATCCATCATCAGAGAGAACTCGTCATTCCAAGTGTGCCTGAGCACATGTGGACTTAAGTTGGCAGGTAAAGACGGACACTTGACCCGAAGAGTTTCGAACACTCGGTTGATTGCCGATAAGGTTAATGGATCCCCAGTGCCACTTGCCACAAACAGGAATGGATGCCGCCTAGCTCCCTTAAACCTACGTCGCCAAGTCAGGATGTAGTTCCGAGTCAGGTCGCTCAACTCTTGGTCGAGCGGCAGCAAACGGTCTGCGGTCTTGGCGTTGGGCTGAGCTGCACGGGGGTCCTCGGGGGCGTCCGCTCGACGGGCAACCAGAACCTCGTTCTTTTGGAAATCGAGATCGGATACTCGAATGCCTAGGAGTTCTCCCCGGCGTATCCCCAGGAAAAGCAGGTACTGGACCATCAAATTATTACGAACCTTCGTGTGGGCGCTTACCCAAGGGTTATCGGTGGAAACAGGAGAAATAACCGACAAGAGATACGCCTTATCGACAGCTGCTAGTCCCATACGAATACCGAAAGTGTTACGGGTTGACGGCGTGGGCGCACGCGCTTTCAGCGCTTTATTGACAAGCTCGCCTACCGATTTCAGGTTCAGGTAGGCATCCGGTGACGACATGCCGTGCAGCAACCGATATGTAACGCGCCAGGTTAGGTACTCTCTGATGTACCCGATACGAATGGCTATGGTGCTCCTGTCAGGGGATTTTGCCTTGCATCGCTTGGCATCACAACCAAGAACAGTACCGCTGTTTAGCGTGGGCCATCCCTCAGAAACGGCAGCCTCCAGGGTCAGTCCACATACTCTCAACAGCCCGTCCACCTCCGCCAGGCCCAGTAAGCGTCCCTCTTCCAGCCGTTGGTCTAGGTCCACATCATGGCAGTCCATGAACAGGTGCAGGAATGTGAGACTGCGCAGGGCCTGTTGAATTGTCGCGCTGGCTCGCCCGCGCGCACGTAACTCAGTCAAGGTGAACAGCGTTGGGTAATAAAGCGGCTCCCCCGTCTCACGACGTAACAGTATGGGAAATCTCTCCCCACTTTCGAGTAGGGCTATCTTGACTATGTAAGGCGTGGATTGATACATTGTTTACAAAAATATAATGTGGATGATAACTATGATGTTATCATCAAAAAAATAAAGTGTAAACAAATAATCCTTCTTTTTAGTCAGAAGGTTAGGCGGTTATGTTTCCCTTTTTGGATATGTAGACCTAAGAATTCCATCTGGTCGGCGAGAATACGGCGGTTACTGAGCAACAGATATTCTGCCCAGGTCGGGGTAAAAGGCACGGCCAGTAAGGGCATGTGGGCTTCATCGGGGGTGCGGTTGTCCTTGCGGCTGTTACAGCTGCGGCAGGCCGTCACCACATTGGTCCAGATGTCTCTGCCCTTGCGGGAGATGGGGATGATATGATCCCGGGTCAGCTCACGGACCGGATAATGCTTGCCACAGTACATGCACAGATGGTGATCACGATGGAACAGGGTTTGATTGGACAGGGCGGGAGGGCGAATTTTGCCCAGATGCCGACCGCGTACCGCAATCACCGGATGGATATCGAGTTGCGAATGAATGCCACTACGTCGGCATATGCCACCGTGAGCGGTGAAAAAAGGATTCCCGAGGGTCCAGGCAACATTACCCCGGACATAGTGGGCGGCGGCTTCTTCCCAGGTTTCCCAGGCCATGGGACGACCACCGACGTCAAGACGAAGCACGAGGTGCATAAGCTTTCCGTTTCGCATCGCCTGCAAGAGGCGTCACCCAAATATAGCATGAAGCGAGGTTGATAATGCAAGTAGCTGCTTTGCCGCCTGCCAAAAAGCGCTTTGGTCAGAACTTTCTGGTGCAACCGGCTATGGTGGAGCGCATTATGGCGGCGATTCGTCCGCAGCCCCGGGATTTTCTCGTGGAAATCGGACCGGGGCCGGGAGCTCTGACCAGAAGGCTGTTGCCTACCCTGGCGCATTTGACCGTCATTGAACTGGATCGGGATATGATTCCCACCCTCGAAAATCTTGCGGCCCCGGAGCAGCTGACCGTTGTCCAAGCCGATGCCTTGAAGGTGGACTTTGCGCGTCTGGGCGAAAGTGACAAGCCCCTGCGTGTGGTCGGCAACCTGCCTTACAATGTGGCGACCCCCATTATTTTTCATATCCTGGAGTCTGCCGGGCGGATTCAGGACATGCACTTCATGTTGCAAAAAGAAGTGGTGGATCGCATGGTGGCTGCCCCCGGTAGTAAAACCTACGGGCGTTTGTCGGTGATGATCCAAGCCTCATGCCAGGTGGAATCCCTGTTCACGGTGGCTCCCGGAAATTTTTATCCGGTGCCCAAGGTGGATTCTGCCTTCATGCGTTTGCTACCCTACCAGCCAGCTTTGCTGCAGGAACCGCAGCGTACGGCCTTTGCCCAGATAGTGGCGCGCAGTTTTGCCCAGCGTCGCAAGACCATGGCCAATAACTTGCGGGGTATTTTCAGCGCTGAGCAGTTGCGGGCTCTGGATATTGATCCGACCTGTCGCGCCGAAACACTGGATCAGGCCGCTTTTTTCCGCCTCGCCGAGGCTTTTGCAAAACAAGGATCCCAAGCATGAATCATCTGGAAGTTGTCGAAAAGTTGTTTGCCGAACTGGATTGGGAAGCCAAAATGCTCCCGGATTATCCGGTCATGACCTGTGCCCTGCAGATTCCCAACGGCACCCTGGATATTTTTTGCCATGTTCATGCCGAACGCGAACGTATCCTGTTTTATTTGCGCCCTCAGAATCTGGATATTACCAATAACAAGCGCCTGGCGGTGGCCGAGTTTGTGACCCGGGCCAACTATGGCCTGTCTTTGGGCAATTTCGAGTTGGATATGGAAGACGGCGAAATCAATTTCAAGACCATTTTACAGGCCCCTGCCAGCGTGTTGTCTACCGCTTTGTTGCGTCCCTATTTACTGGTAGGAGTTGAAACCATCAATCATTACCTGCCCGGACTGGACAAGGTGCTGGCCGGACAGGAAACTCCTGCGGCAGCCATCAAGACGCTGGAGACCGGGACAGCGGTTCACTAGCGCTCCCGCCGATGATGCCATTGCCGATCAGCAGGGGGGTGATGCCCATGCCACGAATTTTGGCCAGAGTTGGCTGGGCATCGGCGAGGGAATCATAGGTCCGGGTTTGCAGACGATAGAGGGTATTGCTGCCATTGTTGTCGACTTTGGACATGCTGGTACTGACCCCCAGTAGGGCCAGACGATCGCGAAGGACCACCGCCGCAGCGCGGTTGGTGAACGCGCCCACCTGGATGGTGACCGGCTGATGCACGGGCATGGCCAGAGCGCTGTCGGTTGCGGCAGCAGGGATCCCGGGGCCGCTTCCGAGAATATCTGCGGGAATATCCACATGCATTTTCGGCAGGATCCGGTAAAAATTGAAATCTACTCCGCTGCGGGTGGAGGCTGTCAGCGCGGTTGTCGAGCTGCTGCTCGTAGTACTTATCGGCGCTGAACTGACGGAATTGGCTGCGGCAGATACGCTGCCGGGGAGGACAGCGGCGGCCAGGGCCATAGAGCTGGCGCTGCTGGTTACCTGTGACGCGGCGCTACTGTTGGCAGATGCTGTTGCTGCGGTACTGCCGGTGGTACCCGGCAGCAGGCCGAGTTTGCCGGTGTTGATGGGTAATTGCGCAATCCACCACCAGACCCCCGCACTGAGCAGGAGGATCAGAAAAAGCAGCACCCAGGGCCAGCGCCGAACGCTGCGCGCTGCAGCAGAGGGTTGCGTGTCTTCCTCTTCTGCATATATTTCTTCAGGTTCCGCTGGTTGCGGTCGACGGGGAGGTGGGCTTGGGCGCTGTTCTCCTGAAGGTGGGCGGCTGGTCTGATTTTTATAATCGCGCATGACTGCCTACATTTGCTCCGGCGCCGAGACACCCAGCAGGCGCAGGCCATTGGCAATAGTCTGGGCAACCCCCTTGCAGAGAATCAACCGGGCATGGCGCAAAGGGGTTTCCTCCACAAGAATTCTCGTCGAGTTGTAATAGGTGTGAAATGAGGCTGCCAAGTCCCGTAAATAAAAGGCGATCTGATGCGGTTCGCGTTCCCGGGCGGCACTTTGTACTACTTCCGGAAAGCGCCAGAGTGCATCCATGAGCGCCAGTTCGCGGGGATCCTGGAGACATTCCAGGTCAGCTTCATGGTCTACGGGCAGGGTCAAACCCTTTTCGGCAGCCTGACGGAGCATGGAATAGACCCGGGCATGGGCGTACTGGATATAAAATACGGGATTCTCTTCCGAGTGCTTCTTGGCCAGATTGAGATCAAAGTCGAGATGCTGGTCGGCACGCCGCAGTACATAGAAAAAGCGGGCGGCATCATTGCCGACTTCCTCGCGCAGCTCGCGCAAGGTAACGAATTCGCCGGCGCGGGTGGACATGGAGACTTTTTCCGTGCCGCGATACAAAATGGCAAACTGTACCAGCACCACTTCCAGCTGGTCGTCATTCAGACCCAAAGCCTGCAGTGCCGCCTTGACCCGGGGGACATAGCCGTGATGGTCTGCACCCCACATATCGATGACCCGGGTAAAGCCCCGGGCAAATTTTTCGGCATGGTAGGCGATGTCAGAGGCAAAATAGGTGTAAGCCCCGTTTTCGCGGCGAATGACCCGGTCCTTGTCATCGCTAAAAGCCGTGGATTTGAACCAGAGCGCACCTTCCTGCAGATAGCAGTGACCCGCCGACTCCAGTGCGGCTACAGCCCGGTCAACGGCTCCGGAATCCACCAGTTGCCGTTCGGAATACCAGTTTTGATAATGCACCCCGAACTGTTCCAGATCCGCACGGATGTCGCTGAGAATGCTGTCCAGCCCGGCGCTGTGCAGGATCTGGTAATCGTCCTTACCCAGACGTTCTTTCAGGTGTGCGATCAGGGCGTCTATGGCCGCATCCGGGTCTTCCAGAGCGGGTAGGTCGGGCATTCCGCTGCGGGCATGTTGCAGCGCTTCGCCCACCTTTGCACGGAGTTCAGCCGCAATTTCGCGTACATAATCGCCCCGGTAACTGTTGTCGGGGAAAGCCCAGGGCAACAGACCTGCTGCTTCGAGGTAGCGCATGAAGACACTGGCGGCGAGAATGTCCATTTGCCGGCCGGCGTCATTCACATAATATTCACAAAAAACGTCATAACCATTGAAGCGCAGAATATTGGCGAGGCTCGCGCCGTAGGCGGCACCCCGACCATGACCTACATGCAGTGGACCGGTAGGATTAGCGGAAACAAACTCCAGTTGCAGTTTTTGCTGCCTGCCCTGCTGGTTGGCTCCGAACTGATTTTTCTCGGTCTGGATTTTGGCGATGACCCCGTGGAAGGCGGCAGGAGCCAGGAAGAAGTTGATGAAGCCGGGTCCGGCAATTTCCGTGCGCACGATCCAGTCACTGGCAGGAAGGGCTGCGATGATGGCTGTGGCCAGATCCCGGGGTTTGCGCCCGGCCTTTTTGGCCAGCAGCAGAGCGACATTGCTGGCCAGATCGCCGTGTTCCTGCTGTTTGGGGCGATCCAGTTCGAGATTTTCCGGAATCTCCGGAATGATCCCCTCACGCCGAAGGTTTTCGAGAGCCGCTTGCAGGGGCTGGAGAACAAATGCTTTCACGGGGCTACCTTATCCAGTCAATTTTTGCTTTAGTGTAACTGATGTGGACGCTTTACGGCAGGGGTTGTTGTATGTTTGTCACTTTGGCAGTGGATGACTTCGCCAGAGACTGGCGCATGATGGAGGGAGTGGATAACGATGCATGATTATTGGGGAGCGTTCTGGCGCTGGTTCACCACGCCCTGGCATTTACCGGGCAATATCCTGATTCAGCCTCTGGGGATTGTCGAGTTTGTACTGATTCTGGTGTTTCTCTGGTGGGGGGCTATCTGGTTGCGGCGGCTGACCCGCAGAACCCTGACCCGCAGTCTGGGCGCCGCGACGGCTTACGCCATCTCGCGGCTGACCTATTATGTGGTTATTGCCCTGGGAATTCTCATCGCCCTGCAGACAGTCGGGGTCAATCTCAGCAGCTTGAGCATTCTCGGCGGTGTGGTCGGTGTGGGCCTCGGTTTTGGCTTGCAGAATATATTCAGCAACTTTGCTTCCGGACTGATTCTGCTCTTTGAACACAGTATCAAAGTGGGAGATTACATCCAGATCAAGGAAAACGGTCTGCACGGTGAAGTCAAAAGACTCAGTGTTCGCTATACCCAGGTCATGACCAATGATCACGTCGATATTCTGGTGCCCAATTCCCAGTTCGTGAATGGCGAAGTCATCAACTGGAGCCTCGATGATCCGGTCATGCGCGTACACATTCCCTTTCGGGTTCCCTATGGTACCGATCGGGAAAAACTCCGGGAGCTGGTGGTGAATACCGCACTGGCCCAGCCATTATGCGTAAAAAATGACCGCTATCCGCCCTCTCTCTGGATCAATGCCTTTGGGGAGGCAGGATACGAATGCGATATGATTGTCTGGGTGGACAAGGAAGGTCTGATGCGACCGGGCAGTACCCGAGCAACCTTTAACTGGGCATTGGCAGAAGCCCTGGATAAAGCCGGTATCGAAATTCCCCGTCCCCGTCAGGAGGTGGTGCTGGCTCCCGCGGCAGCTTCAGCTTTTGCCGAGGCTGCAAAACCGCTTTCTTCCTCTTCTTCTGCGACGTAGTTGCCAGGTCCTGTGGCGTTCTGCAGACGGCTCGGAGGTGTGATGAAGAAGTAGGCAATGAAGGCTGCCCCCAGACAAATCCACATGGACAGGCGCAGCAGATTGTCCATGCTCAGGGTATCCGCCTTGACCAGGATCAGATGCTGCAGGGTCGCGGGTGAAAAATCAAAAACGCCGTGGAAACGACTGATCTGCCCGCGCAAATGATCCGCGGCCATGGCGCTGTAGCGGCTCCAATAGACACTCAGCAGGCTGACACCGATATTGGCGCTGAACACCCGGATGAAATTGCTGGTGGTTGCGGCAGAGGGGATTTCTGCGCTGTTCAATCCAGAGAGGATGATGAGGGTCAAGGGTACGAAGAGCATGCCGACGCCAATGCCAATCAGCAGAATGGGGATAAACAGATCTGAGAGGCTGCTCATGGGGCTGAGATAAGCGTGCCCATAGGCAAAGGCAAAAATCAGGAAACATAAGCTGGCCAGGCGGCGCAAGCCCAGCAATCCCCGGAGTCGATCCATAAGGGTGGACAGAGGAATGGCGCCAAGGCCGATGGGGAAAAGCACCAGGCTGGCCCAGAAGCCGTTGAATCCCAGATCTTCCTCAGCCCAGAGCGGTAGAATCGAGGCCCAACCCATGAACATGGCCCAACCCAGGCAGAGCAGCAGCAGTCCCAGCCAATAGTTGCGCCGCTTGAGAAAATGGATTTCCAGCAAGGGGTGAGCGGTTTCACTCTCCCGCCAGGCAAAGAGGATGAAAAACACCAGAGCGAGCAGGGTCATTTTCAGAATGAAAGAGGAATGCCACCAGCCATATTCTTCCCCTTGATCGAGGACGATCTGCAGGCTCATCAGCCCCCCGTATAGCAGCCCGAATCCCCAGCCGTCAAAGGGTGGCAGGTTTTTTTGTCCCGCATCTTTGGCATCCCTGGGAATCCCATTGCTGCCGAGAAAGAAAGCCAGTATCCAGAATGGCAGAGAGAGCAGGAAAATGCTGCGATATCCCAATTCCGTGGCCAGCAATCCGCCCAGTGCCGGCCCGAAGAAAAAGGGCATGAGCATGGCATTACTCCAGAATACGGTCACCAGGCCATGATGGCGCTCCGGACTGTGGCGTAAAAACAGGCTTTGACTGAGGGGCACCAGCAGCCCGGCGGCAATGCCTTCCAGGGCCCGGGAAAGGAGCATGATCCAGAGATTGCTGGTGGTTGCGCTGATGAGGGTGCCGAGGGTGGCGACTATGACCGCCGCCTGAAAGACGCGGCGCATACCGAAGCGTTGCGTGGTCCAGGGCATGAGCGTAATCCCCAGGGACCAGTGGACAATAAAGTAGGTCAGGGTCCACAAAGCGTGATTGTTACTGGTGGACAGTCCTCCCGCGATATAGGGAAAAATGCCTTGCACCGAGGCGCCATCAAAGGAGCCCATGGCCAGGGCCAGGGCCACTCCGGCAAACAGCGGCCAGGTTCTGGACAATGGCTGGATGCTCTGCATCAGATGCCTCCCTGTAAATTTGCCCTACTCTAGCGCTGCTACTAATATACAACCAATAGATTGATTTACTCTCATTCATCGGAAAATCCAATTGAAAATTCACGCCGAAGAATTGTTGACCTTTCTGGCGGTGGCTGAAGCAGGAGGGGTGGGACGCGGAGCCCGCCACCTGCAACGCAGCCAGCCCGCTGTCTCCGAACGGTTGCGGGCCTTGCAGCTGACTTTGGGGGAACCCCTTTACCAGCGGAGTGGGCGCAGTATCAAACTGACCGCCGCCGGAGAATCTCTGTTGCCTTATGCCCGGCGTCTGCGAGAAAACCTGGCAGAGGTGGAAAGCTGGTCGGCGCGCCGCCAGAATCTGCAGGAAGGCAGTTTGCGCATTGCGGCCACCAATACCGTCGCCAACTATTTTCTGATGGAGCATCTGGCCCGTTTCCGCAGTAGCTACCCGAGCATCCAGCTGCAATTGAAAACCGGCCCGCTGCCGGACAATCTTGCTTTGGGTAGTTGGGATTTACTGTTTACCGAAGAACAGATTGCTGCAGACCATCTACCCCAGCACATGGAACAGGAAGCCTGGCGGGAGGATGAACTGGTGGCGATCTTGCCCCGGAATCATCCCTGGGTACAAGAAGGGCGCCAATCGGCACGTTGGGAGGAGATTCTGCAGCAACCAGTTGTCTGGCGGGAAGCTCACTCCGGGATTCGCCGTCGGGTGGAGGCGGCTATTGCCCATGCCGGACTTTGTGCACGCTGCAGTGTAGAGGTGACGGGCGTCGAAGCGTTGCGCGATGCTGTCGCGGCGGGCCTGGGTATTGGCTTTGCTTCGGTGGAGGCGCTGGACAAGGTACGCTGGCCGTTAGCATCCTTACGTCTGGAACCCCCGGGGCG
>NZ_JABBOU010000114.1 GCF_018853465.1 Acidithiobacillus montserratensis
CCACAGATGCGCCAGCCCCGCCTTGATGAGCGCAGGCTCGCCGGTGTCCGCGTTGGCCCACGCCAGAAACCGCGCCGTCTCGACGGGCAGCACATCGGCGGGCGGTGCCTGGAAGTGAACCTTGCGTCGCCCCACCGGGCCGGAAACCACCTGCATCGGCCCGGCGGCATCGTTGCGCCACTGGCCCACGGCGAGCTTGTTCATGCCCGAGTAGCCGGTCGGGAACAGCGCCGCATGCCAACCGAACAGGCGCTCCGTAGTCAGTGGTTCGGCGCTGCGGGATGTGGCGTCGAGCACCATCTCGACCACGCCCTCGACGTGCCGGTCCACTGGCGCGACCGCGCCGATGTCCACGCCCAGGCGCCGGGCGATAGACGAGCGCACCGACTCGACGTTGAGGACTTCGCCCTCGATTTCGCTGGTCTTCACCACGTCCTCGGTGAGCGCGGCAAGGCTGGCCTGATCGCGCAGCGCCATGCCCACGTCGGCCAGACGGCCCAGCAACAGGCCCTGGGCGCGGCTGACCTCGGTCAACGGCCCAGTCAGCGCCGCCAGGTCATAGCGCCAGGCCGGCCAGTCGTCGGCCTGCCAGATGTAGAGTTTTTCTCCGCTATTCATGCGGAGATTAAACACCCGATTCACCGCAAAGGCAAGTCATTCTCCGCGTTCAGCGCGGAGAATGAGGCCGCTAATCACCGCATCGGCCGAGTGCGTCGCACTACGAACGGATGCGCCATGCAATCAGCTTCGTCGGTTCGATGTTCCCGATTTTCTCCAAAATGCTACATTGAGCGAATAAACGGAACATGATCAGACCATGCCCGCCGACACCCACACCCAGCGCGTCCTTGATCTGGCCAGCCAGAAGGGGCTGCTGCGCGCCAGCGATCTGGACGCCATCGACGCGCCACGGGTCGTCCTGACGCGCCTGGTTGCCGCCGGCCTGCTGGACCGGGTCGGGCGCGGCCTTTACCGCCTGCCCAGTCATCCGGTCTCGGAACACGAAAGCCTTGCGGTGGTGGCGGCCAAGGTGCCGCAGGCCGTGTTCTGCCTGCTGACGGCGCTGCAATTCCACGGGCTGACCACCCAACTCCCGCGCCAGATCTGGATCGCCATGCCGCGCGGCAGCCACGCGCCCCGCATCGACTACCCGCCGATCAGGATGGTTCAAATGACGGGCGATGTCCACGCGGCGGGCATCGAGGAGCACCTGCGCGACGGCGTGACGCTGCGGGTCTACAGCGCAGCCAAGACGGTCGTGGACTGCTTCAAGCACCGCAACAAGATCGGTCTGGATGTGGCGCTGGAGGCGCTGAAAGATGCCTGGAGGGCGCGCAAGGCGTCGGCAGAGGATCTGTGGCGACACGCCCAGATTTGCCGGGTCGCCAACGTGATGCGGCCCTATATGGAAGTGGTCGCCCATGAGTAATCGCGCGGCCTGGCTCCCCTGAGCGCCTGATCGCGCGCGTGATCATCGGGCATTGGTGATCGGTCGCGGCTTCCGTGCGGATTTGCATGGAGACCCGACGATGACCCGACACTGCGCCTGCTGCGGCAGGCCCTTCGAACCCCGCCCGCAAGTTCCCGATCAAGCCTACTGTTCCGCGCCCGACTGCCAGCGCGCCCGCAAGCGCCAGTGGCAGCGAGCCAAGCTCCAGTCCGATCCCGACTACCGGATCAACCAGCGCGCCGCCCAGCAGGCGTGGTCGCAGCGCAACCAGGACTACTGGCGCAACTATCGCGACGCCCACCCCGAGTACGCACAGCGCAACCGTGAGCAGCAGCGGCTGCGGGATGCCAACAGCGCAAACGTCGATCTTGCAAAGATGGACGTGTGCGACCTGCCGACCGGCCTGTACCGGATCACATGGCATCCGGCGTTTCCGAGGGAAAACGGCGGCTCGTGGGTCGTCGAGATCGCGCCGGTCTGTGTCACCTGTCCGTGCAAGATGGACGTGTCAAGAGAGGACTTGATCGACAGCCCGGCGATCCGCCCGTAACGTCGCCTCCAAATGGGTTCTCGATCACCCTGCATGGCAACGATCCCGAACGTGCGCAACGCCGCCGGTTGTCTTCGTGCGTGCCACGTCACTTGAAAGGAGCGGCAGACCAGAGAACGCCACGACAAGATCAACGAGCGCGATCGGGACACCATGCAATCGTCAGAACATTCCGCCGACCCATCGGGTTCATCTCCCGCGTTCCGCGCCGCGCAGTACGTGCGCATGTCCACCGAGCACCAGCAATACTCGACGGAGAACCAGGCCGACAAGATCCGCGAGTACGCCGCCCGGCGCAACATCGAGATCGTCCGCACCTACGCCGACGAGGGCAAGAGCGGCCTGCGCATCGACGGTCGCCAAGCCTTGCAGCAACTGATCGAGGATGTGCAGTCGGGCAAGGCTGACTTCCAGATCATCCTGGTCTACGACGTGAGCCGCTGGGGGCGGTTCCAGGACGCCGACGAGAGCGCCTACTACGAATACATCTGCCGCCGCGCCGGGATTCAGGTCGCCTACTGCGCCGAGCAGTTCGAGAACGACGGCTCGCCGGTGTCCACCATCGTCAAGGGCGTCAAGCGCGCGATGGCGGGCGAATACAGTCGCGAGCTGTCCGCCAAGGTGTTCGCCGGGCAGTGCCGCCTGATCGAACTCGGCTTCCGACAAGGCGGACCAGCGGGCTACGGCCTGCGGCGCGTCCTGATTGACCAGTCCGGCGCGGTGAAGGGGCAGCTTTCGCGCGGTGAGCACAAGAGCCTGCAGACAGACCGCGTGATCCTGATGCCGGGGCCGGACGAGGAAGTGGCCGTTGTGAACCAGATCTACCGCTGGTTCGTCGATGACGGCTTGTTCGAATCCGAGATCGCCGACCGGCTCAACACCAAGGGCATCCACACCGACCTCGGGCGCGACTGGACGCGGGCCACGGTGCGCGAGGTGTTGTCGAACGAGAAATACATCGGCAACAACGTCTACAACCGGCGCTCCTTCAAGCTCAAGAAGGTGCGCGTGGTGAACCGTCCGGAGATGTGGATCAAGAAGGAAGGCGCGTTCGAGGGCATCGTGCCGCCCGACCTGTTCTACACGGCGCAGGGCATCTTGCGCGAGCGCGCCCACCGCTTCAGCGACGATGAACTGATCGAGAAGCTGCGGCGGCTGTTCCAGCAGCACGGCTATCTCTCGGGCCTGATCATCGACGAGGCCGAAGGAATGCCGTCGGCAGCAGCCTACGCGCATCGCTTCGGAAGCCTGATTCGCGCCTATCAGACGGTGGGCTTCACGCCGGATCGGGACTACCAGTATCTGGAGGTCAACCAGTTCCTGCGCCGCTTGCACCCGGAGATCGTCGGCCAGACCGAACGGATGATCGCCGAGGTCGGCGGCAAGGTCGTGCGCGATCCGGCGACTGACCTGCTCACGGTCAACCGCGAGTTCACCGTCTCGCTGGTGCTCTCGCGCTGCCAATTGCTCGACAACGGCCGCCGCCGCTGGAAGGTGCGCTTCGACACCAGCCTCGCGCCGGACATCACGGTCGCCGTGCGTCTCGACGACGGCAATCAGGCTGCGCTGGACTACTACCTGCTGCCGCGTCTGGACTTCGGGCAGCCGCGCATCCATCTCGCCGACCACAACGGCATCGAGTTCGAAAGCTACCGCTTCGACAGCCTGGACTACCTCTACGGCATGGCCGAGCGCAGCCGCTTGAGGAGAGTCGCATGACGAAGAAGCACCACGCATCCGAACTGCAAATGATCCAGGTCGACCAGATCGCAGTGCTCAATCCGCGTGATCGCAATGGCCGCGTGTTCGAGGAGATCGTCTCCAACATCAAGAGCCTCGGCCTGAAGAAACCGGTCACGGTCACGCCGCGCGACGATCTGGAGGACGGCAAACGCTACCTGCTGATCTGCGGCGAAGGCAGGCTCAAGGCGTTCAAGGCGCTCGGCGAGACAGAGATTCCGGCGCTGGTCGTGCAAGTGAACGACGAGGACGCCTTCATCATGAGCCTGACCGAGAACATCGCTCGCAGGAAATACAGCGCACTGGAACTGCTGATGAGCATCGAGCAGTTGAGCCAGCAGGGCTACGACAAGCGCGTCATCGCCCAGAAAACCGGCCTGAGCCTCGACTACATCAAAGGCATCCTGCTCCTGTTCGAGAAAGGCGAGGAGCGTCTACTGGCCGCCGTTGAGGCCGGAAGGGTTCCACTCAACGTCGCCATCACCATTGCGGGCGCAAGCGACGAAGAAGCCGTGCAGGCCGCGCTGCAGGACGCCTACGAAACTGGCCAACTGCGCGGCGGGCAACTGATGCAGGCGCGGCGTGTGCTTCAGCGGCGCAGCGCCTTGGGCAAAACCCTGGCCCACCGGCCCGCGCGCAAGGGGGCGTCCGTCACCACCTCCAGCCTAGTGCGCAACTACCAGCACGAGGTCGATAGACAGAAACTGATGATCAAGAAAGCCGAGTTCACCCAGCAGCGCCTGTTGTTCGTGATCGAGGCCCTGCGCCAGTTGCTGGCCGACGAGCACTTTTCCAACCTGCTGCGCGCCGAAGGGTTGGACACCTTGCCCAAGCAACTGGCCGAGCGTGTCTGGGCCGGAGGCCACTCGGCATGAGCCGTTCATCGCTGGGGTTCATTCCGGAGCCGCTGACACTCCCGCTCGATCGGATTCTGCCCACGCGCAAGACGCCGGAGGGCTTGCATACCTCGCGCAAGTTCAAGCAGATCATGGCCTCGATCCAGGAGATCGGCCTGATCGAACCCCTGAGCGTGGGCAAGGCGGACAAGACCGGGCAACACATCCTGCTCGACGGGCACATGCGCCTGCTGGCGTTGCGGCAACTGGAATTCACCGACGCGCCGTGCCTCGTCGCGACCGACGACGAAAGCTACACCTACAACAACCGGATCAACCGCATCTCGTCCATTCAGGAGCACCACATGCTCCGGCGCGCGGTCGAGCGCGGCGTCACGCCCGAGCGGCTGGCCAAGGCGCTGAACGTGGACATCAGCCTGATTCACAAGAAGGTGAGTCTGCTCGACGGCATCTGCCCGGAGGCGGTCGAGATGCTCAAGGATCAGCACTTCGCCGCCAACCTCGGCTCGGTGCTGCGCAAGATGAAGCCCACACGACAGGTCGAATGCGTGGAACTGATGCTGACCGCCAACAACATGACGGTCGCCTACGCCGAAGCCTTGCTCGCTGCCACGCCACCGAACCTGCTGGTTAGCGAGAAACGGCCCAGGAAGATGTCTGGCGTCACGGCGGAACAAATGGTGAAGATGGAGCGCGAAATGGGCAACCTGCAAGGGCAACTGAAAGTGGTCGAGCAGTCCTACGGGCAGGACGTGCTGATGTTGGTGCTGGCGCGCGGCTACCTTGGCAAGCTGATCGACAACGAGGCGGTGTTCCGGTTCCTGTCGCAGCGCCAGCCCGAGCTGCTGGCCCAGTTTGAGAGCATCGTCCAAACCGTGGCGCTGGACGGAAAGTGAATGCGACGGATCGGCGATGCTGTTCACCGACCACAGGCCACGCCAGCACTCGACGATGCCGATGACGGTGGCGAGGTGGCGATGGTCGCGCATCGCAACGCGCCCGAAGCCGATCCGGCGTGCCTGCATGGCCTGATCGGCGACGTGGCCCGCGCGGGCAGCGAAGGCACGGAAACCAACGCCGTCGCCATCGCCGCCAACTTCATGGCCTACCTGTCCTGCGCGGTCGGGCGCAGCGCGTACCTGCCCGTCGGCAACACCCGGCACCACGCCCGGCTGTTCTGCCTGCACGTTGGACGTTCGGGTCGTGGCCGCAAGGGCGATGCGGTGTCGCTGGTGGTGCGCATCGATCAGGCGTTGCGGGAGATGGGCCAAGCCTTCGCGCCGCAGATTCATCGTGGCGGACTGTCCAGCCGCGAAGGGCTGGTGGCGCTGATGCACGACGGCTACCGGCAGGGCCGACAGGACGTGCCCGCCATCGAGGACAAGCGATTGTGGGTCGTCGAATCCGAGTTCGCCAACGTGCTGCATCAAGGGCGGCGCGACGGCAACACGCTGTCGGCGGCGCTGCGCGACTGTTGGGATGGCGTCGATCTCAAGCCCGCCACCAAGTCAAACCGGCTCTACGCCAGCCAACCACACGTCTGTCTGAGTGGCGCGATCTCGCCCAGCGAACTGACGGGCCTGATGAGCACGCGCGAACTCACCAACGGCTTCGCCAATCGCTTCCTGATGATCTGGGCCGAACGCACGCGGATACTGCCGTTCCCGAAGGAAACGCCGCAGGCGATGGTGGATCGACTGGCACGCAGGACACGGGAGGTGCTCGCTTTCGTCCGCGCCGATCAACACGGGGAACACGAACACCTGCGGATGGAATTGTCATCACAGGCCCAGTGGCGCTACGCGCAGCTATACCGAGGCGAACTGAACGACGATCTCGGCGACGGCGTCGTCGGCGCGCTGCTGGAACGCCGTGCGCCGATGCTGCTGCGGCTGGCGATGCTGATGGCGCTGGCCGATATGCAAACCCGGATCGACGCGCTACACGTCGACGCGGCGATGGCGTGGATTCGTCACGCGACGGCGTCCGTCCGGTACGTATTCGTCAGCGCCGCCGAGGAAGCGATGCTGGCGCAGGTGCGTATTCTGGCCCATCGTGGGCAGTCATTCTGAATGATCGTGGGCGGTGATTCTGGGCGATGGTGGGCAATGATTCTGGCGGATCGTGGGCAGTTTGCACGATTTTCCAGAAT
>NZ_JABBOU010000115.1 GCF_018853465.1 Acidithiobacillus montserratensis
AAGCGCCCGCTTTCATGTTGATATTTTGGTTGGTGGCGAGTTCGGGGTTGTAGAGGTATTCCACGTTCCCCTGCTCGACCTGTTTGAGGTATTCCTGGAAGTCGGCCTTGGCCTTATCCCAGCTGATGCCCATTTTCTCCACCAGATCTTCACAGGGTGAAGCATGCCACTGGAGCTGGACGATCTTGAAGGGATCGGCACCGCAGGCCAGGGCGGCCAGCTGCACGTCGGCAATGATCGGGATGCTGTAGTTCATGTCATGGGCTTTACCGATCCACTGGTTCTTGTCCATGGTGGTGATACAGCCGGTGTCAATGCCAATCATGACGTCGGCGTTGGCTTCTTCCCGGGCGACCTTGATCTTGCGATTCATGGTGAAGCTGCGGGTGAATTCGCGCTCGGAAATGATGTGCCGGAAGCCGAAGCCACAGCAGTCATACCAGGTGGAGTAGTCGATGACCTGAGCTCCCAGGGCCTGGGCAACGGAGGTGCCGACCGCCGTGCGGTTGCCGCCGAGAATGCTGTTGTCGTAAATGGCGTCTTCGGCGACCATCTTGTAATAGTGACAGGCCGCATGGGTGGTGACCCGGATGTTGCTCATGTCGATGGTCTGCAGTTCGCTGGCGATGCGGTTACGCATGACGTGCAGCCATTCACTGTAGTGCACCACTTCTTCGGGGATGACGATCTTGCCGTCCACCAGACGCCCGAGCTTGCCGAGAATCTTTTTGACCTTTTCGCGCAGTTCGGCGGATTCGACCAGATACTTGCGGATTTCCTTGTAGTTGCCGAAGGAGGTGCCGCAATGGACCAGCGGGAAGAAGTGGCCGTTCTCGT
This sequence comes from Acidithiobacillus montserratensis, assembly GCF_018853465.1. Taxonomy (GTDB): domain Bacteria; phylum Pseudomonadota; class Gammaproteobacteria; order Acidithiobacillales; family Acidithiobacillaceae; genus Acidithiobacillus; species Acidithiobacillus montserratensis. Next base: position 838 of record NZ_JABBOU010000115.1, read on the forward strand.
AGCCGTGCTGCTTGCCGGAAACGTAAGCCTGATGGAAGTTGCGCAGGAAGACGGCGGCGAGGGATTCGACGTTGCCGATGCCGGAGCCGTGATAATTCCATGCGGTGCAGGAGGTCTGGTCGGTTTCGTCGAGGTAGTCGGTGCCGAAGTGGTTCATGAACCAGATCAGGCTGGTGGGATAGCCGGGAATGTTGCCACACTGACCGCAGCTCTTGTGATGCCAGAGCTGGTTGGTGGGGACGCGCTTTTTCCAGCCATAAAGGGTGTCTACTTCAATGGGTTTGTGATCATCGGTGATGCGGTGAACAATGATTTCGCCTTCTTTTTCCAGTGCCCACATGTGCTCGCGAATGTCGTCCATGCGCTCGCCGAGATCCATGGTGCGCCGGTCTACATGGCTGCGGACCCAGGCCGTGGCCGCTTCCGCTTCATTCGCCGACAGATTGGTGTCCTGAAAAAAGGCACCGTGTCCCGCCAGACCTTGCTGCGTGCTGTTGTC
>NZ_JABBOU010000116.1 GCF_018853465.1 Acidithiobacillus montserratensis
CCATATTGGGTGGCGAAAGCCAAAGCCAGGCGGAAGACGGGTTGTCTCCGGCGCCAGTTGAACCAGTGACCACGGAACCTGTGGAAGGAGAAGAAATGAAAGAGCCGGCAGTGTTGTATGACCCCAAGGAAGCAGAGGGGTGCGATATGGATGATGGAACCTATGCCGATGAGGATGAGGCGGAAGGGTATGAATATGTTCCCGATGGTGGAAACGAGGAAATTGTTGAGATCGTCGGCGACGAAAACCCGGATGCCGGTGATCATCCAGCGTTTGCTGCTGAAGATGGCCTGAAGTTCCTGGTGCCGCGGGTTCTTCTGGACCGCCTGTTTCGTGCGGCACGGCAGCCGCTGGAAGGATCCCCGACGCCAGCGCAGTTTGTGCAGGCGCTGACTACTGTTCTGATGGGCGGGGAGGGCTGAGGATGGCGGATGAAGCCGATATTGCGAGCGAGGTGCAGGAGCGGGAAATGGCACTGCGAATGGCCCAACGTGCGTCGCTCCAGCGCGAAGCCCCGGACGAGGATGATGCCGGAAACCGGTACTGCCTGAACTGTGGGGAGATCATCCCCCCGGCCAGGGTGCAGGCAGTGCAGGCCGTGCGCTGTGTCTATTGCAGCGAGAAACGGGAGCGTTTCAGTCGTCTTGCCGCGCGGAAGGGCGGCGGAATGCGGTATTTTGGCAGCGTTCAGGAATCCTGGGAGTAAGTATGAAAATCAAGATTTCACTAGCGGAAAAGGATTCCATTGATGACATTCTTCACCGAGTCAACGGAGGTAGTGCGTCGCATACCCTTACCAGATTCGAAGAAATTTTAGATTTGGCCAATACTTACGAATATAGACTGGAGAAGTTGGGTCTTGTTGAAAGCATGCGGCGTGGCGCTGTCGTGATTTGTGGAAGCTACAGGAATTCTTTCCGAGTGACGGAAGTGCATCTTCTGCGAGGACTTCGCGACTGGTTTTTGACTCACGTCGAAGCGAAAGACAAGTGGCCTGGGAATAGCCAGAAAGATCAGTTGTTTCTAACCAAGGAACAGAATGAGTACCTGGTGAACAAATTCAGAAGCCAGTACAAGGTTAACGAGGAAGCCGGGCATGTCAACTACCCAGCCCTGAAGGGCGGAGCTTGAGGGAAACCGAAAGCTAGGTTGACCAGGGAGCACGGAAACGTGCAGACGTTTGTAACAGGTCGTTGAGACCCACTCCGGGATGCTTCCTCAGTCCCTGACACTGGAAGGTTGGGATCATGCTGGCGAAAGGCAAAGCGCCGAAGGTTCCAGCCGCTGCCCGTAAGGGCAGGAGCCGGTTGCAGACAATCCCGAGGGGAGATGGGCAGCAATGCCCGCGTCACAAGTATCCGTAAGGATGCAAAGGAGTTCAGATGGCAGTATTCGTATTGGACAAAAGGAAAAAACCGCTGATGCCGTGCTCGGAAAAACGGGCGCGGATTCTGCTGGAGCGCGGTCGTGCGCGAATCCATCGCATGGTTCCGTTCACGATTCGGCTGGTGGATCGGCTGCAGGCTGACTCTGTTATGCAGGAAGTCCGTGTTGGAATTGACCCAGGTAGCAAAACTACGGGGATGGCACTGGTGCGGGAATCGGAGGCCGTTGATCCCGGTACCGGGGAAATTCTGCGTACCAGAACCGTTCTCCTGCTGCTGGAACTCGCGCACCGTGGGCAGCAAATCCGCGACCGGCTGACAGCACGGCGGGCCTTTCGCCGCCGGCGGCGCGGGAATCTGCGTCACCGTCCCGCACGCTTTGACAATCGCGCCAAGCCGCAAGGCTGGCTCGCCCCAAGCCTGCAACACCGGGTGCAAACGACGATGGCATGGGTACATCGCCTGATGCGCTGGGCGCCGGTGACTGGCCTCTCAACGATGCTTCACCGCTTCGACACCCAGGCGCTCCAGAACCCGGAGATCAGCGGGGTGGAGTACCAGCAAGGGGAACTCGCGGGCTACGAGCTACGCGAGTACCTGCTGGAAAAGTGGGGACGCAAATGCGCCTACTGCGATGCGGAACACACGCCGCTGACCATCGACCACATTCACCCGAAGTCCAGGGGCGGCAGCGACCGGGTGAGCAATCTCACTCTGGCCTGCTTCCCGTGCAATCAGCGCAAGGGAAATCAGGACATGGCAGCCTTTCTGGCGAAAGATCCCCAGCGCCTTGCCCGCATCGAGGCGCGGCGCAAGGCACCGCTTCGGGATGCCGCCGCCGTCAACAGCACCCGCTGGGAACTGTTCCAGCGCCTCAAGGCCATCGGTCTGCCGGTGGAAACCGGCACGGGCGGGCGGACGAAGTGGAACCGCAAGCGGCTTGCCATTCCCAAAGCGCATGCCCTGGATGCCGCCTGCGTGGGCAGGTTTGACACCATCCAGCACTGGCAGCAGTCCATATTGCAGGTTCAGGCAACAGGCAGGGGCAGCTACCAACGCACGCGGTTGACGAAGCATGGTTTTCCGCGTGGCTACCTGACACGGCACAAGAGCGTATTCGGGTTCCAGACCGGCGACATGGTGAAAGCGGTAGTCACGAAGGGAAAGAAAGCTGGGACGTATCTAGGCCGTGTTGCCATCCGCGCCAGCGGCAGTTTCAACATCAGGACCATGGATGGTCTGGTGCAAGGGGTCCATCACCGTTTCTGCAAGCTCGTGCAGCGTGCGGACGGGTATGGGTATTTGCTCACCAGGATAGCTTTCGACAAAGGAGAAGCGGGAACAGGGGCGGCTTGCGCCGCCGCGCTATCCCTCCCCGGCCTCAACGCCGGGGTTTCCCGCGCAAATGGATGAAGACCAAGCAGGATGGAAAACATGGATGAAGAAATCCGAGAGCGGCTGGCGCATATCGAAATTTCGCAAGATGTGCGCATCCTCTACGCCTGCGAATCAGGCAGCCGCGCATGGGGATTCCCTTCCCCTGACAGCGATTATGACGTGCGGTTCCTGTATGTGCATCCCTTGCCCTGGTACCTCCGCATCCATCCCGGTCGGGATGTGATCGTGTTGCCGATCGACGGGGATCTGGATATCAACGGCTGGGACTTGCGCAAGGCGTTGCAGCTTATGCTGAAAGGAAACCAGTCGGTTTACGAGTGGCTGAACTCCCCCATCATCTATTCTGAAAATCCTGCGTGTCTCAAAGAATTGCGCCAGTTGTCCAGCCGTGCCTATCGCCGCCGGGCCGCTCTGGGGCACTACTTCGGTATCGCGTCCAGGATTGCCGCCGAACACCTGCATACAGACGATGTGCCTATCAAAAAGGTGCTATATGTATTGCGGAGCATGCTGGCCGGACGGTGGGCGGCGGAAAGACAGGAGCAGCCCCCTGTCTCCATGGAGCTGCTGGTCGCCGGCGCCGGAACACGCATCGAAGACGGTATTCGCCAGGAAATAGCGGATATCCTGGAGGCCAAACAATCCGCGATGGAGCGCGAAACGATCTGTATGTCTACGAGGATGACCGACTTCATCGACCAGTCCATGGTGGACTTGCGGCGATGTTTGCAGGAATGGGACTTGTCAGAACCGCCGCAAGACACATCGCTCGCCGACAACCTGTTTCTCCGTTGGGTATCAGAATGATGACCGACCTGCTTCTGATTGATGGCAATAACATCGGTTACGCCGCCATGTACCAGCCGGCACTATCCCGGCTGGCGCATAACGGCAGTCCTACGGGCGGCATCCTGGGTCTCACGCAGTCGGTCATGCGTTTGTCCGCCTTATTCCCCGATGCCGTTCCGGTGGTCCTGTGGGACGGCCACGCGGCATGGCGCCGCGAGCTATGTCCTGAGTACAAGGCTAATCGCAAGGATACGCCGGAGAAAATCGAGGTCGCCGAGAAGTGGCGGCAACAGGAGCCGCTGGCGCGAACTATGCTGTACCACATGGGGGTAACGCAGGTACGTGCCTGCAACGCCGAAGCCGACGATCTGGCGGGACTTTTTTGCCGGTCCTTGCAGACGGAAGATTGCCCGGTCAGGCAGATCACCCTCGTCAGCAACGACCGCGACTGGTGGCAGGCGCTCGGGCCGTCCGTGGACTGGTTCTCGCCCATTACTGATACTCGCGTCACCGTGGAGGACATGGGTACGGACAAAGTCAAGGATGGGCCCTTCAGCGGTGTGGATGAATATCTGCTGGCGAAGGCAATCGCCGGCGACGATTCGGACAATATCCCTGGCGTGTCCGGCGTCGGGGTCAAAACCGCCGTGAAGCTGCTGCGAACACATGGCGGACTGGAAGGCATATGTGCTGCGGTGGAAAATGGGTCAGCCAAGGACAAGAAATCAGCCGCCATCGCCGAACAACACGCAACCATCCGGCGCAACCTGCGGATCATGGACTGGAGGCAAGCTCCCGATCCCGATCCATGGCAGATTGGCGTGGCCCGCGAACCATTCCATGCGGCCGCCGCGCTGGACTGGTGCGCCGAACTGGGGCTGGGAAGATTGAGCGAGCGTTTGAGCGATGATGGAGCCTGGGGCAGGCAAGTCGGCATGTGGCCTGTTGGAAATGTCGTGGACTTTTTGGAGGATGCCGTCCATGCCTGATTGCCGCCTTTGCCCTTCCCTCTGCGCTTCACGCACTAAAATCGTCCAGCCTGACACGCCGGATTTTGGTCGTCCTTGCAAACTGCTGGTCATCGGAGAGGCGCCAGGCGCTGATGAAGACCAGCAAGGCATGGGTTTCGTGGGGCGATCCGGGAAAATGTTGCACTATCTGCTGGAAGAACAGGGCTTGCGGCGCGGACATGATTACGGCTGCGCGAACATCGTGCGTTGCCGTCCACCGGATAACCGTAAGCCGAGCGTGGAAGAAATCGGGAATTGCCTTCCACGCTTGGCGGATACCATACTCCAGGCGCATCCAACCGTGCTGTTGCTGGTCGGCGGTACGGCGGCTTTTGTCTTTCTGGGCGGCGGAACCCTGGCTCACCAGGTTGCAGCCTCCCGGGATTTCCCGATAGTACGATTCGGGCGGTTTTCGCCGTCCCATCCCATCCTGGCCGAAGCATTGGCGGCGCTGGAAGATATTGTCGCGATCCCAATGCCACACACGAGCCCGCTGGCATGGAATCGCAAGTCCAGGGAGGGCACGCCGTGGTCGGTCATTGGGCGGGAGCAGGTAAAACGCGCGGCGCAGTGGGTGAAGCGGCGATCCATCATCGCCGCTTCACAGGGGGTGAAAATTCGAGGGGATGACAGGAGGAAGGCTGAGTAGTGGCTACTGGCGGCCTCCTCCAAAGGCTGGGCCTGTCAGCCGCGTGGTGATGACGAAGGCCAATTGAACACGTCTATATGTTGGCTCTTCGTCAGATTGAGTGGGTAGGGGGTAGAATGCTGTGGAGCGGTCGTGCCCTGAATTGGAGTTAGCTGATGGTCCCTGAAGAGCTGTTTTCTCTCGCGTTAGGATTGGTT
>NZ_JABBOU010000117.1 GCF_018853465.1 Acidithiobacillus montserratensis
CAGTAATGGAGGCCAGAGAAATGGCGATCTGCAAAAAAATCATGGAGATTTCCAGATCATTGTGGGGACGATTGAGATGGGCGGATTCCCGGTTGGCCGCCGCAGATTTTTTTTCCATGTCATCGGCATCTTTTTGAATGCTGACCTTCTGTTTTTGGTATTTGGCGATTTTTTCCTGAAAGCCGGCGGCCTTGGTGGGGGCCAGTATTACCGCCAGTTCCATCATATGCAGTTTGGTGCTGACTGCCTGGTAGTAATTCCACTGGTCAGCGGCCTTGGCCTTTTCCAGAACGGCCTCGTTTTTCTGGAGCAGTACCTCATTCATCAGATGGGTTCCCTGATAACTGACAAAGGCGCCAAAGGCGGCGAGAATCGCGGTGAATATGGCGACCCACTGGCTGAGGCTGTGTCTGCCGCCATGCTGGGCATCATGTTCGGCCGAGTGATGGACGATTTCTTCGTGGGGAGGGTGGCTGTGCAATCCATGTCCGCTCATGGTGGTCTCCGGGTTGGTTGCTGGTGGATTTGCCGCTATGCTCAGTAGATTGCCAGTTCAGGTCAAGAGCCTGGCTGGCCTGTATGGACTCGTCACAAAAGGAGCACGCATGGCTATATCGATACCGCCCCCGCAGTGGGATGATCCAGAGGCCAGTACGCCTGGTGTTGCCGTGTTGGCAGGGGGCTGTTTCTGGTGTACTGAAGCCGTTTATCTGGCGCTGGAAGGGGTAAAAAAAGTTGTTTCGGGTTATAGTGGCGGGGCGCAGGCAACAGCCCATTATCGAACGGTTTGCAGCGGGACGACAGGCCATGCCGAAGCCATTGAGATTACCTTTGATCCGGCTCTTTTGACCTATGGGCGCTTACTGCAGGTATTTTTCGGCGTGGCGCATGACCCTACCCAGCTTAATCGCCAGGGTAATGATGTGGGTACGCAATATCGTTCCGCCATTTTTGCCTGCAACCCGGCACAGTTACAGATGGCCAAAAACTATGTGGATGAACTGAACGCGGCGAAAGTGTTCCGGCAACCTATAGTAACGGAACTGACCATGCTGGAGACTTTTTATCCGGCGGAAGACTATCATCAGGACTACGCCCGACGGAATCCGGATCAGCCGTATATTTGTGCTGTCGCTTTACCGAAGGTCGAAAAATTGCAACAGACTTTTCCCCAGTTTTTACGTAAGGAATAAAATATGCCCATGTCATCCGCAGGTTTTGACCTGACCCCCATCGATGCTCAGTCCCGCGCCGAAATGGCCAAGGATTTACCCGCTGAAGTGCGTCATGTGTTGTTTGAACATGGTACGGAGCCACCCTTTTGTGGTGGCTTGTTACTGGAAAAAGAAGCAGGTAGCTATTTATGCGCTCTTTGTAGTCTGCCCTTGTTTCGGTCCACCAGTAAATTTGAATCAGGAACCGGCTGGCCCAGTTTCTGGGAGCCTTATGCGCCCGATCACATTCGGGAATTGACGGATACCAGCTATGGACGGATTCGCACGGAAATTCGCTGTGCCCGCTGCGATAGCCATTTAGGGCATGTGTTTCCTGACGGACCAAAACCCACGGGGTTGCGTTACTGCCTTAATTCGGCTGCGCTGCGCTTTGAAAAAGAAGCGTAATGAGGTGAACGGTTTAATGGTTTTCCAATAAGCCGTTACGGGTGGCGGTAAAGGTTTCCGTCATTTGTCTTCGGAGTAATGAGATTTCTTCAGGACTGTGTGCCCGGGAAATACAGGCATGATATTCTTGGTGGGTGATGGCCAGAGCCGATCTCCCCATTGCCTGTCCGTCCAGATATTTTCCCAAACGGCAGCGGTGGGAATCCTCCAGGCAGGGCAATTGACTCAAAATAGCGGGTGCGAGTTGATATAAACTGTCGAATTGTAAATGGGAAGCATAGGCTCCCAGCAGAGTTTTGGGTTGATTGTGTTGTGGCTGCGGCTTCCAGTTCTGGAGCCACGGAAGCAGTTCGTTTGCGGGCATCGGCTGGGCTATGGCATAACCCTGGGCGCAATCGACACCAAGAACGGCCAAAGCGTCGAGTATTTCCGGGGTTTCCGCACCCTCGACAATATATCGGCTGCCCATGGCCATGGCCAAGGCGGCTACGCTGCCCACAAAAACAAGATCGGTCGGTCGTTCGGGAATGCCGCGTACCAAGCTCTGATCCAGCTTGACCTCATCTACGGCAATTTCCTTTAAGCGCAGCAGCGAAGCGTAGGCACTTCCCACATCATCCAATGCAATGCGCACACCCATGGAGCGGATGATGGCAATTTTTTCCCGAGCCAGCGGTAAGGATAAGAAATCGCCATTTTCCAGAATTTCCAGAGTCAAGTATTCAGGAGCTAATTCCGCTTTTTTTAAAATAGCCTGCAGTTCTTGCAGAAAACCTTTTTCGAGCAGTGTATCCGGTGGAATATTGACAGCAACTTCCAGGGGATATCCGGCATTCTGGAGCTTAAGTGCTACCTGGCAGGCATTTTCCAGCATCCGGGTAGTCAGCATCTGCATGGTTTTCCTGTTTAGATGCGGAATAAAAGTGTCCGGTAAATGTATCTCACCCTCATGCTGCAGGCGTGCCAGAGCTTCAATCCCTATGATATGACCAGTTTGCAGATCGAGAATGGGTTGAAAATATGGAATCAAGCCACCTGTTTGTTCAATCAGGCGGGAATATGCTGTGCTGCTATTTTCTGCAAGGATTTCTTCTCCCTGAAAACTCTTCCAGAATTGTTTTCGCTCGGTTTTGTTTCTTTTGGCCATATACAGTGCCTGATCGGCATGGCGAAGCAGTATCTCGCTATCGCCTTCATCAAAGGGGTAAATAGTAATACCGAGGCTTCCACCGATGTTGACCGTGATGTTGCCTGGAAGGGTATAGGGCCTTTCCAGCGCTGCAGATATTCGCTGCATGAGTTTTTCAATATCGTCCATGTTCTGGATGTTTTCCAGCACCAGGGCAAATTCATCTCCGCCAATCCGGGCCACAAAATCGGTCTGGCGAATAGCCTGACCAAGGCGGTGGGCTACTTTTTGCAAAAGCTGGTCCCCGGCGGCATGACCATATTGATCATTGACCGGTTTGAAGTCATCCAGATCCAGCATACAGACGCCCATGAGTTTTTCATCGCGCTGGGCGCGTTTGCTGGCTTCGGGAATTCTATCCAGAAGTGCTGCTCTGTTGGGTAGACGGGTCAGAGTATCATGACGGGCCTTCCAGCTTTGGGTGGCGCGTTCCTGCTCAATGCGTTTTTTGAGGTCCATTTCATCCAGACCGTAACCGAGGAGCTTGGCTACCCGTGCCAGGGTACCCAGGATCTCCTGGTCAAACACATGGGTTTCGCTACTGACAACGCCGAGAATCGCCCAGATCTGACCATTGCGCCGAATCGGAATGGTGGCCACACTTGCCCAGTTTTGTTCTTCCATAAATGCATACTGGGCCTTAAGGGCTGGGTCTTTACAGTAATCATTGCGATACTGCAGACGTTCAGACTGCCAGGTGTCTTGCAGAAGACTGGGGCAGTCGGAAAATAGTCGAATACCCAGATTATTCAGGATGCCACTCCCGGATCCTGCACCAGCGCGGGTTTTGAATAAGCCGTCTTGATCCGGTTTCATGATATACGCGGTAGTAAAGAGTGTATTCTCGACAATGTGTTGACAGGTTTTGCGGAGCATTTCCGTTTCCGATCGTGCCCGGATCAGTATGTCGCCTTCTGCCAGAAAGGCGCGGTAGAGGCTGCTGAGACGATCGATACGTTTCTGCTCCTGGCGACGACCAATCGCAATACCGAGCATGATGGCCAGATGGCGTATCAGGTTCTGGCGATTGGGAGCACGGAAAAAGCCCGGTATTTTGCTGTAAAGAGCGATGATTGCGTACGCTTTACCATTGACTTTAATAGGAAATGTGACATTGGCTCGCCAGCCATATTTTTGCGAAGCTTGGTGCCAGGGCGACGAGATCGGGTCGGCCTGCCAGTCATCTACATAGATAATTTCGCCAGTTCGCCACGCGATCCCTGCAGGTCCCTGACCATAAGGCGTATCATCCAGGCGTATTTCGACACCATCCAGATATTCCTGTAAATCCCGACCGCTCACCTGGTCCCGGATTAAATGTATGCCATCCTCAGAATGACTGATCCAGGCTCCATCCAATCCCGATATGGACATGAGCTTGTCCAGCATCCGCCGCACAGTTTCTGCGGGGCTGACATCACTGATGAGAAGTAGATCAATACGTTCCTGAATGGCACGCTCTTCCTGGGCTGAGGATTCCATGCCCTGTAATTGCCGGGCGAGGTCAGTCGCCAGCCTTTGCAGCAGGTAGCTGCGTAACTCTGGATAGCCGCCAAAAAGCGGCGTCAGTTGTTCCAGCAGGCAATCACTATATAAAGCCATGCTGCTGATCAACCATTCACTTTGAATGCCCATCAGCGCATGAATTCTGCCAATTTCTCCGGAGCGCTTTTCAAGTAGCTCGCCATCATCGGGTTGCAGCAAGAGCCAGGAGTGTTCAGCCTGCTCCTTTTTAAGGTTGCCGATTCTTTCCTCGCCCAGGCGTTCCAGTATGACTTTCAGCTCAGGATGCTCGGCGGCTCCGGCATAAAATTTTTCTACCGCCTCGACAATGGCCGCCTTGATGTCACGCTGATGCTTTTGCAGCAAAGTTTTTAAGATTTGCTGGGAATGCTCTGAGAAGGATTGGGGCATGTTTTCCTTTGTTGGCGCTGGAAGACGATAAAAGCTGACCTAAATGACTCACCGGTGACTGGCGAACTAATTGCCATATTTAGAGGCTTTTTGTAAAGCGGCAAGTAGCCCGCTCATTCTTTGGGTTCTGCGGGCAATGGCTTGTTCGAGGCCGGTGGCCGGGGCGAAGAGGCTGAATATTTCGCGGGCGCGGGTGATGGCGGTGTACAGCAATTCCCGGCTGGTGACGGGGCTGTCCTGGGGGGGCAGGATCAGCGCGGTATGCTGGAACTCAGATCCCTGGGATTTGTGGACGGTCATGGCCCAGGCGCTTTCGCAGTATTTGAGGCGGCTGGGAAGAATCACCCGGGGGCTGGCATCTCCGGCCGGAAAATAGACCCGCCATTTACCTTCGGGATCGGGCAGGGTAATGCCGATGTCGCCGTTACTGAGGCTCAGTTGGGGATCATTGCGGGTCATCAGCACCGGGCGTCCGACATACCATAAGCCCTGGATGTTGAGGGTGCCGGTTTCCTGGAGATGGTCTTCCACCGCCTGATTGATGCCGGTGACGCCCCAGGGGCCCTCGCGCAGGGCGCAGAGCAGGCGGAACGCCGCGTATTTCTTGAGCACCCTTTGTACCCAGAGGGTATGTTCTTCGGATACTTTGCCGCCGCCCTGACGGACCGTATCCCAAAGCGGGCGATAACCCGCCGCACTGTCCACCAGTTGCAGTATCTGCGGGATTTCCGGGGCGTTGTACCAGTCCAGTACGTCTTCCCGGTGGAGAATTTCCATGGCGCTGGCGGTTGC
>NZ_JABBOU010000118.1 GCF_018853465.1 Acidithiobacillus montserratensis
GGACTTTGGCCCCATCTCTGCCAACCCCCTCATAAATCATTCACTCAGATGCTCATGCGTATGGTGGCGTAGCATGCGGCGACTTATTCCTCATGAAAATCGGTGAAACTTCAGTTCACGATAACGTCCCCTTTCGTCACACTTGTCATACTCATCAATCCATCGATCTGACTTCTCAATACCAAACATGCAGTCAGCGTTGCTGGCATCTTTGGCAAAGATCATCACATATTCATGTGTTTTTGCAACAAAACTATCTAAATGTCGTCCTCTGGGATTTATTTGAACGGATATACTTGCTACAAAATTTTCTTCTCCGAATATCTCTTTACCTAGCTTATACAGATTGTCAGCTTCATGATCATCAATACTAATAAAAACAACCCCATCATCCCTCAGCAAATCCCTTGCCAGATACAATCGGGGATACATCATATTCAACCACTTGGAATGAAAACGGCCATCGGTATCCGTATTGCTGCTGAACCGCTTACCCTCTTCTCCAGTCTGCCCCGTGTACTCCAGATAGGTTTGCAGGCTTTCGCTGAAGTTATCCGGGTAGATGAAGTCGTTGCCCGTATTGTATGGCGGGTCGATATAGATCATCTTCACCTTGCCGATATACGATTTCTGCAAGAGCTTCAATGCCTCCAGGTTGTCCCCTTCGATAATCAGGTTTTTCGTGGTATCGAAGTTGACGCTTTCCTCTGGTGCAGGAAGCAAGGCACCCATACTCGGCGTCTGGATAGCCTTGAAACAGGCGGATTTGCCGGGCCAGTTCAGGCCATAGCGTTCCTTGCCGGTGTCCACCATATCGCCAAGGGCCAGCCGCAGCCGGTCGAAGTCGATCTGACCGCCTTCCGTGCGGACTTCTGGGAAGAGTCGTAAGAGTTCTTCCCGCTTTTCTTCGGAGATGTTGAGGGATTGGAGGTTAAAACTGTCAGTCTCTTGTTCACTCAAACTGCTATCCTTTTGCATTTACGAGAACGCTTTGATAAAAGAAGCAAAAGATTTAATATGACCAGTATCATTTAATCTCGAAACTATAGATTTATAATATTTTTGATGAAGAATGGGGCCGGGGTTGTTCTTTCTATAACTCGATTTTGGATACTTATCTTTGATTAGATGTGCAAGATACCTTTCTGCATAGTGAGCTTTAGATCCCGCTGAGTAGTCGCTTGGCACACAAAGCAACTCTGGATCAAGTTTAGAAACATTATAATTTTTAATACATTCTTTAGATAGTTTTAGTTGTGTGTGCATCACTAGATTTTTATTGCCAAGAAACCAAGCCTCTATGCAAAAATTCTGGGCAATCACGTGAAGATCGAACGCCATATGCGAACCGTTCAACGCCTCTACAACAGTTTGAGTTATTTCGACCGTCTTCTTCTCCATAGTTACCGTTTCTGTGTCAACCGCAACAACAAGGCGGCTAAAAAGCTGTAATCCATGAGCATCTGTTTTATTGCAAACGTCTTCAACAGCCGCCTTAATACGATCCAAATAACAGGGCCAGCCATTGCCCACAATCATATATACGTTATTGACAGAAACATCGCTTATACTTCTAACCACTCGCAAGGAATTATTCGTATAGCCAATCCATTTATCATACACCAGTGTTTCTGTTTTCTCGCCTTCAACCACTAGATAAATATTCATGATTCAAATATCATTATCAATATCATTGATTAACTGAATAAAATAGTCCTGCCTTGATTGCGAGTACCTGCCTTCCAAAACCGAACCATCTGTTATACTTATTGTTGAGTCCTTTCGCTTTATTAGAAACCAATCATTGATGGAAATTTTATTGATAACATAAGGGTTGTGGCTCGTTAAAATAAATTGCTTATCCAACCCCGCATCATCCATAATCTCTGGAAGAAACCCTATTACGTTTACCCCTAGCGAATTTTCGTATTCATCTATAAAATACACTCCTCCATCATTCATCGTGAAGATATCGGTGAGCATAAACAACACCTTGAGCATTCCTGATGATAGCTGATTTAGGAATATGCGCTGTGCAACCCCTCGTTCTTTTATAACCACAACAGGTGCTGATATATTGTCTTTCATTATTTTTTTTGCGCCCGGTTGTGGCTCCATACCGGCGTCGGTTATTTTTAAACTTTCAACGGATGGAAAGATATCGACAAAATGAGAGACAACATTTTCAAACTTCTTCGGATAGTCTTTGTATACGAGATACAACCTTTTATTTAATGTCGGCGAACTTGCGATATCGTTGAACGATGAAATCTTGCTCACCTTATTTTTCGCAGCGAATGCAATATCAGTAGTAAATCCCGCAGCACGTTCCAGCTCTCCGCCAGAAAAAGACCTCCTTAGAAAGCCACCAAAAAAATCACTGATTAATTTTATATCTGAATCGTTTTTAAACAGAACCAGTCCTGGCTGATTCGCAAAAACATTGGGCAATATTTGGTCTCGTAGCTTAACCCCACCTACTTCTCTTTCGTATATTAGTTCACAATCCGTATTTTTCACTTCTTTAATAAGACGATCACGAATAATTGTATACACACCGGATACATCAACTTCGGCGGCATAAGTCCACGAAAAAATAACGCCATTCAACTCCAACTCAATTACCCACTCACCAGCAACTGGCTGAATATTAAGCATATTTATCTGCTGCAACCCTGGAAAACTCTGAATGCCTGCCGCCGCTGTTGTTGCAATGCCAAATATAATATTAAGCAGCGTTGTTTTTCCCGCTGCAGATGCACCAACAAATAGGTTTATTCTATGTAAGTGGATCTTTGGAATTACCCATCCAGACTTATTGTTTGAGTACTGAACACTGCGGATAGACATGGTAGTCCTCTTTCTCTTCAAATATATTAATTTTAAATGTTATTGTAGCATCAAAAAAACTACAGTACCCACCGCACCACAAACAACCGCTCTTCCTCAGTCCGCTGCATCATCCTGTTCCCCATGTCACCCAGTAGATCGTCCTTCTTTCGCTCTACGTCACGGGATGCCTGATCATAGGTCCGCCAGGCATCGTCCCGCTGTGATTCCAGCTTCCTGAGTTCCCGTTGTCTTTCCAGCTTGTCCGGGATATTCGCCGCCTGCCGGGCTAACCGACGCTTTTCCTTGATCTTTTGTTCCAGATCATCCAGTTCGGCCTTCAAAGACAACCTCCGGTCATCGGCCCAGCGATCCAGCTTGTCCATCTCCACATCAAACCAGGTGCCGTCACGTTTGCCTATCTCTTCCGTCAGCGCCTGCCAACGTGTCCTCAGTTGGTCAGTTAGATCATTTTCCACGAATTGCCCGACCGTAATGGCATCACCACCGACCACTTCACCATCCAAATCAAAGAGCCGTCTACACTGATCGGCACTGATTTCCTGCCCGTCACCGGTCGTGCCAGCAAACACTAAATGGTCTTCGGACTCTACCGCATCCATGCGATACCGGCTACAAGCCAGCCAGCCGGACTGCCCAACCAGCGGCTCCAGTATGGTGATATGCTTTCCAGATTCCGGGTATCGAAAGACCACCTCGGCTACGGGTAGCTGCAACCCTTGCGCATCGGCCAGTATCCGTTGCGCCAAAGGATGTCCCAATCGATAGGTGTGCTGACCGGCCATGTCGGCAGGATCGGATTTGCTGATCGCCATCCTGTAGTTGCCCAATGGGCAGTCATGCCAGCCCGCTTTTCGATTCTCCAGTCGGAAACCGTGCCCTGCATCATCAAAGGCGGCATAACCGTCCAGCATGAACCGGGTAACACTCCAGAGGCAGGCATTGAAGGTATCCAGCGTCTGGGCACTCTGTACCTTCACCTTCTCGATGACCTCGATATCAAAATTGTTCAGCAGTTTTTCCCTGGCGTCCTGCTGGCCTCCGGTGATCTCGCTTTCCATTTCGCTTTGCAGGGCGTCAAACTCAAAGGAGATTTGTCCCGGGGACCGGCATTTCTGATAGATGCCGGCGATCCGCTTTTCAAAGTCCACCCCAGACTCCGCCACGCCAAGCACTTCATCGCTGGCCCCGAAAACGCCGTTGAACAGACGGAATTTCTCATCCAGCAGTTGGTAGACTCGCACATCGGCGGCATTGCGCTTATTGAGAAAATTGACCACCACCACGTCGAACTTCTGGCCATATCGGTGACAACGGCCAATGCGTTGCTCGATACGCTGCGGATTCCACGGTAGGTCATAGTTCACCACCAGGTTGCAGAATTGCAGGTTGATGCCCTCTGCAGCGGCCTCGGTGGCAATCAGGATCGACGCTTCATCCCGGAAGCAGTCCACAAGGGCCGCCCGCATGTCCGCCGTCGGGGAACCGCTGATCCGGTCAGTGCCAGCATTCCATTCCATCCAGCGCCGGTAGATGACCTTGGATTGCGGGTCATTGTTGGTGCCGTTGAACAGGATGGCTTTACCGGCAAACTCGGTTTCGGCCAGCAGTTCCAGTAGGTATTCCTGGGTACGGCGGGATTCGGTGAAGATAACGGCCTTTTGCTGGAGGGTTGCCGCACCTTGGCGCTTTTGGGCATCCTCAGATGCAGAAAAACCCCGACGCAGAGCGGTCAGCAGGTTTTCGCCTTTGGAATTTTGGATGATGGACCGGGCCAGTGTGTGAAATTCACGTAATTTAAGGACTTCCGCTTTCATACCTTCGATTTCCGTAGGTGTCAGCGATTTAACGATCTCTTCCGGGTTTTCTTCACCATCCCACTCGTCGGTCAGCTCATCCAGGTCTTCCCAATTTTCCCCAAGGTCTTCCGGTGGACTATCCACCAGGGCCGCTTCTACCAGCGCCTTTTCCAGCTTTTTGACCAGACCGTCTAGTGTATGGGCTATGGCATAGGACGATGATGCCAGCAATTTACGCAACACCAGGGTCATCAGTTGGCGTTGACCGGACGGCAAGGCATAGAGAATGGGCTGCTGGAGATATTCCGATACCTCATCATAAAGCCGTTGTTCGTCGTCGGTCGGGAAGAACTCCTGCACCAAGGCATGGCGGCTGGTGTACTTCACATACTCCAGCACTTGTTTACGCAGAGTGCGCTTGCACAAGGGTTTCAGCCGTTCCCGCAGTTCAGTAAAGTCTTCCTCACTGGACAGCCGGGAATACTGGGCCTTGAAGCTCTTCAAATCGCCAAAAGCATATTCATCAATGATGCTGACCAGCCCGTACAGTTCCAGCAAAGAATTCTGCAATGGCGTAGCGGTCAGCAGCACCTTGGTGTACGGGGCCAGTGCCTGTTTGATGGCATTGGCGATTTTATTGGAACCCCGATAGACGTTACGCAACCGGTGCCCTTCATCGATGACCACCAGGTCCCAGGCCACCTGTTGAAGATAGACGTCTTTGGTTCGGGCAAATTGGAAGGAGCACAGGACAATTTGCGGTTGTACAAAGGGATTCAGGATGCGGGCACGTATGGCTTCATTGAAGCTTTTGGTTTCCAGAATGATGGATGGCAGGTGAAATTTGTCCGCCATCTCCTGCGACCACTGTTTACGCAGATTGGCGGGTAGGATGATCAGCAGTTTTCGCCGTCGTTCGGCCCAGAGTTGGGACAGGAGAAGGCCCGCCTCAATGGTTTTACCCAACCCCACTTCATCGGCCAGGATAACGCCTTTGGAAAAAGGGTTGCGCAGGGCAAATAGGGCTGCCTCAATCTGATGCGGGTTAAGGTCCACCTGGGCATCGGAGAGTGCTGAAGACAGCCGGTTAGTATCATCATCGGCGGATCGTCGGGTCAGGTCGTGTGCGAAGAATTTGGCGTGGTAGGGGGTCAGGGGCATGCGCTATCTAATAGCACGGTTCATCTCCTCCAGATCACTAGGCGCGCTCAATATGTTTACAACTATGTCGGCACTTGCTACAATACACCATATTATCTTTATAATTATTTTAATTAAAAATATTTGTTTACATATTTTTATATACATAAGACTTCCTGCTGGCCCAGGTGCCTGAGGGACGCCAGCGGATCGTTTAAACAGGCCCATACGGGCAGATCAACGGCCGGGCTCATCAACCGTTTGCTGTACGCCGGTTGCGGACGATTTCTGCCGCAGCCTCCAGGGCATGGAGAAGACTTTCTCCCTGGGCACGACCGCTACCCGCCACGTCCAGCGCCGTGCCATGATCAACGCTGGCACGCACTATCGGCAGTCCCAGGGTAATATTTACGGCCTCGCCAAAAGCGTGATATTTCAAAACCGGTAGCCCCTGATCGTGATACATGGCCAGTACTGCATCGGCATCTTCCAACAGTCGCGGGGTAAAGAGGGTATCCGCTGGCCAGGGTCCGCAAACGCGCATCCCCTCTTTTTGCAGGGAATGAATGACCGGGGTAATCACCTCGATTTCTTCGCGACCGAGATGCCCCCCCTCCCCGGCGTGGGGATTCAGTCCGGCCACCAGAATACGGGGTGCGGCCAGGGCAAAATCCTGGATGAGGGCCGTGTGCAAAATACGCAGGGTCGTTTCCAGACCACTGCGAGTAATGGCTGCAGGTACTTGCGCCAGAGGCAGGTGGGTGGTGGCCAGGGCAACCCGCAAACCGCGCCCCGCGAGCAGCATGACCACCTCATCCTGACCGCAGGCGGCCGCAAGATATTCGGTATGCCCGGTAAAAGGAATGCCCGCATCATTGATGATGCCCTTATGGACGGGAGCGGTCACCAGAGCATCAGCCAGGCCGGTGCGCAGCAGCGCCAGCGCTTTATCCAGGCTGCTCAACACTGCCGGGGCGTTGGCCGGATCCAGATGGCCTGGCCGGCAGGGGTGGGCCAGCGGGAGATGCAGCACTCGCAATACCCCCGGCTCTATGGCTGGCCAGTCATCGCCCTCCTGCCAGGCCTCCAGTCTTACGGGTAGTCCCAGCAGCAGCGCCCGGCTGCGCAGGCAATGCATATCCCCCAACAGCAATACACCGGCAGAGAGGGGGTGAGCGGCCAGCTGCAGACAAATATCCGGTCCGATTCCCGCTGGCTCCCCAACCGTCAGCACCAGTCGCGGCAAGTTGTTCATTCCGACTCCTCTGGCAGCATTTCCACAATCCCCTCCGGCCCTTCCACCCGCTGCGGCAAACGCAGTATGCGCGCCCGAATCAAACGGTCACGAATATCCACCGTCAACACATCAGCGACCTTCACTTCGGCACCAGCCTTGGCGACCCGATCATTGATGTGCACGCAGCCTGCGTCACAAATTTCCTTGGCCAGGCTGCGGCGTTTGATCAGCCGCGACATTTTCAAAAACAGATCCAGACGCATGTCAAATTCGGCTGTTCAGCGCAACTGGCCGAGGATGTCGGTAAAAGCGTCCTCCAGACGGGGCTCCTGTAAATGCAGATCGAGGATTTGCGCGGGCAAATGCTGCAACTGGGCCAACACACTGCCCAGGGGGTGACGCTGTGCATCAATACGAAAGACGCGAACA
This sequence comes from Acidithiobacillus montserratensis, assembly GCF_018853465.1. Lineage (GTDB taxonomy): Bacteria > Pseudomonadota > Gammaproteobacteria > Acidithiobacillales > Acidithiobacillaceae > Acidithiobacillus > Acidithiobacillus montserratensis. The sequence goes on from NZ_JABBOU010000118.1 coordinate 7,456, forward strand.
TGCTCGCTGGCCCCCGTCAGCAAATCCTCCAGGGCCGGACTGAGCTCGCCCGGATCACGATCGAAAGTCACCGTCAGGATGCGCCAGTTGGATGCGCGCAACAAGGCTTCCTTGCGGTCCAGGGCGACGATGCTTCCCTGCTGGAGAATGGCAATGCGCTCGCACAGTTCTTCGGCTTCTTCCAGATAATGGGTGGTCAGAATCACCGTCCGCCCTTCGGCATTGTAACGCCGGATGAACTGCCAGAGTCCCTGGCGCAACTCCACGTCCACCCCGGCAGTAGGTTCATCCAGCACCACCACCGGCGGCCGGTGTACCAGCGCCTGGGCAATCAGCACCCGTCTTTTCATACCGCCCGACAAGTTGCGCAGATTGGCATTGGCCTTGTCCGCCAGATCCAGTTCGGACATCAACTCATCCAGCCAGTCATCATTGTGGCGCAGGCCAAAATAACCCGATTGCATGCGCAGGAACTCGCGCACCGTAAAAAAGGGATCATAGGCCAGCTCCTGGGGAACCACGCCCAGCAACTGTCGGGTACGCCGAAAATCCTTCTCCACATCAAAACCGAATATTTCCGCAACTCCACTGGAGCGACGCACCACCCCGGCAAGGATGTTGATTAGCGAAGATTTACCCGCCCCGTTGGGGCCCAGCAGCCCAAAAAACTCACCGGCGTGAATATCCAGATCCACCCCCGCCAGCGCCAGATGCCCGCTCTGGTAGGCTTTCCGCAAGCCCTGAATATGAATGGCGGGAATGTCAGTCATGAGAGATATGCAGCATATCCTGCAAGC
>NZ_JABBOU010000119.1 GCF_018853465.1 Acidithiobacillus montserratensis
GAACCGCTCTGGGGGTTATTCGTGCGGGCATTTCTGCCGGTAAACAGCTTCAGGTTTATGCGGATGAAACCCGCCCCTGGCTCCAGGGTGCGCGTCTGACCGCCTGGGAATTGCAAAAAGATGGTATTCCCTTTCATCTCAATGCGGACAGTGCGGCGGCTTATCTGATGCAGCAGGGGCTCATCCAGGCGGTCATCGTCGGTGCTGATCGCATTGCCGCCAATGGCGATGCGGCCAATAAGATCGGCACTTACAGTCTGGCGGTTCTGGCTCAGTATCATCGCATCCCTTTTTATGTAGCGGCGCCCCTGAGCACCGTGGATTTTGCCATGCCGGCTGGCGCAGGCATCATCATCGAAGAGCGCCCGGAAAACGAAGTGCGGCAGTGTGCTGGTCATGATGTGGCCCCGGTCGGAGTCCAGGTACGTAATCCGGCATTTGATGTGACGCCTGCTGCTTTGATTACGGCAATTGTAACGGAAAGAGGCGTGGCCCGGCCGGACTATCTGCACAGCCTCGCAGAGCTGCGGGTCTGAAACATGCAGAATGTTTCCGCTTGTGGCATAATGCCGCGTTAAAATAATCAAGGATATCCGGTCTCCACATGATAGATTTCGCCAAAGAAACCATTCCCGTCAGCCTCGAAAAGGAAATGCGCCAGTCCTATCTGGATTACGCCATGAGCGTGATTGTCGGACGTGCCCTTCCGGACGCCCGTGATGGCCTGAAGCCCGTGCATCGCCGCGTACTTTTTGCCATGCACGAGATGAACAACGACTGGAACAAGCCTTACAAGAAATCGGCGCGTGTGGTGGGTGACGTCATCGGTAAATATCATCCCCATGGGGATACGGCCGTGTATGACACCATGGTGCGCATGGCCCAGGATTTTTCCATGCGCTATCCCCTCATTGACGGTCAGGGCAACTTTGGTTCAGTGGACGGCGACAGCCCCGCCGCCATGCGTTATACCGAAGTGCGCATGGCCCGTATCGCCCATGAAATGCTGGCTGACCTGGAAAAGGAAACGGTAGATTTCGGGCCAAACTATGATGAAAAAGAATGGGAGCCTCTGGTCATGCCGGCGCGCATTCCCAATCTGCTCATCAATGGATCTGCGGGTATCGCGGTGGGTATGGCTACCAATATTCCCCCGCACAATCTCACGGAAATCATCAACGCCTGCCTGGCGCTGGTCGATGATCCGCAAATCGCCGATGAAGCGCTCTTCGAGCTGGTGCCAGCCCCGGATTTTCCCACGGCCGGTTACATTCTCGGGCGGGCGGGGAGCATCGAGGCGTATCGCAGTGGCCGTGGCCGGGTAGTCATGCGCGCCCGCACGGAATTTGAGACGGACAAAAAAACCAACCGGCAGAGCATTATTGTCACGGAATTGCCCTATCAGGTGAACAAGGCCCGCCTGATTGAACGCATTGCCGAAATGGTCAAGGAAAAGCGTCTGGAAGGCATCAGTGACCTGCGCGATGAATCGGACAAATCCGGTATGCGCATTGCCATCGAACTCAAACGCGATGCCAATGCCGATGTGGTGCTGAATAACTTATTCCAGCACACCGCCATGCAAAGTGTTTTCAATATCAACATGGTCGCGCTGCTGGATGGCGCCCCCCGGACCCTGGGCTTGCGCGATCTGCTGCAGGCTTTCCTGCAGCATCGTCGTGAAGTGGTGACCCGGCGCAGTATTTTTGAACTGAAAAAAGCCCGCGACCGCGCCCACATCCTCGAAGGACTGGCGGTGGCGCTGGTCAATCTGGATCCCCTCATCAGTCTGATTCGCGCTGCGGCAAACCCGGCGGAAGCCAAGGCGAAAATGCTGGCACGAGTCTGGGAACCGGGCATGGTGGCCGCCCTGCTGGTGGAGCGGGGCGAGCCTTCAGAGGGGATGCAGGCTGATGGTTATCATCTTTCCGAAGCCCAGGCCCAGGCCATTCTCGACTTGCGCCTGCACCGCCTGACAGGGCTGGAACAGGATAAAATTCGCGATGAATATCTGGGTCTGCTGGACCGGATCAAAGAGTTGCTGGAGATTCTCGGTTCCAACCAGCGCTTGATGGAAGTGATTCGGGAAGAGCTGGTGGCTATTCTCGATCAATATGGTGATGAACGCCGCAGTGAAATCCTCGCGGATACGGGTGACATCTCCAATGAAGATCTGATTGCCGAAGAAGAAATGGTGGTGACCTTTACCCACGCCGGTTATATCAAGGCGCAACCGGTCACGGTATTCAATGCCCAGCGCCGGGGTGGCAAGGGTAAAATGGCGACGGCGACCAAGGAAGAAGATTTTGTGGAGCGCATGTTCTGTGCCTCCACTCATGCTTACTGTCTGTTTTTCAGTAATCTTGGCAAGGTATTCTGGCAAAAGGTCTATCAGTTACCCCAAGCTGGTCGGGGGGCCAAGGGCAAGCCTATCGTCAATTTATTATCTCTGGCACCCACGGAGCGTATTACGGCGGTGTTGCCGGTGCGGGATTTCACCGAAGGCCAGTTTGTCTGCATGGTCACCGCCCAAGGTGTGGTCAAAAAAACGCCGGTCATGGATTATTCCCGACCGCGTAGTCAGGGCATCAATGCCATCAATCTAGATGATGGTGACCGTCTGGTCAGTGTCTGTCTCTCCGACGGGCAGCGCGAGGTCATGTTGTTTACCCGGCATGGCATGGCAGTCCGCTTTAATGAAGACAAAGTCCGGGCTATGGGGCGTAATGCCCGTGGCGTGCGTGGTATCACTCTGGAAGAAACGGATCGGGTCATTTCCGCACAATTGGTGGATCCCGATCAGGTGGTGCTGACAGCCACCACCCATGGCTATGGCAAATTGACGACGGTCGAAGAATACCGGCGCACCAATCGTGGCGGGAAAGGGGTTATTGCCATCCAGACCAATGCACGCAATGGGCAGGTGGTGGGTGCCCTGGCCGTCAACGAAGTGGATGAACTGATGCTGGTTTCTGACCGAGGGACCTTGATCCGCATTGCGGTGGACAGCATCCGGCGTACCGGTCGCAATGCCCAGGGCGTGCGCCTGATCAATCTTGGTGAGGGGGAGCAACTTGCCGGGATGGCCCTCATTGCAGAATCTGATGGAGAGGAGGGGGAGCAGGTCGAACTGCCCCAGGAATAGTCTATGAAAGAGCCGGTGTATAATTTCGGGGCGGGTCCCGCCATGTTG
>NZ_JABBOU010000012.1 GCF_018853465.1 Acidithiobacillus montserratensis
CATGACCCTGGGCGGTTTGACCGCCGCTATTGGCGCCCTGGTGGACCACGCTATTGTCGTCATCGAACGTGGACTGCATGGCCTCCAGGGGCAACCCGCGACCCGGCGCCAGTCCGCCTTACGTCGCAGTGCCAGCATATTACCGGTAATGAGTCTCGCCACTCTCACCTCCTGCCTGGTTTTCCTGCCCCTGTTATTCCTGTCTGGTACCCTGGGGCTTTTATTCCGGCATATGGCACTGGCCATAGTGATTGCTTTGCTGGCCTCGCAACTGGTGGCCCTACTGGTTACCCCCATCCTGACGGCATGGCTGGCGGGTCGGAGCATTTCGCCCTCGCGAAAATTGCAGCAGATTGAACGTTGGCTTCGACGCCATTATAGCCATTGGCTGATTGCAGGAATGCGGCGTCCCTACTGGGCCATTCTGCCCATCCTCCTGCTTGCCGGTACCGCCTGGCTGGTAATCACGGTCCTGCCGACAGCCTTTCTGCCGCGCTGGGATGAAGGCATCATTTCCGTACCCTATCGAACCCGGGTGGGCAGCAGTGTCGCTGAAACCGCCCAAATCGGTCGGTCCTTCATGCAAGTTGCCCTGCGCAATCCCAATGTGCAAAGCGCCTCTCTCGTAGTGGGTCGCGGCTTTGAATTTCGCCATGCGCCCGCCAACAAAGGGGCCATCACCATCGTCCTCAAGGCAGATCATCACGACAGCACTGAAGCGGTGATGGCCCATTTCCGCCGACAATTTCGCAGCATGGCTCCCAATCTAATCGGGCTCTCTCTGCATCAAACCATGATCGTCCGCCTGGGAAATCTCTCGGGAGCCCATGCACCCCTGGTCGTTTATTTGTTTGGTTCCCGCTCCAGCGCCCTGCGCAGTGAAGGAAAGCGACTGGCTGTGGCGCTAAAAAACAGCCATGACTTTGCGTCCGTCAATTTCAAGTCGCCCTCCGCTGGCCCGGAAATGAACATCACTCCCAGTCCCATGGCCACCCTCTATGGTATTACGCCGGCGGCCATCGCTGCTCAGCTCAAAACCCGCTTCTGGGGAAGACAGGCAGGTTTCCTGCTTCATGGCGAACAGATTTTGCCTATCCGCGTCACTCTGGCGGGGCAGGCACAAACGCCACAGAGCTTGCCCGCCCTGCCCATCCAGCTACCCGATGGCGAAATGACCACCCTCTCCAGCATTGCTTCTTTGCATGTGCAGGGCGCCGTTCCCTTTGTGACGCACCAGAATCTGGTCCCCGATGCCTATATGTGGCTGGAACCCAAATCCGGTGAGGGATTGGCCCAGGCTGCCAGCCACGCGCGAGCGATCATCGCGCGGATGCATCTACCCGGCAATATTACTCCGGTTCTTGGCGGATACTATCGCCAGCAGCGCCAGAGTTTTCAGCAAATGGCCCTGATTTTGGCGGGCGCGCTGGGGCTATTGCTGGTTCTGTTGGGTTTTCAGTTCAGCAGCCAACGGGCTGCACTGGCCGCACTTCTATCCATAGCCCTGGCAGCACCCGGTTCTCTTCTTTTGGTCTGGCTGTGTGGCCTGGACCTCGACAGTACGGCTTTTCTCGGTGTGTTGCTGGTTTTTGCCATTGCAGTCAACAACGTTATCCTCATTTTTGCCCGTGCCCGCCAGATTGGGGGTAGCCATCCTCGACCGTCTCTGGTGGCCCTCGCTGCCCGACAGCGTTTACGCCCTGTTCTGATGACCATGCTGGCCGATGTTTTTGGCTTCCTGCCCCTGGCCATAGGTATTGGTCATGGGACAGACCTGTTAAAACCCCTGGCCATTGCTGTTATGGGAGGACTGCTGCTGTCCATATTCATGTCCCTGTGGCTGGCACCCGTGCTTTATTCAGCGATGACGTATAAAAAAACCACTACTTAATGAGATTTGCCAGCAACGCAAGCCGGGTTATCAGACCATGAAAAAGCTCAATAAAGACAAACAAATAAACAGCACAAGCCCATAAAATCCATAGAGTTTATGATGGGGATGATAGGCACCCTGATCTACCTGCTTTACCGTGAGGAGAAAACCCCCAAGTCCGACCGCAATATTGAACACTCCCAAGATCAGAAAAATGACATCCATTCCCGAGAAGCTGGCCTGCAGACTGATGACCCGATGCATCATCAGCGCCAGCTTGGTAAGAAAGAAATCGAATTTTTCCATCACAAATCCGAAAATCACAATACTGATGCCGGTCCTGATCCAGGAAAGAAAGGTGCGTTCTGCCGAAAAATAAATGCGTGGATCCTGAATTTCTTTACTGGTGACCGGATCACCATGATTAATATAGCGCAAATCACGCACAAAGAAGTAAAACACCATGAACAGCAAAACCAGCACCGGCCAAGTCAATAGTCGATATAAGTCCTGGAAAAAAGGCACCAATCCATAAAAATGCAAGGCCGCCAGCAGCAAGGTCATTTTTTTGGATAGAATACCCGTGCCAAAAGCAATGAACAGAAACTTCAGGTAAGCCAGATACGTCCTTTCCATGCTCAGGTAGAGTCTGGGCTCACGCACACTCGGCAGTTTTTTTAGCAGTAGCATACGAGTAGTACAGCTTGATTGCTGTTCACGACAGCACTACGGCGCAGACGGAGGCACTTTATTGCCAAACTGGCGCATGTAAACACGCATGGTTTTATCAGCCACTGAATCCCGAATCGCCAAGTAAAAAACCCCAAGAGCCAGTATTGCCAATGCTCCCATACTTGGAAAAAAAGCCAACAAACCCTGACCACCAAGATCTTTAGGACCAATCCAGCTCAGCGCCCATAGGCCTATGAAGTATGGAAATATCCACCACATGTATTGCCATCCCATCTCCAGCCAGCGTTCTTTTCTGAAAATACCGGAAAAAGCATAAATAGCCAACAAAACAAACAAGGTAATAAAAATGAAGTTCAGCGTTCTCAAGCCCGACCAGTAAATAATCCAGGTGGACACGACAAAAGCCAGAGGAGCCAGAACCGGCGCGCCCCACAAACGAAAAGGACGTTCGAGATGAGGCATAGCTTTACGAATCTGGATCAGGGCAATGGGTCCAATAGAATAGGAAAGTACAGTCATGGAGGCGATGTAACCTACCATTTTCTGCCAGGAAGGAAATGGCAGGAAAAAGATAATACCCACCAGAAATAATACAATCAATGTAACCCAGGGCACCCCATGCCGATTGATTTTATTCAGCCACAGGGGTGCAGCTCCGGTTTCGGAGGTAGCCAGGGTGACACGCGCTGCCGTGGTGGTATAAATCAGGCCCGTACCTGCCGGAGAAATAAACGCATCCACATACAACAGGGTGGCCAGCCAGCCAATGCCCACTGCTGCCGCCAATGCCGCGAAAGGGCCGTTCACTCCCTGAAAGTGCAGATTCGGCCAACCATCCTTGGCCAGATCTGCTGGATTCACCGCTCCCAAAAAAGCCACCTGCACGGCAATATATACCGCCGAAGCAATCAATACCGAGCCGATCACCGCGATGGGAACATCCCGCTTGGGATTTTTACTTTCCCCAGCCAGATCAATGGCATGGCGAAATCCCAACAGACTGAAAATCACCCCGCCACTGGCGATGGCGATAAACATTCCATGCACGTCACTCAGAGTATTGTGCAGACGCATATGGAAATTGCCCGGATGCCAAGCCGAAATAATCAGCATGAGCGCCGTCAGTAATGGAATGCCTATTTTCCACCAGGTAGCCGCGTTATTCACCTTGAGCACCCAACCAATTACCATGAAATTGGTCACCACAAACAAACCGAGCATAATAACTGCAATAAAAAAACCAAATCCACTCAGCAAATCAGTGTGCGGTTGCAATAATCCCGGCCAATAATTGTTGGCATAAGTCAGCACGGCGGTTACTTCCAGAGGGGCAATGGAGGCGTAGGACAGAAACAATATCCAGCTCCACATGTGCCCGACAATAGGACCATTACCGACGTGCGCCAGATGCACCACTGCGCCCGCGCGGGGAATCATCGGCGCCAGTTCAGCGAATATCAGGGCCAGCAGGAGAATCGCAGCCGCACCCAGAATCCAGGAACCAACTGCCAGAGGCCCAGCCATTTTTGCCGTAAACAAAGGACCAAAGAGCCATCCAGAACCTATGGAAGCACCGACGCAAGCCAGTATCAGCCCGACCAGTCCACCTTCCCGCTTCAACGTATTATTACCCGAATTATTGGCTGGTACAGATTCATGCATAGACATCCTCCCCCAAAATCACAAAAAACATTCAGAAATCATATCGAAAAAATAGCAGCGTTATTTATTTTTTATATTGTTATCTCATGTTTACACTGAATTGTCAATTATTAAATAAAATAACTGCACGAATACCCATAAAATGACAAATAATAAAATTATATTTGTGCAGATAATTACGCTTATCAATGCCAATATAATTAGCCAAAAATTGACAAAAAAAGCACTACAGGAAACAGGTACAAACAAGAACCGTTGTGCCGGAGAATTTGGAGGCTAGCAGCCTGCCGGGCTTTTCATTTGCATGGAAAATTGGCTTCCGGAGGCCACTTTGCCCGCTTAATTAACGCCCCAATCAGCCCCAAAAAGGCTATTCAAAATTCTCAGGGCGAAAATCGGCAGTCGTCCGAAACTAAATCGACAGACTGCTAGCACATTAGCCAGAAGCATCTGCTGGGTTTATCCCTGTTTTCTCAGGTCAGCAATTTCCCGTTCCAGCTTTTCCAGCCGGGTGAGCACAGCATCGGGATAGGTCGGTTGCCGGATCGATAGAATAGCAGCTGTCAGGGTGTCCAGTCGGCTGTCCATGCGTTCAGTCAGCGCATCCATTTTTGCGTCCATACGCGAAAAACCCTCTTCCATGCGCTCCCCCAAGTGATCCACACGAGCGTTGAGGCTTGCACCCATTATGTCAATACGGGCATCCAGGCGCGAAAAACCCTCTTCCGTCCTTTCCGTGAGTCGGTCCACGCGGGCGTCCAGTCGGCCAATATCTTGCCGGGTTTCTAGCAGGTCTTTGTCCAGCGCATCGAGACGCAGGCGCAAGGATTCCACGCCGGGGGCAATAACGCCCTCCAGCACCTTGCGTAAGCTGTCTATGGTTTCCTGGATATCCATCCTGTAATCACCCTCCCTACTCTCGACTTTGTACGCCGCCACTGCTGAGAGGTCAATAATGGTGCTGGTCACCCGCAATCCTTAAGCTGCAATGCTTTTAGCAACGGTGATGTTATTACCGTCTTGATCCATCCTATGGTTAATCGTCTAATTGCAGCGTAAATTCAAACAAGCGTTTGCAGGTTTATCAAACCACTTGTTTTTATTTGGAGGCTAGGCCCGGAATCGAACCGAGGTACGCGGCTTTGCAGGCCGCTGCATGACCACTCTGCCACCCAGCCTTAAAAGAAAAGGGAAAGCATGAAACTTTCCCTTATTATTGGAGCGGGAAACGAGGCTCGAACTCGCGACCCCAACCTTGGCAAGGTTGTGCTCTACCACTGAGCTATTCCCGCATGAGCGCAAAGATAAAGGGATCAACTTTCCTTGTCAAGGTCAACGCCATGGGCCATCAAACTCGGCCAGGCAGCCCGCAGATAACCCAGCATGCTCCACAGGGTCATGAAAGCCGCGATAACCAGGAGGACAATCCCCAGGGTTCGTGCCGAGAGCCCCAGCAGGGGCTCGCGGTAGACCAGCAACAAAATAGCCAGCATTTGCGTTGTGGCCTTGACCTTGCCAAGCCACGACACCGCCACTTTCTTGCGCTCACCCAGCTCCGCCATCCATTCCCGCAGAGCGGAGACGGTTATCTCCCGGCCCACAATCACACTGATCAGAATGCCCGCCAGCAAGGGCGGCATCTCCCGCGAGGAGGCAATCAATATCAGAGCCGTTACCACCATGATTTTGTCCGCTACCGGATCGAGGAAGGTCCCAAAGGGAGACACTCCCTGATAGCGCCGCGCCAGATAGCCATCTGCCCAGTCAGTGATAGCCGCAACCGCAAAAACTGCGGTGGCTGCATAGGTGCGTGCTTCCCCGCCCCAGTAAAACAAGGCCACAAAAATGGGCACCAGCAAAATGCGGAGAATGGTCAGGTAATTGGGTAAACGCTTTATCACAGTCCGCTGGCTTCCTTAATGAAAATGCTCGTAAATACGTTGGGCCAATTCCTGATGAATACCCCCCACTCTTTGCAGATCTTCCAAACCGGCATCACGAATTCCCTTCAGCCCACCAAAAGCCCGCAGCAAGGCAATGCGGCGCTTGGGGCCAATACCGTCAATATGATCAAGCTCAGAGTCTTGCCGGGTTTTGGCGCGCCTGGCACGATGTCCGGTAATCGCAAAGCGATGGGCCTCATCCCTGATTTCCTGAATCACCAGCAAGGCCGGATCATCCGGCGGCAATTGCCGCGCATCTGCCCAGCCAGACACATGCAACAGCTCCATACCCGGGCGCCGCGTTGTCCCTTTGGAAACCCCGCAGAGCTGTATCTGATCAATTTCCAGCATAGCCAGGGCGGCCTCAGCACGGGCCAACTGTCCCGGTCCGCCGTCAATCAGGACGATCTCCGGCAGAGCCAATCCCTCTTTTTTCAGACGACCGTAGCGACGGTAAACCGCTTGCTCGATGGCCGCATAATCATCTCCACCCGTGACATCGCGGATATTGAAACGGCGATAAGCCTCTTTCATGGCACCATCTTCACCGAAAACCACACAGGAGGCTACCGCCGCCTCACCACGGGTATGGCTGATATCAAAACATTCCACTCTCTGAGGTAATTCCGGGAGTTCAAAAAATTCCTGCAGCAGCAACATCCTTCTCCGTCCGGCGCTGGCTTGCTGGCCGCGCTGACGCAAGGCACTCAGGGCATTGGTCTGGGCCATGGTCATCCAGCGCTTACGGGGCCCCCGCTGCGGCGCATCCATCGCTACTTTATGCCCTGACTGGGTCATGAGTGCTTCGGTGACTGCAGCACAGTTTCGAGGCAGCACATTGACCAGCAAATTTCCCGGAATATCCTTGTTAGTATAGAACTGCATGAGGAAACCAGCCATGACATCGGGTCCGCGCAGGTCTTCGGCATGCTGTGGAAACAAGGAACGACCGCCCAACTGCCGTCCGTTACGAATAAAGCTGATAAAAATCACCCATTGCCCATTTTCCTGAATCAGCGCAATCACATCAAAATCACCACCACCAGCCTGGGCCACATACTGGCGCTCCTGAATTTTCGACAAGGCGGCAATCTGATCCCGGCGCCGGGCCGCTTCTTCAAAATCCAGCTGCTCTGCGGCTTGCTGCATCCGCTCTCCAAGATTGCGGATGGCTTCATCACTGCGCCCTTCCAGAAAACGTATGGTATCACTCACATCCTGCGCGTAATCCTCGGCAAGAATATGCCCGACACAGGGGCCACTGCAGCGTTGGATCTGATATTGCAGACAGGCCCGACTGCGATTACGGAAGGTATGCTCTTCGCAGGTGCGCAGACGAAAGGCTTTTTGCAGTAATACCATGCTTTCACGCAAGGCAGTCACAGCGGGATAGGGACCAAAATATTGGCCTTTTTGCTTTTGTGCGCCACGATGCAGACGCATGGGCGGGAAAGGCTCAGCCGACGCAATCAACAAATACGGATAACTTTTATCATCGCGCAACAAAATATTATAGGGGGGATGATGGCGCTTGATGAGGTTGGCCTCCAGCACCAGGGCCTCGGTTTCCGTATGGGTAACCAACACCTCGACTCGCTGCACCTGCGCCAGCATAGCCAAGGTTTTGGGACTATGACGCTGCTTCTGGAAATACGAACTCACCCGGCGTTTCAAATTGCGGGCTTTACCCACATAAAGTAAACGCCGACCCTTGCCATACATCTGATAAATACCGGGATGGCTGGTCAGGGTGCGCAAAAAACCCGACAAATCAAAAGGTTCTTCTGAATCGGCTAGCGCTTGCGCCGGTTTTTCAGGAAGATTCTGGATCATCATCATACCGGCATTTACTGTACACCCGCCGCCTGTGCGTCCAGTCGCCGCAAGTATTCCCAGGTAAAAATCCCGGTGTTGTGGCCATCACTGAAGTGAATCTGGATGGCATAATTACCGACCGGCAACACATCCACAATGCTCACCTCCTCCTTGCCGGTAATCACCTGCGCCTCATCAGGCGTATGCCCCTTGCATTCTGCACAGGGACACTCCACCCGCAGATGCTCAAAGGATAGTTGGCTGGTATGGCCATCGGCCCAATCAATTTCCATGATCCGGCTGATCATCAGCGGACGAATTTCCAGGGGCTGGGTATGGGCGTCAGACATATAAAAACCTCGCAAGGACCGCTCTGGTCATCAATAAACCTCTAGGGTACAATTCACGCCCTCTAAAGGGAATGCCTATAAGGATGATGGTATGAAGATTTCCGCCTTTGATATTCGCCCAGGCAATATTCTGGAGCACGAAAAGGGGCTTTGGCGCGTACTCAAAACCGATTTTGTGAAGCCTGGCAAGGGCGGGGCTTTTGTCCAGGTCGAAATGAAAAATATCGAGACCGGCACCAAATCCAATACCCGCTTCCGCTCCGGCGAAACCATGGAAAAAGCGGTAGTAGAAGCCCGAACCATGCAATATTTGTATGCCGATGCTACCGGCTATGTATTTATGGATAACGAAAGTTTCGAGCAATCCATTCTGAGTGAGGATCTGCTGGAAGGCCAAACCGGCTATCTTCTGCCTAACACCGAAATCCAGGTCAATCTGCACAATGATCGTCCCATTGGAGTGGAACTTCCTTCGGTCGTGGTGCTGGAAGTGACCGAAGCGGACCCGGCCATCAAGGGCCAGACGGCCACAGGTTCCTACAAATCCGCGCGCATGGAAACAGGCATTACGGTGATGGTGCCGCAATTTGTGAATTCCGGTGAGAAAATCCGGGTAAATACCACAGATGGCACATATATAGATCGAGCCTGACTGAACTGCATCCCCTGACGGGGATGTGGATTAATTTCAGGAAACTTCGACAGGTGCAGAAGCTGTATTCCGGGATTTCGCCGGGATGACCCAGACAAAAATCTCCCCTTTACTGACCATCCCTAAATGCCGCCGAGCCAGTTCTTCCACGGCACGATCACCGCTTTGTAAACTGACGACCTTGGCTTCCAGTTGATCATTGCGGGTTTCCAGCTTTTTCAAAACTACCATCCGGGTATCCAGCTTCTCGTGTAATTCACCGACATTCAGCCAGCTACCGGTCCCGAACCAAAGAGGATATTGCAGAGCACAGAGGGCGGCAAGCAACATAAAGTCGATCAGGCGCATTTCTGATTTTGCCATATTCACCTTGGCTTTGAACTGCGCCCAATCCCACATACTGAAATAATCTCCGAAATATGACAGGCGCTGCTATCCAGCGCCCTAATAACTATCTATTTAGTCGAGATTATAAAAAGTTGCAAGTCCTGGATAACGAGCCACCTCGCCTAATTCTTCTTCAATACGCAAAAGACGATTATATTTGGCCACCCGATCGGTACGTGACAAAGAACCGGTTTTAATTTGCCCACAGCCGGTGGCTACCGCCACATCCGCGAGAGTCGTATCTTCGGTTTCGCCGGAACGGTGGGAAACAATTGCGGTATAACTATGAGTCTTGGCCATTTCAATAGCCGCGAGGGTTTCTGATAAGGTGCCGATCTGATTGAGCTTTATGAGAATGCTATTCCCTACGCCACGCTCAATACCTTCACGCAGGATGCTGGTGTTGGTCACAAAAATATCATCGCCTACCAGTTGCAAACGATCTCCCAAACGATCCGTCAGGGTAATCCAGCCTTCCCAGTCATTTTGATCCATACCATCTTCAATGCTGATGAGCGGATAACGGTCCGCAAGCGCCGCCAGATAATCAACAAATTCGGTGCTGCTCAGATCGCGTTTTTCACTGGCAAGATGATAACGACCATCGCGATAAAACTCACTGGATGCCACGTCCATGCCCAACCAGATATCCTTGCCGGGCTGATAACCGGCCTGGGCAATAGCATCCATCAACAGCTCCAGAGCCGCCTCGTTGGAAGGCAGGTTGGGGGCGAAACCGCCTTCATCACCTACAGTAGTAGCCAAACCCTTTTTTTGCAGTACTCCCTTGAGACTGTGAAACACTTCCACACCCATCTGCAAGGCTTCGGAAAAAGATTCAGCCCCCGCAGGAATCAGCATGAATTCCTGCATATCCACATCATTATCGGCATGGGCTCCGCCGTTGATGACATTCATCATGGGCACCGGCAATTGTATCGGACCCAAGCCGCCTATATACCGATAGAGGGGCTGTCCGGCGGCATGGGCTGCCGCATGGGCCGCAGCCAGGGAAACACTCAAAATGGCATTGGCACCCAGGCGTGACTTGTTTTCGCTGCCGTCCAGCGCGCACATGGCAGCATCCAGATATTCCTGGTCTTCGGCCTCCATACCCAGCAGGGCATCCTGAATTTCACCATTCACATGTTCTACGGCTTTGCGCACTCCTTTACCGCCGTAACGGGAACCACCATCCCGCAACTCCATGGCTTCACGCTCGCCCGTCGATGCCCCGCTGGGAACAATGGCGCGGCCCATGGCACCATTTTCCAGATGCACCTCTGCTTCTACCGTGGGGTTACCACGCGAATCCAGTACTTCACGACCTTGAATGCGAACGATGGCGCTCATATTAATTCCTCGGGATGATTTTCAGGGAAGTCTTGGGCTTTGACCAACTGGTCAATATGTTTGAGGGTCCGTAGCAGATTTTCCATATGTTCCAGCGGCCAGGCGTTAGGTCCATCGGAAAGCGCTTCAGCAGGACGGGGGTGTGTTTCCATGAACAGTCCGGAAATACCGGCGGCGACAGCAGCTCTGGCCAGCACTGGCACAAACTCCCGCTGCCCACCCGAACGATCCCCCTGCCCGCCCGGCAGCTGCACCGAATGGGTGGCATCAAAAACCACCGGACAACCGGTCTGGCGCATCACCGCCAGAGAGCGCATATCCGAAACCAGATTGTTGTAGCCGAAAGAGGCGCCACGTTCACAGACCATGATCTGCGTATTACCCGTCGCCCGGGCCTTATCAGCGACGTGAAGCATATCCCAGGGCGCCAGGAACTGCCCTTTTTTTATATTGACCGGCTTACCGGTAGCTGCCACTGCCTGAATGAAATCCGTCTGCCGGCACAAAAAAGCGGGGGTCTGCAACACATCCACCACTTCGGCTACCGCTTGAACGTGTTCTTTTTCATGGACATCCGTAATGACCGGCACCCCTAATTCCTGGCGCACCTTTTCGAGAATACGCAGGCCTTCTTCCATGCCGGGACCGCGAAAGCTTTTTCCGGATGAGCGATTGGCCTTGTCATAGGAACTTTTATAAATGAAGGGAATTTCCAGACGCTCACAAATATCCCGCAGATTTTCTGCCGTCTGCAAAGCCAGTGTCTCACTTTCAATGGCGCAGGGACCGGCAATCAGAAAAAAAGGATGATCCAGCCCCACTTCAAAACTGCAGAGTTTCATGCCTGATGCTCCCTTTGAGCTACAGCCGCCTTCATGAAGGCATCAAACAAGGGATGCCCCTGGCGCGGGTTACTGGTAAATTCCGGATGAAACTGGCAACCCAGAAACCAGGGATGATCGCCCAACTCCACCACTTCCACCAGGGCGCCATCCGCTGAAAAACCGGTATATTGCAAACCTGCCGCAGCCAGAGGCGCGCGGTAACGGTTATTAAACTCGAAGCGATGGCGATGGCGTTCATAAATAGCCGTCTGAGCATAGGCCCTGGCTACCAGGGTACCGGGCTGCAGGGTGCATTCCTGCTCGCCCAGACGCATCGTCCCGCCCAAGTTGCCGCCCTCTTCCCGATACGCCGTGTGACCTTCGGGGTCCGACCATTCGGTCATCAGGGTGATCACCGGATCGGGAGTTTCCGGATCCAGCTCTGAGCTGTTGGCATGGCTCAGCCCCGCGCAGTGGCGAGCGAACTCCACCACGGCCAACTGCATCCCTAAACAGATACCCAGATAGGGCACCTTGTTTTCCCGGGCATAGCGAATAGCCGTAATTTTTCCCTCCGTACCCCGGCCACCGAAACCTCCCGGAACCAGTACGGCATCGGCATCATTCAGCATGGCCGTGCCCCGGGTTTCAATGTCTTCGGCATCCACATACAAAAAGCGTACTTTGCGCCGCATTCGCAACCCGGCGTGCAACAAGGCTTCCGCCAGAGATTTGTAGGATTCGGTCAGGCCGACATATTTACCCACCAGGGCAATGACCACCTCGCCCCGAGGATTTTCCAGGGCATGAATGATACCTTGCCATACCCCGAGATCGGGCGCGGGCGCCTGTAAGCCAAGATCCTGTAAAACCAGATCATCCAGTCCCTGATCATGGAACAACAAAGGCAGACGATAAATGCTGTCCGTATCAATGGCGGAAATCACCGCCTTTTCGGTGAGATTGGAAAACAGGGCGATTTTGGCGCGATGATCTTCGGGAATGGGACGATCAGCGCGACATAACAACACATCCGGCTGAATACCAATGGCCCGCAATTCCCGCACCGAGTGCTGGGTCGGCTTGGTTTTCATTTCACCCGCAGAAGGCAGATAGGGAACCAGGGTCAGATGCATGAAGAGGGTATTTCCGCGTCCCTCCTCTACGGCCATCTGCCGGATCGCTTCGAGAAAGGGCTGGGACTCAATGTCACCCACGGTTCCACCGATTTCCACCAGAGCCACATCCGCATCATCCGCACCAATCCGAATACGGCGCTTGATTTCATCGGTAACATGGGGAATGACCTGGACGGTTCTCCCCAGATAATCTCCGCGCCGCTCTTTTTCAATGACCGTCTGATACACCAGACCCGTGGTGAAATTGTTCCGCTTGGTCATGCGGGTCGAGATGAAGCGCTCGTAATGTCCTAAATCCAGGTCGGTTTCAGCACCATCGGCAGTGACAAATACTTCGCCGTGTTGAAAGGGGCTCATGGTTCCCGGATCCACATTGATATATGGATCCAGCTTCAGCATGGTCACCTTGAG
Source organism: Acidithiobacillus montserratensis (assembly GCF_018853465.1). Lineage (GTDB taxonomy): Bacteria > Pseudomonadota > Gammaproteobacteria > Acidithiobacillales > Acidithiobacillaceae > Acidithiobacillus > Acidithiobacillus montserratensis. Next base: position 13,103 of record NZ_JABBOU010000012.1, read on the forward strand.
GCCGCGTGCCTCCAGCAATGCAGCCAGAGCCGCGCCGGCTGCACCTTTGCCCAACGAAGAAACCACACCACCTGTCACGAAAATGTATTTGCTCATAGGTCTCGAAGTGCACGCGCTTGATGCAGTGCATGGTAGCCAATTCGGGCCTACGGCACAACGCGAAGAATTACCCGGGCAGGGAGATGAAAACAGTTTGACCGGAGTATGGCAAACATCCACCGCCCGGGTGTTACCAGTGAGGAAACTGACTACTGCAAGGTAGCCATATCAATGACAAAACGGTATTTCACGTCACTTTTCAGCATCCGTTCGTAGGCGGTATTGATGTAGTCCATGGGGATCATTTCAATGTCTGAACCAATCCCATGTTCCGCACAAAAATCCAGCATTTCCTGGGTTTCCTGAATGCCACCAATCAATGAACCCGCCAGTTGCCGACGTTTGGCAATGAGGTTGAACACAGCTGGAGAGGGATGGGGTTCAGCAGGTACCCCCACCAGGGTCATGGTGCCATCCCGCTGCAAAAGGCTGAGGAAAGCATCAAGATCATGAGAAGCCGCGACGGTATTGAGAATAAAATCAAAACTATTGGCATGTTTTGCCATCTGCTCGGGATCGGTGGATATACAGACCTCATCTGCACCCAATCGCTTGCCATCTTCGACCTTGCCGGGTGAAGTGGTAAACAGTACGACATGAGCGCCCATGGCGTGGGCCAGTTTGACCCCCATGTGACCCAAGCCTCCCAGACCGACAATACCGACTTTTTTGCCCGGGCCGACCTTCCAGTGGCGCAGAGGGGAGTAGGTGGTGATGCCGGCACAGAGCAGCGGTGCCACACTGGCGAGATCCTTGGCTTCGTGCCGGACTTTCAGTACAAAAGATTCCTTGACGACAATGCTTTGGGAATAACCACCATAGGTATTTTCCCCGCCGAACATGGGACCGTTGTAGGTGCCGGTAAAACCGTTTTCGCAATATTGTTCATCGCCATCGTGGCAGGAGCTGCAATGACCACAACTGTCGACCATACATCCTACGCCGGCATAGTCTCCTACCTTGAAGTTTTTGACCTGATCACCAACGGCCACCACCTTGCCGACAATTTCGTGACCGGGAACCGATGGATAAAGGGTGTTATGCCATTCATTGCGGGCCGTGTGGAGATCCGAATGACAAACCCCACAATACAGAATCTCTATTTTGATATCTTCCGGACCAGGCTCACGCCTTTCAATTTCGTGGGGGGCCAAAGGGCTGGTGGAAGATTGGGCTGCGTAAGCTTTTATCATACTATCTCCTTGTTCGTGTGTACTTGAGAGGCATCCTCCGGAAGAGGCAGGTGCCCGGTTTTGACCAGTATCAGACAACCTTCCTTGCTGAAAGGTTGATGTTGACTGCCGTGAGGGCTGCGCATCCAGGTTCCGGCGGGATACTGCCCGTGCTCATCGGCAAATATCCCTTCCAAAACCAGGATTTCTTCACCGCCATAATGGCGATGAGGCTGAAAATAAGTTTCCGGCTGCCAGCGTACCAGGGCCGTATGTTCGCCTTCAAAATCGGCCAGGGGTAACACCGTCAGCCCATCTACCAGTCCGGGAGACCAACGTGCTTCCGCCATATTGATGCGTACCGCCTGCAGATCCCGAGGATTGAAATGACGTAACTTTACAAAAAGGATACAACCTTCTTGTGAATAGGGTGCATGGGCAGAGCCTGGCGGGTTGCGAATATAGGTTCCAGGACCATAGCTTCCGGTGCTGTCAGAAAATGTCCCCACCAGCACAAAAATTTCTTCACCGAGAGGATGGGTGTGTTCGGGGAAATGGGCACCCGCCGCATAACGCACCACAGAAGTCGCCCGGGCCTGCTCTGCGCCATCGCGCTCCAGCAAACGTCGCTCAATGCCCTCCGCCGGTGAACCCTGCCAGGGTAGCTCCGGAGTGTACAAAACAATAGATTGAGACCAATCGGTATTGAGCTGCATCATCATCTCCTGTTTTTACATACCGTCTGGTTGGTATAAATTGTAGGAAATGATGTTCCCCACGTCAAGCTGTCGACATGGCAGATGCATCTCCGGCTATATGTGCGGCAGCCACCAGGCCAGCATCAGCAGGGTCAGGAACAATACCGGCGGGGTGATGAGTAAACCGGTTTTCATATACTGCCCCCAGCCAACGGTCACGCCTTTGCGACTGAGTACATGCAACCAGAGCAAGGTCGCGAGACTCCCGATAGGGGTAAATTTCGGCCCCAGATCACAACCGATGATGTTTGCGTAAATCATGATTTGCCGCAGCATGGGGTCTGCCGTGGCGGGCAGATGATGGATCGCCAGCGCACCCACCAACACCGCAGGCATGTTGTTCATGATGGAAGACAGCAGTGCTGCCATAAAACCTGTACCCAAAGCCGCCACCACGGGACCATGCTGGGCGAAATCATGCAGGGCGATGGTCACATAATGGGTCAGGCCAGCATTCCGCAAACCATAGACCACCAGATACATGCCCAGACTGAAAACCACAATGGCCCAAGGCGCACCATGCAGCACCTTGCGCACCGGGATTTTCGCGCCTCGTCCACCCTGAAACCAGCGGCCAGCCAGCGCCAACATGATCAGCGCCCCGGTACCAGTGACCACAGAGACCGGCACATTCCAGCGTGCCGTCACAAAATAAGCCACCAGCAACAAAACCAGCACCGGGAAACTGGCACGAAAAACTACAGGGTCTTTAATGACTGAGGCGGGGGTCGGCAAATGTGCCGTAGGATAACTGCCCGGCAGGCTGCGCCGGAAATACAACCAGAGCACAGCCAAAGTGGTCAGCAAGGCCACCATATCTACAGGGACCATGACCGCCGCATAGCGGGAAAAGGTGATGTTAAAATAGTTGGCGCTGACGATATTCACCAAATTGGAAATCATCAAAGGTAAACTGGTGGTATCTGCGACAAATCCGGTTGCAATAATAAAAGCAAAAGTCGCCGTCGGAGAAAAATCCAGACGCAGCAAAATCGCCATGACAATCGGGGTCAATAATAATGCCACACCATCATTGGCAAATACCGCAGCGATGCAGGCTCCCAACAACACAATCAGCACAAACAGCAGTCGCCCCTGCCCGCCCCCCCAACGAGCCACATGCAGGGCCGCCCAGTGGAAAAATCCGGCTTCATCAAGAATCAGGGAAATAATAATCAGGGCCACAAAGGTAAAAGTCGCATCCCAGACAATATGCCAGACAATGGGGATATCGGACCAGGTGATGACTCCCGTCGCCAGCGCCACCACTGCTCCACCCATGGCACTCCAGCCAATGCTCAGCCCCTTGGGTTGCCAGATGACCAGAATCAGGGTCACGAGAAAGATGATAATGGCCAGCATGGTGACATACTCCGCAGTGTTGAAATTGACGCCAGTCTTGACGAGGCAAGAATATTTGTCAATACTACAAGAAATATTCGTGGATTGAATAATGGAAATCTCAAAAGAATCAGAAAATATCATTCATCAGCTGGAATCACTGGCCTCTCCGGTGCGTCTGGAAATTTTTCGTCTTCTGGTGGAGCAGGAGCCCACAGGACTGGTTTCCGGGGAGATTGCCGAGCATCTGGATCAACCTCACAACGGTATCTCTTTTCACCTGAAAAGCCTGCAACATGCAGGCCTGGTGACAGTACAACGGGAGGGTCGCTATCAGCGTTACCGTGCAGACATGCCCGTGGTGCGGGGATTGGTCGCCTATCTGACAGAAAATTGTTGTCGTGGTACCCGAAACTGTTCCCAACCCCAACCTGCAGATCAACCCCTTGAAGAGGAATGCGTTCATGAAGACTCCTGAAATCCTGTTTCTGTGTACCGGTAACTCCTGCAGATCCATTCTCGCGGAAGTCACCCTCAATGGACTGGCAGATGCTCGCCTCCATGCGACGAGTGCGGGCAGCCATCCTGCCGGTTACGTCCACCCGCGCTCCATCCAGCTCCTGCAGCAGGAAGGTTTTGCCACGGAAGGTCTGCGCAGCAAGTCCTGGGATGACCTCCAGAGCACCCCAGATATTGTCATCACCGTATGTGCCAGTGCTGCCGGGGAAGCCTGCCCTGCCTATCTGGGGCCGGCCCTGCGCGCCCATTGGGGCGTGGACGACCCGGCGAAAGCCACCGGCACTGAAGCAGAAATTGACGCAGCTTTTCAAACGGCCTACCGCATTCTCCGAACCCGCATTGAAGCCTTGCTGAAATTGCCCGTGGCCGAACTGCTCGAAAAAGATCCTGCACAATTAAAGCAGGAGCTGGAACGTATCGGGAAACTGGAAGCCCAATGACGACCACATTTGAAGACAATCCGGTCATGATTCCGACAGCCCGGGAATTTCACCTCAGCTTCCGGGTTGCCGATCTGGCCATCAGCACTCGATTCTACACGCAATTTCTGGGCGTCGCTCCCAAGCAGAGTACAGCGCGCTTCAGCACCTTCATTGTGCCGCATTTATGTTTGAATCTGGTCATTCTGGTCAATGATCGGGATGAGCCCCTCGACACCTATAGTTTGTACCATGTGGGTCTGGGGGTTAAGGACCGGGAGGCGGTGATTGAAAGTTATCATCGTGCTTTGGTAGCCGGCGCTGAAATCGTCAAAGCACCCCGCACCACCTGGCGCGGCACACCGCTGCATGAACTCTGGCTGCGTGATCCTACGGGTTATAATCTGGAGATTTACGCCCGCCTGAGTGATGCCGAGCTGGCGGAAATGCCCGCCGATCAGGAGCCGATTTTTCTGGTTCCAGGTACTGCACCAACCATCTGAACAGTATGGAAAGTATCTGCCTGGAGTTAATCTTCCGCCAGGGAGACCTCCAGGTCGGTACCCAACAGGTGTTTTTCCAGCTTTTTGATCTCGTCCCGTAATGCTGCCGCCTGCTCAAACTCCAGGTTACGCGCATGGCGGTACATATTTTCTTCCAGTTCCTTGATTTTTTTAGCCACCGCTTTCGGATCATTGAGCAGGTGATAGCTGCTGTTTTTTTCGGCCACTTTCGCGGCAGGTTGAGCGTTACGCCGATAAACCCCCTCGATGATATCCGCGACCGGCTTCACAATTCCCTTGGGGGTAATGTGGTGGGCCTGATTGAATTGCACCTGCTTTTCACGGCGACGATCGGTTTCCCGCATGGCGGCGGCCATAGATTTGGTTACCTGGTCCGCATATAAGATGGCTCGTCCGTGCAGATTGCGTGCGGCCCGGCCGATGGTCTGGATCAGCGACCGCTCCGAGCGCAAAAAGCCCTCCTTGTCGGCATCGAGAATGGCGACCAGCGCCACTTCCGGCATATCCAACCCCTCGCGCAAGAGGTTGATGCCGATGAGCACATCAAAAACGCCCGCACGCAGATCACGAATAATTTCCACCCGTTCGACGGTTTCAATATCCGAGTGCAAGTAACGGCATTTAATCCCTAGATCATGTAAATAATCGGTCAAGTCTTCGGCCATGCGCTTGGTCAGCGTCGTTACCAGAATCCGCCAACCACTCCGAATCACGACCTGGATTTCACTGATCAGATCATCTACCTGACCCTTGGCCGGACGCACCTCCACTTCCGGATCCACCAACCCGGTAGGACGCACTACCTGCTCGACGACCTGCCCGGAATGGGTCATCTCATAGGGGCCTGGAGTAGCGGAAATCATCACTGTCTGGGGCATCAAAGCCTCAAACTCGGGAAACATCAAGGGTCGGTTATCCAGGGCAGAGGGTAGGCGAAAACCATATTCCACCAGGGTTTCCTTGCGTGAACGGTCGCCCTTGTACATCCCCCCGAACTGGGGCACGGTGACATGGGATTCATCAATAAACAGCAGTGCATTGGCCGGCAGGTAATCCATCAGGGTCGGCGGTGGTTGTCCCGGTGCCCGCCCCGACAGGTAACGGGAATAATTTTCAATCCCGGAGCAGTAGCCCAGTTCGGCCATCATTTCCAGGTCAAAACGGGTACGCTGCTCCAGGCGCTGAGCTTCTACGAGCTTGTCGGCTTTACGTAAATCTTCCAGACGCTCGCGCAGTTCCTCCTTGATACTTTCCAGAGCTTCCAGAATCGTCTCGCGGGGTGTCACATAGTGACTTTTGGGGTAAATGGTGTAACGCGGCAGACGGACGATGGTTTTACCGGTGAGCGGGTCAAAAAGGGACACCCGCTCGATTTCATCCCCGAATAATTCTACCCGCACCGCTTCGTCTTCACTTTCGGCGGGCCAGATATCAATGACGTCACCGTTGACGCGAAAAGTACCGCGCTTCAATTCCAGAGGATTGCGAGAATACTGCATTTCTGCGAGGCGTTGGAGAATGGCACGCTGGTCCATGGTGTCGGATTCCCGCAAATGCAAAATCATGCCATGGTAGGAAGCGGGATCACCCAACCCATAGATGGCAGAAACGGTGGCTACGATAATGACATCCGGTCTTTCCAGCAGCGCCTTAGTTGCAGAAAGGCGCATCTGCTCGATGTGATCATTAATGGACGCGTCTTTTTCAATAAAGGTATCGGAAGACGGCACATAGGCTTCGGGCTGGTAATAATCGTAATAGCTGACGAAATATTCCACCGCATTGTGTGGAAAAAAAGCGCGCATCTCCGCATAAAGCTGTGCCGCCAGGGTCTTGTTGGGCGCCATGATGATGGCCGGACGCTGGGTGGCGGCAATGACATTGGCGACCGTAAAGGTTTTCCCGGAGCCCGTCACCCCCAGCAGGGTCTGAAAAAACTCTCCTTCGGTCAGCCCTTGAACCAGCTGGCGAATCGCCTCTGGCTGGTCGCCCTGGGGCGCGAACTCGCTTTCCAGAATGAAGCATTTATCCATTTATATCTCCGCAGGAATCATGTATGACTTTGGATAACGTGACATCATTCCATCAAACCTACCCTTCCCTGATGTTGATGCCTACTTTACAATAGATGGGCTGATACAAGCATCTGCTCATTCATGCGCCTGTAGCTCAACTGGATAGAGCAACGGCCTTCTAAGCCGTAGGTCAGGGGTTCGAGTCCCTTCAGGCGCACCATAAAAAAACAATGGATTATGTTTTTAGATTGATGCCGCGATGAATTTATGCCACCCTAGCGCCATACCTGAATCGAAAACGAGGATAGCAAAATGGCGACAATTCGCTCACGAGAAGATCAGGATGGCATTACTATTGGCTGGCAGGCCCAAATCAAGCGCAAGGGGTTTCCACTACAGGTCAAGACGTTTCGCAGCAAAGCCGAAGCTACGCAATGGGCCACGGTCACGGAATCAGAGATGCTACGCGGCGTGTTCGTCCAGCGTACCGAGTCAGAGCAAACGACACTGAAAGAGTTGCTGGATCGCTACTCGCGCGAAGTGCTGCCGACGCTGAAAGGCGGCTATCGGGAACAATCAAGGATCAAGGCGTTGCAAGTAGGGCTTGGCACGTATTCTCTGGCCGCGCTCAATTCATCCATGATCGCAAAATACAGAGACAAGCGACTATCAACGATCAGTGAAAAGACGGGACGCCTGGTCAGCGCCCAGACCGTCAAGCATGAGTTGGGCTTGCTGCAACGCGCATTGAAGATGGCGACCATGGAATGGGGGATCGCTCTGCCCGGCGGTATACCGACCGTCATGGTAAAACAGCCGTCCCTGCCGTCCGCACGAGATCGCCGTTTGATTGACGACGAGGAAGCCCGCCTCTTGGCTGAGTGTGCAAATTCCAAGAATCTTTGGCTGCGTCCTGCCGTCATCCTCGCCATCGAAACGGCCATGCGGGCGGGCGAGATATTAGAAAGTTTTGGCACGGCGGATACAACAACAGGGGTTCGCCCACAAAAAACGCTGGGGCTGCAATGGGCGGACGTGGATCTGAAAAAGCGCACGGCGCACCTGCCCAAGACCAAGAACGGCGACGCCCGCACCGTGCCCCTATCCACACGCGCGGTAGCCACACTGGAAGCCCTGCCCCGGTCCATGGATGGCAAAGTGTTCGGCACCACCTATGAAGGCATTCATCAAGCTTTTGTGCGGGCCTGCAAACGGGCGGGTATCGAGGGCCTGACCTTTCACGATTTGCGCCACGAGGCCACCAGTCGCCTTTTCGAGAAGGGCCTGAACCCCATGCAGGTAGCGGCCATTACCGGCCACAAGACCTTGCAGATGCTCAAACGATATACTCACCTGCGGGCTGAGGATCTGGCGAAGCTGTTGGGGTAGCGCCCTTATTTCTTGATCTGTTTCCTGGGTCGGTAAAGCCCTGGTGGACGCGGTGAGGGGGTGTGGGTTGAAGCTGGTGCAGATTGCTGACCGATAAATCGTCAAGCATACTGATTCCATGACCACGGAACAAAGCCCTGTCCTCATCCTCACCATCAACGACTGCCCCGGTATGCGGGTCATCCAGGTGCTTGGGCCGGTCTACGGTACGGGTGTCCGATCCCGCAACATCGTCGGCAATTTCCCGGGTGGTGTCCGCGCCGTCTTTGGCGGCAAGCAGGCTGGGTATCTCAAAATGATTGCCCGGACCCGTGATGATGCCCTGGAACAACTGGCCGAGCATGCCCGATCCCTTGGGGCGAACGCCGTCCTGGGGATGCGGTTTTATTCCGGTAAGCTTGATGCCGGGCAGGGCAGGCCATGAATGAGGTAACAGCGTATGGGACGGCGGTGGTGGTGGAATAAGATGTTACAGGTTGCATAACGGGGGTGGGTGATGCGAATACTTCTATGCAGGACTGGTTGGATGAATTACTACCAAGGACCGTCCGATAATGATGCAATTAATGGTGGGGGCAGATGGGTTTTGGAACACCAATCTGGGCACGAAATATTTAATTTCATGCCCAGCGATGATGCTTTTTTGCGTATTCTGGCCCATCGTGGGCAGTCATTCTGAATGATCGTGGGCGGTGATTCTGGGCGATGGTGGGCAATGATTCTGGCGGATCGTGGGCAGTTTGCACGATTTTCCAGAAT